>DKKJ01000434.1:412-44516 GCA_002455175.1 Opitutaceae bacterium UBA6669
ATGCGCCCGCCGCGCCGCCTCCCACTGCTCACGGGTATTGTGCTGAGTCACATCTCCTACATGCAGCAAACGCACCACGTTGTACTTGGCGACGTTGGCTGCGATCCACCCCGTTTGCAGCGTGTAGAGCTCGGGACGCTTCCAGACATACTTTTGGCTATCGGGCACCACCACGAACGTGTATCCACCCGGAACCGGTTCAGGTGGTGCTGCCCACAAGGAACACGCGAGGAGCACCAGGCCCCACCCGCGAGCTGCCCAACGCAAAAGCAGTCTGGAAGCCATGACGGTCAGAGCGTGAAGTTCACGCCAAAGCGCGCCTTCCACTGATAGATCTCGTAGTCATTTTCGCGACGACGGTCACCATTATATTCCCGCAAAGGCTCTTCACTCAGGTTCAGGAATTCGGCGAAGACCTTGAAGGTTGAATTGATCCGGTAGCTGATCTTGGCGTCGATCGGCATGCGGCCGCGGATGTAGGCGTCCTGCTCCCGATCTAAGCCAATCGTATCGAGGTAGTCCGAGTTGTAGGACAGTGCAACGCGAGCCTCCCAGCCATACTTCTCGAAGAAAAGGGCGGCATTCGCGATGCGGTCAGACTGCTTGATGAAGGGCAGTTTATCTGCGCGAGAAAAGGTCTTCACCGAAGAATCCGTCACCGTATAATTCAGGTTGATGCCAAAGCCATCGAAAGGAGACGGAAGGAATTTGAAGAACTGCTGATAGTTTAATTCCAAGCCCGAGATTTTCCCACTATCTGCATTCTGTGGCGCGGTTGTCGCCAAGGTCCGATAGGTCAATCCATCCAAAACAATGTTCTGTTGGAATGTCTGACGGGAGTAGACTGGATTATCGATTTTCTTGTGGAAGACACCGATTGAAGCGATACCGGAGTTGCTCAGGTAATATTCCAGCGAGACGTCAAAGTTCATCGACTCGTAGGGCTTCAGATCAGGGTTACCCGTACTGATCGAACCTGCGTAGGTTGTAGCGCCTGTATCCTGGATGGCATCGACTGTACGACGTGGCGCGAGGTCCGCGTAGTTAGGACGACTCAGGGTGTTTGTCCAAGCTGCGCGCACGACCCACTTGTTGCTTGGACGCCAATTGAAGTGAACCCCGGGAAGGAAGTTGTCGTAGTTACGTCCTCCCTTGACCCACCGGTAGAGACCCGCTGGGGTGCGCTCGTTGGCACCATAGGAGGTCTCCGTCACCTCGTAACGGATACCAGCTAGGACGTTCTTTGTCTTGTCGAGATCGACGCTGAGCAAACCGTAACCGGCAAACACATCCTCCGAGCCATCGAAGTCACCCGAAAGCGAGTCGGCCTGTGTCGAGGCGCTATCCAAAGCGAAACGTCCTGGATTAGCCGTGAAGTAGGCCTTATTCGCCGCCAGATTCAGGCCTGGACCATAGCGGAAAAGTCCATCGAAGTACCTCGACGGCTCAGGCGTAGACAAACCTGCGTCAGCGAGGGTGAAAAGGTTGGCCGCACCGGAAGCGAGATTGTAGTTCTGGTTNNCGATCGTCACGCTTATCGCGCGTGGCAAACTTGGCACCCACCTTCCAGAAACCAGAACGATTCGCCAGCACGACATCGCGCTTGTAGTCCACCTGTCCCGAGTAGACCTCTTCGGTTTCATCGTCCGAACGGAAACGCACGCGACGGAAAGGATAGCTGGCCGCATCGTAATAAGCATTCGTGTTCGGCTTGATCACCAGTACGTCACCACTGAGGTCGTAGGTGCTTGCGAAAGCGGCCGAATTCGCGGTGCGGTACTCCCAATCGACGCGTGTGGGCACGTCTCGTTCCCCTTTACTCGCTCCCACCTGCCAGGAGAAGAGGCCATCATTCAACTGATGCTTCCCTTCAAGCGAGGCGGCATCAATGGTCCCTGTCTGGTGATAGTCGCGGAACTGCCGTGAGGCGCGCCCTTGGCTATTGGCTCCGCTGGTCGGTGTCTGATTCGAGAGGGTTCCCAGCACGTGCTCATACAGCACGCTCTGGCGTCCTTCGACGTCACTGAATTCGTTGTGATTCACCCGCAGAGCAAGTTCGTGACCTTCCGCCGGGCGGAATTGCAACGCGACATTCACTCCGATGCGTTCGCGCTCGACTTCGTAGTCGTAGCTTTGCTCGGTAAGCGGCACCCAATACCCCAAAGGGCCTGCAGAGCTCACCGGTTTCGCCCAGGATCGTGTATTCACGGTTTGCGAATTGAACTCCTTGATGGAGTAGCTGGCGCCCACCACCACGCCCCACTTGCGATTCCCACCCAGCGTGCGACCGAAACTGAAACTGCCATTCGGCGTGTAGCGTTCGCTAAAATTGTCGTAGAAGCCGCCCACGCTGCCGAAGAAAAAGCCTTCCGGACGATCAAACGCACTCTGCGTGACAATATTCACGGAGCCCCCAATGGCGTTAGCATCCATATCAGGTGTCACCGCTTTCACGACTTCGAGGCGAGCAATCAGATCCGCGGGAACAGAGTCGAGCGCGATGCCACGGTTACCTTGTTCCGAAGGCGTACCGATCAATTGATTGTTCAGCGTCACGGTATTCAAAGCGGAATTGATCCCGCGTAGGACAATATATCTGCCCTCATCTTGATCCACTTCTAGAGACACACCCGGAACACGACGCAGCGCCTCGGCGGCATTGCCGTCTGGGAACTTGCCGACAGCGTCCGCCGAGATGGCATCCATAATATTGCTCGCGCTCCGCTTCTGCTGCAGCGCGCGGGCTTGGCCCTCACGGGTTCCTTCCACCAAAAAGCTGCCGAGCTGCACCGCATCGGATTTCAAGGCGAGCTCGACCGGCACTTGGTCGGTCTCCGCCAGAGTCAAAGACCGCGAGAACGACTCGAATCCAAGTGAAGAAACGTCGATCGTATAGATACCGGCCGGGAGGTTCGCAAAATAAAACTCCCCTCCAGAAGTGGTGGTGGTGGACCGTCCAAGTTCACGCACCGTCACGGTCGCGCCTAAGAGATAGGAGTTTGTATTCGCATCGCGGACACGACCAGAAATCGTCGCGGCAAGACCAACGGAACTAAGCGCACTGAGACCAAGCAGGCTCGCAAGGAGCCGACGTCCAAGGACAGCCATGGAAGGGGTGGGGTTAAAGTTCAGAGGGGCGGAACTCCCTTCGGTAAGACGACTTGTTCTTCCCAAGTCNNAATTTATTATTTAACTCACTATTTTTAAAGTACATATGTTTCCAGAATCCCCTGAACAGTTCAGAGAACGGGAAACAAATTAACAGATAGATAGGTTACAGCCTGAAGGCGACTGAGTGAAACCGAGGTTAAATCCTAGCCCACCGCCTCTAACTAAACTGGCTCCAGCGGGAGTGAGGTAGTCTCGTCAGGCAGCGCGGCCTGCAGATCGACTTTTCCTAAAACGTGAGGCCCAAATAGAACCAAGTAAGAATCCTCCGCAGGCAACGATCGCACCTCCACCGTTTTTCCCGCAAAGGCGCGGCCGACGTGAACCAGACGCCGCTGGAGCGTGAAAATCCCTTTTTCCGAAATGAGCCTAATCTCGGCACCGGGCATGTAGGTGAATGGTTGGTACAAATCGGGACACGGACGACCACTGGGGCGATAGAGTGAGATCGGACTGCGTGTCGGCCAGTTCTCTCTGGTTTGTCCAAAATTGTGTCGTTCTCGCCATAGCTCCAGCTGTTCGCTCACCGTTTTACGAGTCACTCCTCTTCCGAGTAAGATCGGCGTGGATTCCTCCGCTCCGCGAAGCCGCTCCACGTGCGCTCGTTGGTACGCTGGCAGATGAGCCATCCGCTGAGCCAACTGCCGTCGTTGCTCATCTGAAGCTTCCTCAGGCTGCTCCGCGAAATCCACCGCGACGCCCAAGGTCATGATCCAAACGGTGAGAGGCGTGTGAACCCGAGGAAAGGGAAGCAGCAAACGCCACGGGAGGCCCTGTCGACGAAATAGTGATTCTAACTCATCCTTCAATGCTGCCTCTCGACGCGCAGCGGGAAGAGCCCAGCAGGCGACCACAAAATGGGTCACGTCATCCTCCACCCAAACGGTCACCACCAGCTCGCCGTCCGGAAGTCGCGCGGGTTCTTTGCAACGGACGATCCATCGAAAATTGGGCTCTAAGGAAGCAGCATCCGTCGGCCCCTGCCCGAGAGGAAACGCCTGTGCCGAGCTCCGTCGACGTCTGAGGATAAGATCAACGGTACTCGTCGCCGGCAGGGGAGAAACACCCCGAGCTTGCAAAGCCTGACAAATACGCGACGCACTCCAGTCCGGGTTTTCTGCCCGCAAACCAAGAATCTGTTCTTCGACGCTATCAGGCGTTTTTCTAGGGCTTGTTTTGGGACGTCGACTTTGCTCCACCAGCCCTTCCGCCCCTCGTGTTCGAAAGCGGTTCAACCACTTGTAACCCGTTTTTCGACTAATTCCAAAGCGTGCACAGATGGCGCTAAACGGCTCCTGCCGCTTTTCTGCAAACTCGATGAATTCGCGCCACATCACCGTCAGTTCCTCGGCAAGGCGGGCTACGTTTTCAATCTCGGAATCTCACTACCATCCAACTGCGACTCGTCTTCTTCAGAAATAGTTACTTATATCACTTAAAAACAAATGGTTACACGAACCCAGTTACATAATCCTCTATGTTACAACTGCAGCGGTGAACGCTCACGGACAGCAGTACCAATTTCGTTGCGGGAAAAGTAATTCCGGCTAGCCTATGGGTATCTTTCGTCGCGAGGCCATCGTGGTCTTAGCGACCATTTGCTTAGCTGATTGTTTGTTCATTCAACCTCCCCGAAATCCCCGCACATGAAATCCTGGTCTCGCAAAGACTTTCTCAAAGCGTCTCTTCTCGGTGGCGGAGCAGCGTTGTTCGCGCGTTCCTCCCTACTCTACGGCCAGGGCAGCCCGGCCATCGCGACTTCGGGAAGTGCTAATGGCGATATCCGCGTCGCCGTCGTCGGCATCCGCGCTCAAGGCAACGGCCATATCAAAACGTATGTCGAAGACCTTAAAGGCACGGGTGTACGCTTGGTCGCCCTTTGTGATGCCGACCAAGAGGTTCTCGACAAACGCGTAACAGAAGCGGCCAACAAGGGAGTCAAAGTCACCGCATACCGCGACTATCGGAAGCTCTTAGAAGATAAAAATGTCGATGCCGTGGTGATCGCCACTCCGAATCACTGGCACTCCTTGATGACGATTTGGGCGTTGCAGGCCGGCAAAGACGTCTATGTGGAAAAGCCGCTCTCCCATAACATCTGGGAAGGACGTCAAGCCGTGGAGTTCGCTCATCACGCCACGGATCGTATCGTCCAAGCCGGCACTCAAAACCGCTCCTCACTGGACATCCCTCGCGCAATTGAGTTCGTGAAGTCGGGCCAGATTGGGAAGATCACGGTGGCCCGCGGTCTTTGCTACAAGCTACGCGAGAGCATCGGCAAGACCTCTGGTCCGCAAGCCGTCCCTTCTTCGGTGGATTACAATCTCTGGACGGGTCCCGCAGACTTGGTTCCGCCCCACCGCAACGGACCGCGCGGCGGCCCCATCCATTACGATTGGCATTGGTTCTGGAACTATGGCGGCGGCGATATCTCAAATCAAGGTATCCACCAAATGGATGTCGCCCGTTGGTTCCTCGGCGAGGAGTACCCTGCCTCCGTGATGACTTACGGTGGTCGCTTCGGTATCATCGATGACGCTGAAACGCCCAACACCGAGGTTACGGTCATGCACTACAAGACCGCCCCCTTGGTGTTTGAAGTCCGAGGCATGCCCATGAAGCCAGGTATGACGGCCATGGATGCATTCCGCGGCACACGCGTTGGCGTGGTCATCCACTGCGAGGGAGGCTATGTCACGGTGGGCGAAAACGGCACCTGTATGGTGTACGATAACGATAATAAACGTATCCAGTCCTTCACCGAGCAGGGTCTCGGCAACCATCGCAGGAATTTCGTCGAAGCGATGAAATCCCGCAAACAGTCGATGGCCAACGGGCAGATTGAAAATAGCCATATTTCCTCTGCGCTTTGCCACATTGCCAACGTCTCCTACTTGGTCGGCGCGGAAAAATCGAATGCCGATCTGGTCAAGGCGATCAAGTCCGACAAACAAGCCATGGAAGTCCATGAACGGTTTGTCGCCCACCTCAAGGCCAACAATGTCGAGATTGATACGACTAAGATTGTCACCGGGCCTCTCTTGAAATTCGACGCCAAGAGCGAAACGTTCAAAGGCCAGGGCTCTCTGAGCGACAAGGCGAACTCCAATCTCCTCGTCAAACGCGTGGGCCGGGCTGAGTTCAAAATCCCCGAATACAAGCGTCAGGCTGTCGCCCGGACCTAATTTTCTGCTGTCCTCTCCCAGCCCCGCGTTCTTTACGCGGGGCTTTTTTTTACCCTCGTCTCTGACCTCGCTTAGTCGCTTGCTCAAAGCCTCTGCTTTTTCCATGAAAACCACCNNACTCGTTCATCGCCCTCGTCGCCTTGTCCGCCGCGGTCTTCGCACCCCAGGCTTCCGCACAGACTGCGCCGAAAATCGAATTTCCGGCCGCCAGTCCTTCCGCTACCCTGAAGCAACGCGTGGGCCTGACTGATATTGAGATTAACTACTCCCGCCCGAGCGTCCGCGGTCGCAAGATCTTTGGCGGACTCGTCCCCTATAACGAAGTTTGGCGTACCGGCGCCAATTCAGCAACCAAGCTGTCTTTCAGTACCGCGGTTAAGCTCAATGGATCCGAGGTCCCTGCCGGCAAATACGAACTCTTCACGATTCCTTCCAACAACGAATGGACGGTAATCATTCACAAGGATACGTCGGCCTGGGGCGCTTACAAATACGATAGCAAAAACGATGTCGTCCGCTTCAAGGCTAAACCCATCACGCCACCCACTCCTGTCGAAACCTTTGGTATCGGAATTTCCGATATCAAAGACGAGTCAGCCAATCTTTACCTAGCCTGGGAAAAGACCCGAGTGAACATCCGGGTCGAAACCGATGTGAAGAGCGTCCTCGTACCGCAAATTGAAGCGGTCATGGCTTCCAATGCAGAAAAAAAGCCCTATTTCCAAGCAGCGCTCTACTACTTCGAAAACAACATCGATCTGAACAAAGCGGAAAAGTGGATGGACGAAGCCATTGCCGCGTCGCCCGGCACCTTCTACTTTAGCTACCACAAGGCCCGTATCCTTGCCAAGAAGGGCGACAAGGCCGGCGCTATTGCCGCCGCCCAAAAGTCACTCGAAGGAGCCCGGAAAGCCGAAGGCGCAATCCGAGATGAATACATCCGCCTCAACGAAGGCCTGATCGCTAGTCTGAAGTGAGGAGCGTCGCTCCAACGAGGCTGTCTCAGAAGGTGGCCGTTCGACGAGTTTCTGCTTTCTGCTTTTCCGCAGGAGGGGCGCGGTCTCTCGCGTCCCGGGATCGAATGATGCACACCACACCGGCTGGCTCACGCAAACCCGGCCACGAGAGACCGTGGCCCTCCCACTCTCGACACAGCTTTCCGCTTTCAGCTTTTGACCGTGGGCCCCGTTGCCTTTTCTCGGAGTAGCGATGTTTTGAAACGGCCCCATCTCGAGACACTCTCCACGAGAAGAATGGGCCGCAAAAAAACCGAGGCATCAGCCTCGGTTTTTTGTTAGTCAGAGCGCCGATAGTACTCAAAGCGACCGACAGGGCTCTGATCCTTGAGCGGGATGTTCCTCCGTGCTCAGAGCTCCTGAATCCGCAGGTTGCGGAAGCGGTAGGTCTGCCCTTTCTCACCGTGATGCTGCAAGCCAATCACCCCGCGAGCATCCATGCTGTCCTCGATGTCCGTGACTGTCACTCCATTGACCTCGATTTTGATTTTTGGACCGCGGCAGGTGATGCGGAAGGTATTCCATTGGTCGCGCTTGAAAGCTCCTTTCGACCGCTCACGAAACGCAGCCTCGCTTTTAGCGTCACCTTTGATCGGGCTAGCAAACCACATCCGGCGACCCTCGTCATAGAGCCCACCGGACCAACCGCGACTTTCGTCGCCGTCGACTTCCGCCTGATAGCCAAACACTTTGTTGGGTTCGACATGAGCCCGGAACATAAAACCGCTGTTCGCCTTACCCGCTGGTAAGAGCACTTCGCCTTCGAAGACGAAATCTCCGTAGGTTTTTTCCGTCACGAGGAAGAACTTCTTATCTCCAGTCAGGTGAACCTCACCGTTGACCACTTCTGCCTTACCCCAGCTGTAAGGATTCTTCCAACCCGCCAAAGTTTTCCCATCGAAGAAAGGCAACGCTGCAGTCGCCGCGGGTTTCTTTTTGTCGTCCAGATTCTGATACGCTTCCTCGTCTGAGACCGGTGCAGACACCACCCCGTTGGCGGGAACATCCAGTTTCGCCAGCCAAACCAGCGCATTCAGAACGAGTTTACGTTGGTCGTCATTCTGCCAGTTGAGATGGAAATGCCCCCCGGTAAAACCAAAGCCGCGTCCACCATCCGCACGCTCAACGGCCCACATCATCGTTTCAGGACGACCTTTAGCGGCCTGAATATGCGCGTAGGGGCCTTTTGGATGCACATAGGGACCATCCCGCACCGCATCGGACGGCTCAGCGACGAGAATATCCTTCACTCCCACTTTGCCATCGCGAAAACGCATGTTAAAGTACCACTCATCCTTGGTTTTGAAGGGCTTAACTCCGCGGGTAATGGCATGCTCTGGGAGCGTCTTGTAGTCTGCTTCCCAGATGGGATTACACGAGAACGCCGATTCGTAATATCCGCCCACCCATTCTTTCCACTCCGCGCCACCTTTGTCCGCTGGAACTTCGACTGCGTAATGAGCGAAACCGATACCACCGCCTCGNNAGCCTCGGGCGACAATCTTTCTCAGGACTTCGAGTCGATCGCCTTGTAGTGCCAGGTGCCGCGCTCCGCCATCGGAGTAAATGAAAACGGCGTCGGCATTAGCGAGAACGCTGTGGTCGTCGACTTTTTGGCCATCCACTTCCTTCGTCGGCCATCCGTTCGTGATCAAAACGGTCTTTAAGCCGGGATAGCCCTGGAGTCGTTTTTGCAAGAGCATGGACCCGGCGCGGAACTCATGCATGAGCGGGGGATGACTGAGCGGCCCGGCGATCATGACCAGGGTACGGTCAGCGGCGTTCAGCGCGGTGTGGCCCAGCGCTGCCAACGCCAGAAGGAGCAAACGGAGTTTCATGGGGATGAAGAGGCCTCACCTCCTGCGTTGGGCAGGGTTGGAGCGAGGCAGACCATGAGTTGAATCTCACTCCCCTACGGTGTCCAGCACACGAAATGGGGGTTATTTACGCCGCAATCTCGCGGTTTAACTGCGAAACGGCCCCGTCGTTCACTCAACCGCTCGTCGATACGGTCCGGATTCAGGCTACCATTGGCATACGCGGCAAACGCTTGCGAGCACCCTGGTAAGGCGTGCGAGAGGTTTGACCTGAAGCGAGCTCCTGCTCTCCTCCGCTTAACTCATGAAGATCCTTTTTATCGGTGGAACGGGCAACATCAGCGGTGCAGCCAGCCGTCAACTCATCGAACAAGGCCACCAACTGTTTCACCTCAATCGAGGCCAGCGTCCGTCTCTTCCCGGCACCAACGTGCTGTTGGCCGATATCAAAGACCTCTCGGCGACGCGTGCCGCGCTTGGTTCCCATCAGTTCGACGTCGTGGTCAACTGGATCGCCTATAGACGTGAGGACGTGGAGCGTGACCTGGCACTTTTCCGGGGGCGTACCGCTCACTATGTCTTTATCAGTTCCGCCTCGGTTTACGAAAGACCTCCGCGTTCTCCTTTCATCACGGAAGCCACTCCTTTGAACAACCCCTACTGGGTGTATTCGCAAGAGAAGATACAATGTGAAGATCGGCTCCAGCAAGCGTTCAGAGAGGAAGCCTTTCCCATGACGATCGTGAGGCCTGCACACACCTATGACACGATTTGGCCCATCGTGCTCGGCGGAGCGTTTTTTACCTACGCCGCACGGATTCGCCGCGGCGATCCTATCATCGTCCATGGGGACGGGACCTCCTTGTGGTGCGCCACCCATTCGGACGATTTTGCTCGGGGCTTCAATGGCTTACTTGGACATCCCGCCGCCATCGGACGCGCCTTTCATATCACCTCGCACGAAAGCGTTACCTGGAATCAAATTTACCAAACCATGGGAGCCGCTTTGGAGCGTGAACCCAATGTCGTGCACATACCTAGTTCCTGGCTCATCGCCCACGAGCCTTCGTTAAAAGGTCCGTTGTGGGGTGACAAAGCTCATAGCGTCATCTTCGACAACACTGCGATTCAAACCTTAGTCCCGGGCTATCGAGCACAAATTCCTCTGCACGTCGGCCTCAAACGGACAGCAGCCTGGTTTGACGCCGACCCCAAACGACAACAGATCAACCCCGATCATGAGAACCTACTACAACGGTGTCTCGCTGCATGGAAGCCGTGACGTCGCAGAGAGTAAATCAGTTCACTGGTGCGTCGGTACGCTGACATCGCGCGCGCAGCGAAAACCCAGGTTGGTGGTTGCGCTGTCCGGCGTATTGCTGCTCCGAGCGTCGGTGCGGTAGCGATTACAGTAGGAATGATGACAAAGGTAGGAGCCGCCACGCATCACCCGCCGATCGCCTTGCGAAGGCCCTGGTGGGTTATCGGAAGGTGATACGCGATAGTAGCCGGCATCAAACCAATCCCAACACCACTCCCACACATTACCCGTCATCTGGTAGAGACCATATCCATTGGCTGGATAGCTCTTCGCTGGCGCCGGCCCAAAGTGACCGTCGCCTAGTATGTTCTCGTCCGGAAATCGCCCCTGCCAGACATTCATTCGGTGCTTTCCCTGTGGTTCCAATTCCTCTCCCCAAGGAAAGCGCTGTTGTACGCGCCCCCCGCGTGCAGCGCACTCCCACTCGGCTTCCGTCGGCAGGCGTTTCCCCACCCAGCGGGCGTAAGCCATCGCATCCCTCCAAGAAACCTGCACAACGGGATGGTTCCAGCGTTTCTTGATATGTGTGCCGGGGCCTTCGGGATGACGCCAGGTGGCACCGTCCACGCGGCACCACCACGGAGCAGCGGAGACCGTGAACGCGACGTAACGCGTCCGCTGTGCTCCCGATAAGTGCCCAGCAAATACGAAGCTCCATCCAAATTTCTCCGCCTCCGTGCGATACCCCGTGGTATTCACAAAAGCATTAAACTGCTCATTGGTCACACATGCGGCATCGAGATAAAACGGGTCCAACTTCACCGAATGGATCGGTCCCTCGCCGTCGGCGGGAAAACCGTAGTCGCTTTCGTTACCCATCAAAAATTTTCCACCCGGGATAAGCTGCATTCCGTCGGTCGAACCGGAGGCGATGCGCACAAACTGCCCACCACTGTCCCCGTCTTCCGGCGCAACGGGCGCTTTCTCAGGGACGCAACAGGCGTGCGACATCATCAATCGCCAGACTCACGGACGACCGCGTTGCGCTCAACTCCGAATCATCCCTATCACCCAATAATCTCCACCTGACCAGGTGACTTCAGATCACTCGGACAGCCTCGTTTCTTCTTAGCCCAACTTGAGCTCGCTGCAGGCCAGTTGGCACTGCTGTTTCAACGACTTCACCCACTCCGGCAAATCNNGTATCAAGTCACTGGGGATACAAATCTGTGAGCGTGCCCAGCGGGCCACCGCTACCGTCATGCAGAGATCTCGAGAATGATCAGGAGCATTTTCCGGCTCCAACTGGTAACGAACGGCATCCACGACGTCCGCTGAAAAGCCCCAAAGCTCGAGCAATGCTGCTCCCGCCTCCGCATGCGAATACCCCAGCCAAGCGCGTTCACCCACCGCAGAATCAAACGGGTAACCGGAGGTGGGCAGGAGACGAGCCGGCTTTTGGCGAACGGCGTAGCGATCGATGACCACCAACCCCAATCCATGCATCAGACCCGCCGAATAGGCTGAGACGCGATCCACATCTTTTTTTTCCCCCAAGCTCGCTGCCGCAAGAGCACAAGTAACCGCACGTGCCCACAGCGTCTGAGCGTCCAATTTATAACTCGTGAGGGGTCGGCCCACCAACTGGGATCCAACGGCAAATGTGACCAGTTCATGGATACCGGTGAGCCCCACCCGTTGGATCGCTTCCAAAATATTGTCTACTTTCGTACCGCGGCGAAACACCGCACTATTGGCAATCCTGACGACTCGTGCCGAAAGGCCTGGCTCAAGCGCCACTAGATCGCCCATATCAACCAACATCGCATCGGGATCAGCCATCAGGCGCTGGAGCGATTGCAGGACACGCGGGGTGGGCGGCAAGTCATCCAGCTCGCGGACGAGAACTTCGGGCGTGGGCGGCTGGTCGATCTGGGACATTGCCTTCTTTGATCGGCACAGGCGTCTTAAAATTAATCCAGAGACAGCACCAAAAGAACCCGCAATGCGATGAAACTACTCAATGTCGCACCTTCAGTATAAAGGATTTAAGCTNNAGCTCCTAAATTCCATCACTTTAAAGATTTCTCGCCCAAATGCTCGCTCGGCAGGCTCGATGCGAACTCGCCAAAACTGTCGTCTCATTAAGATTTTTAAGAGAGCCGAGTAATTTGCGGGCCTGGCCTGGCAACTCCCCTCCACGTCACTGTTCAGGGCTCTTGCTCTCCGAGCGCTCGCCTGGGGTGACCACGTTCGCCCCATCCCCCGTCTGCGCGTGGAGGCTATCCACCCGCGCACCGAAACGCTGCGCATAGGCCGCGGCCACCTCCTGCGCCTGTCGATCGCCAAAAGCACCCGTGGTCAGCGCCATCACCGCACCTCCAAATCCCCCACCCGTGAGACGTGCGCCAAAAACTCCTGGCATTGCCGCGAGGCGTTCCACCAAAAAGTCCAGTTCATCGGTACTGTTTTCAAAAAGCAGCCGTGAGCTGGCATGAGACGCCGTCAGCAAGTGACCTGCCCGCACCAAATCACCTTTCTGCAAACAAGCCACCATTTCCTCAACGCGCTGGATTTCCCCAAGAACGTGCCGCGCGCGTTTCCAGCGGATCTCGCCTAAGTCCACACGCTTCGCTTCCACCTGTGACCCCGTCGCGTCCACCAAGAGGTCCACTCCGAGTATCGCGGCCGACTCCATACATTCCCGATGACGCGCCGCGTAAAGACCATCGACCAAAGCGTGTTTGGTGTGCGTATTGAAAAGCCAGAAATGCGCTCCCGCAGGAAGCGGAACGGTCTCAAAACGTGGCCCGCGACAATCGATGAATACCAGGCGATCTTTTTGTCCGAAACCTGACACACCCTGGTCAAGAATCCCGCAAGGCACACCAACAAACTGGTTCTCGGCGTGACGCCCTACTTTCACCACGACCTCTCGACTAGCCGATTGGTGCGTCACTTCGAGGAAGGCGAGAGCGGATGCGAGCTCCAAAGCAGCACTGCTCGAAAGTCCCGCGCCAGCAGGGAGATCAGAGACAGCCAAAAAATCGAATCCAATAGGCGATTTCAGATCAAAAAATGGGAGCGCCTGCGCGACGCCGAGCGGATAATTTACCCAGCTGCTGTTTCCGGAGCGCTTCCCAATCTCCCCTGGAGCAAGTGTTACCACCGTCGGCGAGAACTCACTGTAAAATCGGCGCACACCATCAGTTCGCGGCGAAACCGCCACCCAGGTTCCACGGTCAAGCGCCGCTCCCAAGACCGTCCCCCCATTATAGTCAGTATGATTGCCAATGAACTCGATCCTCCCTGGAGCTCGGGCTACCGCTGCGGGCTCGCGCTGATAGACAGATCGAAACAAGGCCTGGAGTCGGTCGTACATCGTTGAAAATCACCCGAAATGCCGCGTGACGCCGTCACGCGTCAACGGGTTTCACTCGCATTGGGTTTGGACGCCGGTGGCTGCGTGGCTGGAAACTCAGGGACTGTCTCCCCCATCCGGCCTTTCACTACCATCTGCAGCAACCGTCCCATCGCCTCGGTACGGGCCATACCCCGCTCGGCTACCCACTGATCGCAACGTTTAGCCAGCTGACGCGCCATCACCTGCGCTTGCTCGGGGGAGGCTCCCAAGCCGGCACAAAGAGTCACCAACTGCTCATGTTCACTCATTTTCCCCTGATGATTGAGCGGCGCTCCTCTACGAGCAACGCTCAACCGGGTTATCCGTCGACCAGCGTTGCCTCCCCCGCGACTCCTTCGATTTGCAGCGGCTTCTGCCGATCAAATGCCAGCAACGTGATCAACGCAAACCCCAGATACCCGCCATCGGGAGCAACGGCAGTGGTTTTGAGGTCTCCCACGCGCTTACCCTCTTGAAAAACAGAAAGAGGCCTGGTCAGAGGTATCAGGCCTGTCCCTTGGATACGAACGAGTTGTCGACGGATCTGCCCGAGCGATTTCAGTCGGGCCATCGTTTCCTGCCCCAGATAACACCCCTTGGTGTACGAAATAGCCACGGCCTCTAAGCCGGCTTCATTGGGGAGCTCCCCCGGACCGACGTCATCCGGCACAGATGGAATCCCTCGGGCAATCCGGTCCCATTCCGTAATCGTCGTCGAAAGCTCGGCTTCGGGGATCCCAGATACGAGGCGCTCTTTTTCTCGAGCGAAAATAGCTCTGAAAATACCTGAAACAACAGGCCACCGATGAAAAAGAAAACCGCCTTCAAAAGACACCCATTGACCGGGCGAGGGCACTTCTTTTTCGCCAGAACTCATCCGGCGGGCGTGGCCAACCCCATAGATATCCAGCCCGCTGAACTTCTCTGTAATATCCTCAATGTAAACATCATCAGCAATAATATACTGCTCCATTCGCGAACAGAGGAGTGCGGCTGGCGTGCGTTCGCTCACCATGACAACGTCCTGTGGACCAAGAATGAAAAAAACACTATCAGCGAATACACGTCCTTTGGGAGTAAGCCATAGGCCATAGTGTACCGCACTGCTCGAACCCAACTTAAGATCTTGCGTAACTTGCCCCTGTAGAAAGGTTAAAGCGTCCTCCCCGGTTACTTTGAGGACCGCTTGAGGTCGCCACCACCGATGGCCCTCAATCTTTTCAGAAATATTCAGATAGTTATCCATTTGTATAGCAGTGACTTACACGCGTTTACACTTAAATTACCAAACTTCTCGTTGACGAACGCTACTCCAGGTGTATCACTAGCACCATCAGATTTTTCACTTCTCCCGCATAGCGGGAGTTTTGGGGTAACTAAGAAAGCAAATGGCCGGTCGCTTAGGGGTAGGCGACCGGCCAACTTTTTTTCAAAATTCGCCGTTTGAGGCACAGATATGTGCACCGAGTGCACGATGTGAGATCTCAAATTTGAAATTTCAAATCTGATTTGCCCACTCCCTGCGCTATCTGCCAAGTTGGTCGGTTCATGCATACGACCTCCGACATCAATGTCGTCGAGAACCGCGCCCTTCCTTCCCCACAGGAGCTGCTGGCGCAACTTCCTAAATCTGAGAGTCAGGCGGCCTTCGTCACTCGCGCTCGGGCCGATATCCGCCAGCTCATCTTCACGGATGACAAACGTTTCCTGCTAATTGTCGGGCCCTGCTCGATCCATGATGTCAAAGCAGGTCGCGAGTACGGGGAACGTTTGGCCAAGCTTTCAGCCGAGGTCTCCGACCGGATTATGGTAGTGATGCGCGTATATTTCGAAAAACCCCGCACCACGGTCGGCTGGAAAGGTTTGATCATGGATCCCCACTTGGACGGTACGCATGACATCGCCGAGGGCCTGCGCATGGGACGTGCATTCCTGCGCGATATACTTGATCTGGGATTACCGACTGCCACCGAATTTTTGGACCCGATCACGCCGCAGTATGTGGCCGACTTGGTTTGCTGGGGGGCAATCGGCGCGCGCACCACAGAATCACAAACTCACCGCCAGATGGCGTCCGGACTTTCCATGCCGCTCGGCTTCAAGAATGGCACCGACGGGACGCTGCAAACCGCCATTAACGCGATCAAAGCGGCCTCTCAGCCACAGACCTTCCTCGGCATCAACCTGCAAGGCTCCGCCTCCGCCGTCGTCACGCGTGGTAACCCGAGCTGTCACATCGTGCTCCGTGGCGGCGCGGCCGGGCCCAATTATTCCCCCACACACGTTGCCCAGGCCGAAGCCGTCTTAGCTAAAGCGGGGCTTCCTAAATCGATCTTAGTCGACTGTTCGCACGATAATTCCGCCAAACAGCCCGAACGTCAGCCCGAGGTCATGCGTGCCTTGCTTTCGCAGATCTCAGATGGGAACGCCTCCTTGATGGGCGCCATGATCGAAAGCAATCTCGGCGCAGGCAGTCAGGCCTTTCCCCAACCCAAGGACAAATTGCGCTACGGGGTGAGCATCACGGATGGTTGTATCGATTGGCCAACGACTGAAGCCATGATTCGCGAAATTTACGCGACGCTCGATCCTCGCTTCAGCAAATAATGATTTTTCTCTCATTTCCTGAGGGTGGCGTTGCGCTTTTTCTTCCGGCTCGCCACTCCTAGGGAAGTCGACGTCCCCCCACCCTTCTTCTTTCCCTCCCTCTTCACTTATGAAAACTCCCATCCGCGTCGCCGTCACCGGTGCAGCCGGCCAAATCGGCTATTCACNNTATTCACTGCTCTTCCGCATTGCTTCCGGAGCCATGTTTGGTCCCGAGCAACCTGTGATCCTCCAGCTGATTGAAGCCCCCATCGAAAAAGCCATGAAGGCGCTCGAAGGCGTGGTCATGGAACTCGAAGACTGCGCGTTTCCCCTACTGAAGGGTACCGTGATGACGGACGATGCTAAAGTCGGCTTCAAGGGAGCCAACTGGTGTCTTCTCGTTGGCGCCAAGCCACGGGGTCCCGGCATGGAGCGCGCCGATCTCCTGAAGGACAACGGTAAGATTTTCATCGGCCAAGGACGCACCATCGATGAGGTCGCCGCCGATGACGCGCGCGTCGCCGTCGTGGGCAACCCAGCCAATACGAACTGCATGATCGCCGCCAGCCAAGCCAAGCGGCTTACCGCCGATCGCTTCACGGCTATGGTCCGTCTCGATCAAAATCGCGCGCAAAGCCAGCTCGCAAAGAAAGCCGGCGTGGATCTGACCTCGGTGAAGGATATTTTCATCTACGGGAATCACAGTCCAACGATGTTCCCAGCCTTCGCCCACGCCACGATCGACGGCAAACCCGTTCCTTCCGTGATCACCGACAGCGCGTGGTTGCAGGGTCCTTTCTGCGAAACAGTCGGCAAACGCGGTGCCGCGATCATCGCCGCACGCGGAGCCTCATCCGCTGCCTCTGCTGCCAACGCTTTGGTTGACCACGTGCGCAGTCTGGTGACTCCTGGCGCGATTCACTCGGTCGCGGTCAAATCGAATGGCGCCTACGGATTCGACGCCAATGTCTGGGCCGGTGTGCCCGTGCGGACCACCACGCCCGGCAGCTATGAGGTCATCCACGGCTACGCGATGAACGACTTTGCCAAATCAAAGATCGCCGCGACCAACAAAGAACTGGTCGAAGAGCGCTCCATGGTGGTCGACATGCTCGGTTAAACGACCTCCCAGCTTAAAACTCCTGCCCAAATCCAGACGCACCGCGTCTTGTGATTTGGGCTTTTTTTTGGCGTGAACCGCTTGTCTCGCCTCATGGCTGGACGTGGTGAAAGCCAGAGCTCAAGCTTCGTTACCGCACCTGCTCGTCCGCGGTTTCACTCCCTTCCACGTCCCACCTTCGGGCCATTCCAGCCATCCTATGTCGCTTTCGCGCCGCCAATTGATCCATCGAAGCGCCGTTGCCCTGACTGGCACCGCACTTCTTCCCGCTTCTGCCTTCTCCCAAGTCAATACTCTGCCCGCGGCATCCACGACCCAGGCGCAGACCCCCAGTCCAATCGCCCCGCTGCACCGTTTTCCGAGACAGGTCCATGAGTGTTACGTACAACAGGTCCGGCAAGTGGAACGCGAAGCCAATGCTCGTCGAGCGGCGTTGCGAACGCGCGCCGATGCCGAGCGGTATGTTGCGGAGGTGCGCGAAAAGGTCCGTCGCTGCTTCGGGCCTTTTCCCGAAAAAACACCACTTAATGCAAGGACCACCGCCGTCCATCCGCGTGAGGGTTATCGTATTGAGAATGTCATTTTTGAAAGTCGCCCCAACTTCCCCGTCACTGCCAATCTCTATGTCCCTGAGGGTAGGCCTGGCCTGCGCCCCGGCGTAATCGCTCCCTGTGGTCACTCGCCCAACGGGAAAGCCGCCTCCACGTATCAATCGTTCGCTCAAGGGCTGGCGCGCCAAGGTTACGTGGTGCTGATTTTCGATCCCATGGGTCAAGGCGAGCGCCTGCAACATCCCGCGCCGGACGGTTTAGCCGCGCGCTTTGGAATCGGTACCGCTGAACACACGTTCGTCGGCAATCGCCTCACACTCGTGGACGAAAACCTTCCCGCGTGGTTTGCCTGGGACGGAATCCGCGCCCTGGATTACCTCCTTTCGCGTCCAGAGGTCGATCGCGCACAGGTGGGCGTGACCGGAAACTCCGGCGGCGGTACTCAAACCACCTGGCTTTGCGCTCTAGAATCACGCTTCACGATGGCTGCGCCCAGCTGCTTCATCACCACGCTGCGCCGTAACATTGAGAATGAAGAGAAGCAGGATCCGGAGCAATACCCCTGGCGAACGCTCGCGCTGGGTCTCGACCACGCTGACTTCCTCGCAGCTATGGCTCCAAAACCGCTGCTNNAACACACAGGATCTGCGCGCGGGCAAACCGAGCCAGCGCTGACGATCGAATCGGACCGCACACTTCAATGCACCCGCACGGGCCAGGTGTCCGAACTCACACCCGCGACCGCCTTTTTGATCGGACGCGAAAAGTCCCATCGTCTCGCCTCCGCGCGCACTCCACTGCGCGGCTCGGCATTAACGGACGNNGCGCTCTCACAGCTTCTCGCCCTTCCGTCCCGCGAAGGCATCGCAGACTACCGCATCCTCCGCAACACGCCGCGGCGCGGCTATCCCCTTCCGTACGCCGCACATTACTGGATCGAAACGGAACCCGGGGTCCCGGTCANNCTATGTCTCCCATCGTTCGGCAGACGCCGAACTCCGCGAGGCCCCCTGGATCCGCTCGCTGCTGCAAGCCGAAGCTAAAACCACCGCACTCTTTGCCTGTGATGTCCGCGGTGTCGGGGAGTCTCGCCCCGAACTTAGCACCGCTCCCTCAGCAGCTCAAGGAGCTGAGTACTTTCATGCTGGGTTGGGACTTCTTTTCGCACGCTGCAGCGCGGGAGAACGCGCCTTTGATTTGCTCCGGGTCATCGACTGGCTGCGCGCGCACGGCCATCAGGAAATTCATCTCGTTGCCCGAGGCGAAGGCGCCCTAGCCGGANNACTCTCGTTCCCGCGGCACTGACCCGTTTTGACCTGCCCGACTGTTATCACGCTTTGCAGGCAAAATCCCTCCAACTGCTAGACCCCGTTGGACCAGAGGGCGTGCCGGGCGTGTAGGCTCCAATCTTAAAATTAAGTAGTCTTGCGTCTCGCGGAGACGACCTGGATTCGGCCATCGTCTCATCCTTCCAGCCAGCCATGACTTTACCCTGCGTTTCCCGCACTAGGGGTGACTGATGCTATCCCAATGTCGGACTAGCAGTCTCTCCCACCGCCAAACCTTACCCCGCGTTCTGCGCGCTTTTTACCCATTGCGTGTACATGACTGTACCGCAACGCACTCCCCCTTTCTTGTCACTCAAGACGCACCTCTGCGTTTAGTTCGCTTTAAGTTTTATGAAGTTCTCTCGTCGACTCACCGTCGTTCTCTCCGTGCTCGCGCTTCTCAGCCTGGGAGGACTGTGGGTAGAGCAACGTTTTGCCCCGACATCGCTCACGTCACCGAGCANNCAAGCCGGCCGTCGAGTCATCCCGCACCAGCCTCACACCCGATCAACATCCTCTCGAGCTCGCTGGTCAAACGTCTCCTACTCCTAGCACCACGTCATCGATGGTGGCGGGCAGATACGCACTGACCGCTTGGACGCTTACCTCTCCCTCGGAAGGACCTGATTTCTCCGTCCAGAGTGTGGCGGCTCAGATCGCCCGCTGGCAGGGCAAGCCAGCAAAAGGTCGTTCCGCCACTATGGTGAGTCCGACTCGCGAACAGCTTCAAGCACTGCGTAGTGGTGATCGTCTGCAGGTTCCGTTCTTGGACGGATCCTCACGGGCCGCCGCAGTGACTCAGGTTCATCAAGACCACGACGGCAACGTGATTGTTAGTGCCACCTTTTCGGACCATCATCGCGACACCCTTGTCCTGTCGCACAATGGAAAAAATGCGAGCGCGGTCGCTCTACTCTACTCCGAGGGTCGAGCACTCGAAGTCGAAAAGCAACGGGATGGTCAGCTCATTCTACACGAGAAGCACCTATCGGAGGTTCTTTGCTTTCCGCTGCCCCGTCCTCGCAATGATCCCCGCGCGAACTCACCGTCTGATCGTTCGCGGATTCAAGCCAATCCCCCCAGCCTGAGCAGTCGCCCAGAAGCTCGAGCCGTCATTTACCTGGATTTCGATGGTGAGAGCGTTTCTGACCCATTTTGGTCAGCGGGTACGACAATCCACGCGGCGGCTCCCGATCTGACCGAAGCACAAATCATCCAAATTTGGAATCATGTAAAAGAAGACTTCGCGCCCTTCAACATCGACGTCACCACCATCGCCTCCCGTTACAATGAAGCACCCGTGAATCGGCGCACGCGTTGTATCATTACTCCGACTGATGCCGCCTCAGAAGGCGCTGGCGGCGTCGCTCGGCTCTACAGTTTTTCTCGTGCGGGAACCGGCACTTACTCCTCCACGATTCCATGTTGGGTCTTCAATACTACGGTAAAGGGAATCGCAGAGGCGATTTCCCACGAGGTAGGTCACACATTGGGCCTACAACATGATGGCAGATTGATCCCAGTAGAGGAATACTACGAGGGACACGGCACAGGCGATCTTAGCTGGGCACCCATTATGGGCAGTGGCTACGAGAAAAACCTCACCCAATGGAGCAAGGGAGAATATGCTCAAGCCAACCAGCAAGAGGATGATCTCGCTCTCATCACCAGTTCGGTGAATGGATTCGGATACAGCGAAGACGAGGCCGGAGCCACGCGCTCGTCCGCGGCTTCTCTGCGTGCAGTAGATGGGATCATCAATCAAACGGGGGTCATCGCGCGATCTGCAGACATCGATTTCTATGCAATGAACGTCCCTGCCGGCAGGATTATTGTGAACGCTTCGCCGGCCTCGGTAGCACCCAATCTCGACCTGTCTCTAGAACTTCAAGACGCAAGCGGGGTGGTCCTCGCCTCCTCCAATCCTGAAGCAAATGCGAGCGCCAACCTCAGTCTAACCGTGTTGCCTGGAACCTACTTTCTCCGGGTTGCCGGCTCTGGACGCGGAGACCCTTTGGGCACCGGCTACACCGCCTACGGCAGTATCGGTCAATACCGCCTGAGCGGCACTCTTCCAGCTCCGCTGCAAGCTCCCGTCATCACCAGTCTGAGTTCCGTCTCAGGAGTCGTTGGCCAAGCATTCACCTACACCCTCTCGGCTGACCAGCAACCCACACGGTACGAAATCACTGCTGGTACACTTCCTTTGGGCCTCAGTCTCACCTCGGCCACGGGCGTCGTTTCCGGTACCCCTACCTCTGCATCCGTTTCATCGGTGACCTTTGCCGCGGTGAACTCCGTAGGAATCGGGACCAAAACCGTCACGTTCACATTTTCAGGTCCACGTTCTCTCGAAGAGGCATTAGACCATCCTGGCTTAGTGTGGACAGCCACAGGAAATTCCTCGTGGTTTGCGCAAACAGCTACGACTCATGACGGAGTAGACGCTGCTCAGAGCGGAAGTATCTCCGCCAATCAATCGAGTGCACTTCAGACTACGGTAACAGGGCCCGCTACGCTTTCGTTCCGCTGGAAAACAGACTCTGAAGAGGGCTATGACTTGGTCCAGTTTTCAATCAATGGCGTGGCACGCTCTAGCTTGAGCGGCAGTACGGCTTGGATGAGTGAGTCGCACAATCTCCCCGCTGGCACACACACATTAGAGTGGCGCTACTCCAAGGATGGAAACGTCAGCGAAGGTCAAGACGCAGCCTGGGTCGATGCCCTCTCAGTAACCGAACCGCAACTACCTGTCATCTCTAGCTCGAGCGCGGCCGCCGGCTCTGTCTCTCAGCCGTTCGTCTACCAGCTTACCGCCACCAACTCCCCAACTCGCTATGCTGTGGTATCCGGAAATCTCCCACCTGGTCTAACCCTTAACGTGACGACTGGGGTGATCTCGGGCACCCCTGGCATGGTCGGAGTTTACAGCGTGCTGCTCGGGGCAACCAACGCCGCTGGTACGAGCACACTAGAAGTGATCTTCTCCATCTCCCCCTCTAGTATCAGCCTGGAAACCGCACTCGATACCACCGAGCTCACTTGGACTACGGGTGGAAATCTTCCCTGGTCGGGCCAAACGAGCATCACCTACGACTCGGTCGACGCAGCTCGAAGCGGCGCGATCGGGAACAGTCAATCCTCCTGGATGGAAACGTCGGTCACCGGGCCTGCGATCCTCACGTTCCGGTGGAGAATCGATAGCGAAGAAGGTTACGACGTACTCACCGTGAGAGACAATGGCGCGCTTGTGGCATCAATTTCGGGGCTACGAGATTGGACGGAGCAGGTAGTAAACGTGGGCCCTGGGTCACACGCGATACGGTGGACATACACTAAAGATATAACTCGCTCAGTAGGAGCGGATGCAGCCTGGGTCGATGCCGTAACACTGAGTCGCAATATCGTCCGTGTCCTCACCCTTGCAGGTGACCTCGCCTTTGGTCAGGTCCCGGTAGGGGCCACTGCGTCTCGCACGTTGACTCTGTCAAACACGGGTAATGCACCTCTCACGATCGAATCGATTAACCTTCCCCCTGGTTTTAGCAGTTCGGCCTCAGGTACGATTCCCCCCGGTGGCTCTCTCGCTACGACTATCGTGTTCACTCCGACGCAAGTGATCTCTTACGGAGGAAATGTAACCGTGGTATCGGACGCCACCAGCGGAGTCAGCTCGCGCTCTATCAGCGGTTCAGGCGCCCCAGCGGCTCCGGCTAACGACGGTTTCGGCTCGGCCATCCAACTCGCTGGCACGACGATTCGAACCACAGCCAACACCGAGAGCGCTAGCAGAGAGCTAGGCGAACCTCGTCACGACAATCTCACCGGAGGAAAGTCAATCTGGTGGCGCTGGACCGCCCCCGCCTCCGGGCCCGTATCGGTCAATACAATCGGGAGTGAATTCGATACTCTTCTCGCTATCTACCGCGGCGATTCGCTGACCGCACTAACACCAATCGCCTCTGATGATGAAAACGGAGGTGATGGAACCAGCGCCTTGACGTTCAATGCCACTCAGGGCGCAACCTACTTCATAGCGGTAGACGGGTTTTTGGGTGATGCCGGAAACGTGGTGCTGAACGTAGCCATGTATCCATTAATTCCTGCCAATGATCTATTCAGTACTCCGATTATTTTGACCGGTACTCATGCCCAATCCGTGGCGTCCACGGCCGCGGCGGGTCGGGAAGCCGGTGAGCCCAGTCATGGCAATCTCACCAGTGGAAAATCACTTTGGTGGTCGTGGACCGCGCCGTTCAGCGGGCGTTTGTTGCTCAACACAAACGGCAGCTCGTTTAACACAGTACTTTGTGTCTACACCGGCACTTCTGTGAGTAGTCTCACTCTTCTCGCATCTGACGACCAAAGTGGCTATGGAGACGCCAGTTCTTTGGCCTTATCAGTCGTGGCGGGCACAACCTATCGGATCGTCATCGATGGAACTAATAATGCCCTTGCTGTCGCCGTGCTCAGTCTACGGCTCGTGGTACCACCCGCCAATGACAACTTGGCCAATGCCCAGCTTTTAACCGGTCCAAATGTCCGCATCACTGGAACTAGTCTAGGTGCAACCAAAGAAGAAGGAGAACCAAATCACTACACTCCGAGTACGGGAGGCGCATCCGTTTGGTACCGGTGGCTGGCGCCTACGACAGGCCGGGTTGCTCTGACGACGGAAGGAAGCCGCTTTGATACCATTCTGGCCGCCTATACTCCTAACAGCGCCAACCGCCTGGTAGGAATCGCTGCCAACGATGAAGCCGCTTTGGGCACTATGACCAGCGCCATCGACTTCGCAGTGACTGCAGGCACGGGTTATTGGTTTGTTGTTGAGGGTTACCAGGGAGCGAGCGGAGATATTTCGCTCGCGCTTTCCTACCGTACACGGCCTCCGAACGATAACTTCTCGCAGGGAATCGTGCTTTTAGGAGCCAACACCCAAACGACAGGGGATAACTTCGGAGCTATCAAAGAAGCGGGCGAGCCTAACCACGCAGGATTTGCTGGCGGCCGATCTCTCTGGTGGCGGTGGACAGCACCTGCGACCTCGAGAGTATCGCTTAGCACCGCTGGTAGCAACTTTGACACGCTACTCGCCGTCTACACGGGAACCGCTGTGAACGCCCTCACCCTAGTCGCCGCGAACGACCAAGATTCGACCGGCACTGGTACCAGCGCACTCTCATTCAATGCGGTAGCGGGCACTACCTACCATATCGCGGTCGACGGCTATCGCGACGCACCGGGACGAATCTCTCTACGTCTTACGTCAGTGCTCTTGACCGCTCCTGCTATCACGAATCCACCTCAGTCTCTCACCGTCGTAAGCGGTCAAACCGCGATATTCGCAGTTACCGCTACTGGAACCGCCCCCCTCTCCTACCAGTGGAAAAAAGACGGTATAAATGTTCCGGGAGCCACGGGCACNNTCGACTCTTACTCTTTCTAACACGCAATTGTCATCAGCAGGGGTCTACACGGTAACTGTAACCAACGGATCCGGATCCATAACGAGTCAAGCGGCCACGTTAACGGTCACGCCATTGGAGTCGCCTCCCATCTTGCTCACCCACCCCGCAGACATCCGTGTAGCGGTCGGCCAAAGTGCGACATTCACGGTCACGGCATCCAGCCCAACATCCTTAACCTACCAATGGAGAGAAAACGGTATAGCCATCCGTGGTGCCACATCGTCGACACTCACCTTAAACAACCTGCAGATTTTTAACAGTGCCAACTACTCGGTCGTGGTTTCCAACGCCTACGGTTCGGTAACGAGTAATAACGCGAGACTAACCGTTACTCCCCAACCCATCATCCAGGTCCAGCCGATGTCACAGTCGGTCGCTCTGGGCGAAGCGGTGCTGCTTTCTGTTTCGGCCAGCGGAAGTGGCACACTCACCTACCAATGGCTTAAGAACGGAGTCATCATCACCGGTGCCACCCAACCACTCCTTTCCTTGCCGACACCCAAAGTGGAAGACAGCGGCAACTACACGGTGATCGTTACCGACGCAAATGGTTCAGTCACGAGCGCGGTAGCCACCTTAAACGTACTCACAGCACTTCCACCTTCTTTGCTCACACAACCTCAGAGTGTCTCGGCTTCGGAGGGGAGTAGCGTCTCGTTTTCAGTGACAGCGAGGGGTAGCGGGACATTGGTCTATCGTTGGTATTTTGTACCACCAGGGATCGATCCACCACCCTCCACGCCACCTCTATCGGGAGCTACACTGCCCACGTTAACACTCCCGTCAGTCACGCAGGCTCAAGTTGGTCTCTATTATGTTCGTGTGAGCAACGACGTAGGCGAGGTAACCTCGAACTCCGCGTTCCTGACAGTAACCTCTGTTCCCCAANNCCCCCGTAATTTCTCAACAACCTCCCAACCAGAGAATAAAGGTGGGAGCCTCCTTAGCACTGAGTGTCGAGGTCACCGGAACAGCTCCGTTTACCTTTCAATGGAAGAAACAAGGCGTACCTATTCCGGGCGCTACCTCATCCACGTTAACGATTGGCGCGGCTCAAACCACGGACACCGGCGACTACACCGTCACCGTCAACAACTCCGTGGGAAGCGTGACGAGTTCCGTAGTCAACGTCACGGTGGAACCTGTATTAGCCAGTTGGATCGCGAACGTATCTGTGCGAACGACATTAGACGCGGAGCAAACTGTCTCCGTTGGGGTTAATGTGAGCGGAGCTGTTCGACCTCTCGTGATTCGAGCGATTGGACCGGGTCTGAAAGAGTTCGGCGTCGCCGACGCTATGAAAGATCCACGGCTTTCTTTCTACGACGGCCAGACTCTCAGCCGTAGCAATGATAACTGGGGCGGATCCGCCGACCTTGCTCAGCTTTTCGCGAGCGTGGGTGCATTCGCTGTGCCTCTCGACAGCCTCGACGCAGCCATCAGCGAGTCAGTCACCGGCAGTCGTAGTGTGCATGTGAGCGGCCGCGAGCGGGGTAACGTACTGGTCGAAGCCTACGACGCCGGAAGCGGCAGTGAAGGCCGCCTCACCAACGTGTCCGCACGCAATGTGGTGGGTACTGGAGCCGACATTCTAGTCGCAGGTTTCGTGATCCAAGGCACCGGACCTAAAACCGTTCTCCTGCGCGCGATCGGACCTGGTTTGAAGCCCTTCGGCGTTTCACAGCCTTTGGATGACCCGCTACTTGAAGTATATTCTGGCGACACAAAGATTGCCGAGAACAACAACTGGGCCTCTGCACTCAGCACCACCTTTTTAGAAGTCGGCGCGTTTGGGCTACCTACTGAAAGCAAAGACGCCGCTCTCCAACTCACACTCCAACCTGGACCTTACACGGTTCAGGTGAGAGGCGCCGATGGAGGCACGGGCGATGCCTTGATTGAGGTCTACGAGGTCGCACCGTAACGCCCGCGAGCGTTTTGATTAGGCGGCAATTTCTTCGAGGATAGACGTTCGGGATACAATTTCCTGAACGTCGTCTCCGGAGATCGTTTCTTTTTCCATCAACGCTTCAGCAATCGCATCGAGCGCAGACCGGTACCGCTGCAGCTGCTCGGTGGTATGACGGTATTGCTCAGCCAACAGGGTCTTCACGTGCTGCTCGGCTTCGTATATCGTCTGTGCGCTGGCAAGAGCCTCCGATGCATCCGGCTTGGAGAGGGCCAAAAACCCAAAGGACGACATTCCCCACTCAAACACCATCTGCCGCGCCAACGATGACGCTTGTTGAATATCGGCAGACGCTCCGTTGGTGATGCTGCCCAGCGCAATTTCCTCGGCGACGCGGCCACCCATGAGACACCAGATACGAGCCAAAATCTGGCTCTTTGAAAAATTGCATACGTCCCGTTCGGGAGAAAAATGCGTACTGCCCAACGACTGTCCTCGGGGAATGATGGTGACTTTATGCAGCTTCACACTGCCATCGCCGGACAGCACCTGCATGAGCGCGTGTCCCGCCTCATGGTGGGACACGATCTTGCGGTCCTCCGCGGTCAACATCGATCCATTCTCACGTCCCCAGGAGATCTTATCCCGAGCCTCCTCCAAATCCTGCCTGAGGACTGTCGTCGCATTCCGGCGCGCCGCATGCAGGGCACCTTCATTAACCAGATTAGCGAGATCTGCTCCAGAGAATCCTGAGGTGGCTTTGGCTACATCGTTGAGATCCACACTTTCGTCGAGCTTCACCGCGTGCGCATGCACGCGGAGAATATCTTCGCGGCCTTTCAGGTCAGGCAGCCCGACGAACACTTGGCGATCAAAACGGCCTGGGCGTTGAAGCGCCTTATCGATAACGTCGGCTCGGTTCGTCGCAGCAAAGACCACCACAGCTTCATCAGAAGCAAACCCATCCATTTCTACCAGCAAAGCATTCAGCGTTTGTTCGTGCTCCTGGTTGCCTGCCGCGCCGGTGGAACGCTGCCGGCCCACGGCATCGATTTCATCGATGAAAATGATCGAGGGCGCATGACGCCGAGCTTCCTTAAACAAGGCACGTACCCGCGAAGCCCCTACACCGACATAGAGTTCGACAAAATCGGACCCACTCAGGCTGTAAAACTTGGCGTTGGCCTCGCCCGCGACAGCCTTGGCCAGCATCGTTTTTCCCGTTCCTGGGGGGCCGACCAATAGCACACCCTTGGGCATGCGAGCACCGGTGGCGCGGAAACGCTCCGGAGACTTTAGAAACTCGACGATCTCGGTGACCTCTTCCTTGGCCTCATTGCAACCCGCCACAGCCGAAAACTTCACCGTAGAATTCACGGGAGTGAATACCTTGGCCGCAAAGGCATTGTTCCGCCCGAGCAAACGATGTAGGATCAGTCCCACTACCGTAAACAGCAGAGCCAGACCAAGAATCTGGGTGATCGCATCCACCACTGGCAGCGCGTAATCGCGGAAAGCCTTGGGAGCGGTGCCTCCACGCACAAAGTTGAGATCGCCTTCTAAAAACCGTTTTTCGCGAAGTGCCTGGACGTCGGCCTCAGTCAGTCGTCCCGTGCTCTTGACGGTGGACAAGGCGAGACTGCCATTCTCCTGAAGGTGAGGTAATCCCCCGCGCGTCGCTCTGACTTCGGCGAGTCCCTGGCTTCCCGGGAGGTAACCAATACGGCCATCGGTGAAGTCGCTCCGGCGTACTCCTTCCATGAATTCGCCCATCGGCATCACCTGCGTGCCTACGGGAGCAATCGCCGGATCAGGACGCGTCTCTGTTAGATAGACGTTGAATCCGGCAAACCCGAGAAAGAGCGCTGCTCCCACGGAAAGACACAGAATGATTTTCTTATTCACGTTACTTCCTACTCGACTCAACCCTCAGCCGATTAATCGCGAAAGAGACCTCCCAGCCCACCCGCGCCCGTTCTACCCGCCTTCNNGTACCGGTGTTTTCAGGTACGATGGGAACAGCAGAAATCAAAGCCAGGGCCGCCTGTCCTTCCAGAGTGATTGTCTCTTTTATTTTTTTTGCAACTGCCAGATCATACTGCGCTTGCAGATCCCCCGGCGCAGAAGGGGGTGAGTTAACGGATGAGAGCGTATTCATACTAAGCGTATCGGGGTCGTTTCTCGGAACTTTAACAAACGTCCGCGCCGAAGATTCCTCATCCCTAGAGGTAAAGCGTTTTCCCCACGGACTGCGGCCTAACTCCGCAACTTNNAGAAATCCCTCATTTTTCGCGCTCCCGAAAACAATTGCTTTTGAGCACCCTCCAATGAGGGAAATCCTTTAAGCCTCCCGGCGCTTCTGCCGATCAAGCCTCATTCCGTTTTGCAGGCACGTCCCGCGAACGGAGCGTGCCACCCTATGGAAACCTCCTCTCCTCCCGTAGACCTGCTCTGGAAGCTGAGTGAAATCGAGCGTAAACTCGCCGCCGCTCCCGACGCCAAAGGTTACCTCGAACTCGCCGCTGGATACGCAGATGCCGGTTGGGCCAAGGAAGCAAAGCGTGCGGTGCAGAAAGCCACCGCCCTCGCCCAAGGTTCCCTCATCCCAGACGAGGCAGCACACCCAGGCTACTCGGGACCCTGCACACCGCGTGTGCTCGTCGAACTCATTCGGGCGATTCATGAAACAGAAAAGTCCGGTGACCTTCGGCTGGAGGCGCCTGGCGGAACCCTCGTAGTGCTGTTTTTCCTCAAAGGTCATCTCATCGATGCGCAATCGTCGGACACCGAACGCGGTGAGTCATCCTGGAACCGAGCCGCCTCCCTTCGCGCCTCGCGCTACACGTTTAAAGTCGGCCACCCGAGCACGGACTCGCGCTCGTTGACGGTCAACACCTCGGATCTTTTGACCACGTTCGCCCAGCGTCTCGCCGTCTAATCCTCGCCATGCGCATCCTAATTTTAGAAGACGATCGAGCCACCGCCCACTTGCTGGCCATGCTGCTCACCAATGCAGGACATACCGTGGAGCACGGTCTGGACGGCGCCGAAGGCATGAAAAAGCTGCGCGCTTCTCCCTGTGATCTGGTCATATCCGATGTATTCATGGTTCCAATCGACGGATTCGACTTCCTCGCTTCCGCTCGCTCAGAATTCCCCCGACTGCTGGTCGTTTTGGCTTCGGCCTGCTCTGACCTCAACGCCCGAATTGCAAATCAACCCCACAAACCTTTCGACGTCATCCACAAACCGTTTAGAATTGAAGAGGTGAAGCGAGTGCTCGCGCGTGCCACCGAAGCTCTCTCTGTCCAAGCGGGCATTGCTCAGGCCTCCGCAACTGCGGGAAAACCTCTCACCGCAGATCCCAATGCTGCACTGCTTGAGGGTCTTGAGCGTTTCTACCCGGGAGCAGCCTATGCATCGACTCGCGCGCAGCTTTCCCGAGTGATGCGTCAGCCAGGCAATGCCATGGTGGTTGCGAAAGACGGTCTGCTACCGTCAGACGTGCTCGATCTTTGGCGAGAGGCTTCTCCACAACCTCACGCTCCTTGGCAGATTGTCGTAGTGGAAACCGATACCGTTTCCGCCGAACAAGCTCTGTTTGCGTCGGCCTCTGAAGCTGGTCCTGCCATCACCGCAGCGAGAGGCGGCACGCTGCTTATTCTCGATCTAGATCGTCTCTCATTGGACGCTCAAGCGCGCCTCTCGCCGTTGCTCAAGGGGACACCGCCCATCCGACTCCTCATTTCACTGAGCCGGGATCCCGACCAGCTTTTAGACGAAGGACTCATCGACGAATCCCTCTATTTCCGCTTCTCCACTGCGACTGTCCTCATTCCTCCTTTGAGCGAGTTAGCCGACCAGATCGATCCTCTCTTCCTCGCGATCCTGCGCACCACCCCTTCGTTTCCATTTGTCTCGACCGACCTCGAAATCGAGCCAGCGGCTTTGGCTGCTCTCCGCGGATATTCTTGGCCGAATAACGTCACCGAGGTCCATTCGGTCGCCGCATGGGTTGCCACGCAAATGCGCAGCCCACGCATTAGTTTGTCCCAGTTGCCTGAGCGATTCCAGGAGGTGAGATTGACTACCTTGTCGGATGCGTTGCTTCTGGCGCAACGCGAGCACCTCCGCCGCATACAACGCTTAAGTCCAAGCAAGGTGGAGGCCGCACAAACACTCGGAATTTCTCCTGAAGACTTCAGCCGTAGTCTGCAAATCGACGCGCCGCCTCTGTTTACGTTATCGACCTCGAGCGGATCAGCCGATCGTTCACTAGGGGCGCAGCCGACCTCGCCAGGAGCTCGACCACCCTTTCTTATCCTCGCCCCCGACGAACGCCTTCGTCTTTCGCTAGAAGCGCACTTCGCCACATTGGGCATCGGCACCCGACTCGCAACGGACGGTTTCCAAGCCATCGCCCATCTTCTGCTGGCCAACCCAGCTCCTCGCGTCGCGCTGATCGCGGGATCATGCGCTCCCTTCGAACTGGAAGAATGCGTAAGCCAGCTCCGTCGGGTCGCCCCATCGGTGATCATCGCTACACTCGGCTCGACGGAAGAAATCGAAGGCGTCCACAGCTTCGCGCCCCTAGAGAGCATGGACAACCTCTCAGCCATCATCGCTCACCTGATGGAAGCCAAGCCGCCCGAAGCTCCACAGCGTCCAGTGCTCAAACTGCGCCGCTAAGATCCGCCTTGCCTGCAAGGGAATCGCTNNAAAGCCATGCCGGATCCCGCCGAGAATCCCCCACCTGCCAAGGGTGCCGTCGTTACTGCTCGTACCCTGACGGTAGCGCCAGCGATTCTTGGCAAACCATTGGCGGAGCCATGGCGAAGGCTGGGGGGTATGTCCGTGGACTTGCTGGTTATCGCAGGGCTATCAATCCTCTCGGGCCCCTGGCTAGCGATCGGCACTGGCGCGATGTTGATCGTACTTTTCGGCAACGACCGTGAATCTCCGCTGCCAAAAAAGCTGATTCGTTGGGTGTGTCGCGGACTAGGCGCAGTCGTCGTGGCCCTCGCGATTCTCGCTTTAGGTCATGCTCCATTCATCAAAAAGGACTGGGGCGTGCTCACCGGGAAATCATCTCAGGCGTCATCATTGGAGCCCGTCTGGATCGCTCCCGACGCCTCTATGAGCGATCTGCGTCGTGCCAACGACAAGCTGCAACAGCAGGTGAGTCTCCTCAAGTCCGAGAATAAAGAGCAGCGCGCCGCCGCAGCGTCCTGGGCGTATCAAGCGCGCAACTTCGCCGGCGCCTTGGGGGTGACCTTCGGGTGGTCCGGCATTTACTTCACGTTGATGGCGGGCACGTGTGGCGGTCGATCTCTGGGGAAATTCGTGTTTCGTACGGTACCGCTCAAGACCGACGGCACGCCGTTCACCTATTTCGATGCCTTCATCCGTCACGGTGGCTATGTCGCAGGCGTCGCGATGGGTCTGACGGGATTTCTCAAGCTGCTCTGGGAGCCCAACCGCCAAGCCGTGGAAGACCGCATCGCCGGCACCGTGGTCGTCAACGTGTGATCGCTACCACCTCTCCCACACGTCTCCGCTCCCCTTCTCCTTTCTGCATGAACGTCCACTCGTCACTGCCCCGTCGCTCGTTTCTTAAATTCTCTCTTACTGCCACTGTCGGCATCACCGCTTTCTCACGAAAGCTTTCAGCCGCTCAGGCCGCTGGTCTGCCCTCTTCGCTGGGACACGGCGCGTTCCGCTACGAGCAGGTTCCTGGGTGGGGTGTCCTCAACGAAAAGACCCCAGTCAACAACTGCCACGGGCTCGCCCAAGACCGCGAGGGTCATATCATCCTTCTCAACGACGACGCCACCAACAATGTGATCATCTACGATCGCGCGGGCAAACTCGTCCACAAGTGGGGCACGCAGTTCCCCGGCGCTCACGGTCTATCACTGGTGCAGGAAAACAATCGTGAAGTCCTTTTCATTACCGACCTAAAAACGAACCGCGTAGCCAAAACGACTCTCGATGGGGTCACTTTGGACGAATGGCTCTGGCCTGCCGATTCCGGTAAGTATGAAAAGGCTGATCAGTACCGGCCGTCATGGACGCTACACCCAGGAAACGGTGAGTTTTATGTACTCGATGGATACGGGCGTGACTACATCCTCCACTACGGAAAAGACGGAAAGCGCCAAAGAATACTTGGTGGCCCGGAAGGCGGAATTGTCCACTGGGGTCCCCACGGTGGCATGATCGACCGACTGCCAAGCGGCGAGGACACGCTGCTCATTGCTATGAGCGATCAGCGCTACCTGCTCCGCCTCAACTTAGAGGGAAAGAAACTTGCCCAATATGATCTACCCGGAGGAAATCCGCGACAAATCCGGCGCTACGGAGACCACTATTTTGTCGCTCACCTCGCCGACAACTGGCCCGCAGACCGTTCGAGTCGGGGTTTTATCTCCGTTCTGGATACCTCGTTCCGCGTGGTGGCGAACATAGGTGGGACAGCCCCCGACTACGATGATGCCGGCCGACTTCAACCGATGGCCCATGTCGGAAACCTCTTTCAGCATCCCCACGACCTTCTGGTGGATCGAGAAAGCAGTCTTTACGTTGCCCAATTTGCGTCCGGAAAAACCTATCCAATCAAGCTGGTCCGTGTCTAGAGGGCCTACATCCCGTCTTAACGTTTTCTTAATGCCCTAGGCTCACCTCTTAATTAGGTAAATTCGGCCGTCAGCCCTAAACTAGGGGCATGACGGCGAATGATGTCCTACGGATTCTTCTTTTTCTGGGTCTTCTAACCGCCTTGGCGCCTTTGCTGGGGCGGCAGATGGCGAGACTATTTTCAGGAGAACACCATATTCTCCTACGCTTGCTGGGCCCAGTGGAGCGGTGCCTTTACCGCCTTTGCCGTATCGACCCAAAGGAGGAGATGACGTGGAGGCATTTCCTTCTGGTGCTGATCCTCATCGATGGCATCGGATTGGGCGTCGTCTTCGTCCTTCAACTTACCCAACACGCCCTCCCTCTTAACCCGTCTTCGTTATCGCCAGTAGCCTGGCCATTGGCGCTCAATACCGCGATCAGTTTCGCCACCAACACCAACTGGCAGGCGTATTCGGGCGAAGCCACCCTGAGCTATTTTACTCAGATGCTTGGCCTCACGGTGCAAAACTTTCTCAGCGCCGCCACAGGCATCGCGGGAGCTTTGGCTCTCATTCGCGGCTTGGCCCGACGCTCCGCCCAAACCGTAGGAAATGCCTGGGTCGATCTCACCCGAGCCACGCTCTTTGTCCTTTTGCCACTTTCCTTCCTCCTCGGACTTGCACTGGTCTCACAGGGGACTCCTCAGACGTTTGATCCGTCTCCCACCGTCACAACCTTGGAGGGAGCCTCCCAGGTGATACCGCTCGGACCCGCCGCTTCCCAGATCGCCATCAAACAGCTGGGGACGAACGGTGGGGGATTCTACGGCGTCAACAGCGCCCATCCTTTCGAGAACCCCACCCCACTCTCTAATTTTCTCCAGGTTCTGTCCATTCTGCTGCTGCCCGCCGCTTTGACGTTCACCTTCGGCTATATGGTAGGATCGCCGCGTCATGGGTGGGCGCTCTTTGGGACCATGAGTAGTCTATTTTTGATTACGTTGAGCCTTTCTCTTTGGTCCGAGTTTAAACCAGTTCCGTCCTTAGCGGAAACCCTGCCCATGGAGGGAAAGGAGGTTCGCATCGGCGTCGCCTCCAGCATTCTCTGGTCAACCGCCACCACCGCTGCCTCCAACGGATCCGTCAACGCCATGCAGGGTTCACTCTCACCTGCCTCGGGTGGTCTGGCGCTGGTGAACATGCTCTCTGGAGAGGTCGTGTTCGGTGGCGTTGGCTCGGGTCTCTATGGCATCCTGCTCTTTGCAATGATCACGGTTTTTCTCGCCGGACTCATGGTAGGACGAACACCTGAGTACTTGGGAAAAAAAATTGAAGCCTTCGAGATCCGCATGTGTGCAATCGCTCTTCTAGCTCCCGCCGCTTGCGTTCTCCTTATGACAGCCCTGGCCGTGATGACCGAAGCCGGGAGAGCAGGCCCCGCTCACTCGGGCGCCCCGGGTCTGACGGAGATACTCTATGCCTTCGCTTCCATGGGAAATAACAATGGAAGCGCCTTCGGTAGCTTATCGGCGAATACGCCTTTCTACAATTTGTTGGGCGGACTGGCCATGTTGGTCGGCCGCTTCGCAGTGCTGACCCCAGTCCTGGCCATTGCGGGACGGTTGGCGGCAAAAAAAATCTCTCCCGCTTCCGCTGGAACCTTTCCGACAGACGGTGTGCTTTTTATCGTCCTGCTCGGTACCGTCATCGTCATCGAGAGCGCCCTCACTTTCTTTCCAGCCCTTGCTCTTGGTCCCATTCTTGAGCACGGCCTCTACCTCGCTGGCCGCGCGTCGTAAGCCTTTCTCTCTCATGAACGCATCATCTGCCCATTGGCTCCAACCGGCTTTGCTGCGCCGCGCGATCTTAGATTCGTTTCGCAAGCTCTCGCCCGCGTCGCTCGTAAAGATGCCCGTGATCGCGCTCACTGCGGTGGGCGCCTGTCTCACCACGCTCGCCATCGGACAAGCCCTCTACTCTGGGCATGATTGGGTTTTTCCCGCTCACCTCAGCCTCTGGCTTTGGTTTACTGTACTCTTCGCCAACTTTTCCGAAGCAGTGGCCGAAGGTCGCGGCCGCGCCCAGGCTGACGCCCTAAGGAGAACCCGCACCCACACGCAGGCCAAGCGGCTGAGGGGTGACCAAATTGAGACCGTGCCGGCGGCCCAACTTCGCCGGGGCGACGTGGTGGTCTGCGAAGCGGGCGACACCATTCCCGCCGACGGCGAAGCCATTGAAGGGATTGCCAGCGTGGACGAATCAGCCATCACCGGCGAATCCGCGCCGGTCATTCGAGAAAGCGGTGGCGACCGGTGCGCAGTGACCGGAGGCACGCGGGTCATCTCAGATCGAATCGTGGTCCGAGTGACCTCCGAACCGGGCAACACATTCGTTGATCGGATGATTCAGCTCGTGGAAGGAGCCAAGCGGCAGCGCACTCCCAACGAGATTGCCCTAGGTATTCTCCTCGTGGCCCTCTCACTGATCTTCCTTCTCGCCGTCGCCACACTTTCGCCTTTGGCAACATTTGTGGAGGCGGGTGCCGGTCAGTCTGGAGTCGTGGACGTCTCACTGCCCACTCTCGTGGCGTTGTTTGTCTGTTTGATCCCCACCACGATTGGCGGACTTCTCAGCGCCATCGGCATCAGCGGTATCGACCGTCTCATTCGCCGCAACGTGATCGCCACCTCAGGTCGCGCCATAGAGGCCGCTGGGGACATTGACGTACTCATGTTGGACAAGACAGGCACCATTACCCTGGGAAATCGACAAGCCTCCGAGTTCATACCTGCACCCGGTGTACCCACATCTGAACTGGTGGAAGCCGCCCTGCTCGCGTCGCTCGCGGACGAAACGCCAGAAGGTCGAAGCATTGTGACTCTGGCTCGCACCTACCCAGGTGTGAAGCCGGATGTAGTCTCTGGATCGGATACAGTCTTCGTTCCCTTTACAGCACAAACGCGCATGAGTGGAGTCGACTTTGCTTCCGATGACGCTGCTCCCTCTGGGGGCCGGATCCGCAAGGGGGCGCCGGACAGCGTCCGTCGTTGGGTGGAGTCCTTGCATGGCGCGTTTCCGCGCGCGGTCACAGAACGGGCCGACGCTGTCTCGCGGGCTGGAGCGACCCCTCTCGCCGTTGCCAAAGACTCCCGCGTTCTCGGCCTGATTTGCCTCAAAGATGTAGTAAAGGCCGGACTGAAAGAACGTTTCAGCCACCTTCGTTCCATGGGGATCCGTACAATCATGATCACTNNAATCCTCTCACCGCCGCCACCATCGCCGCCGAAGCGGGGGTGGATGACTTTCTCGCCCAGGCGACACCCGAGATGAAGCTCGCCCGCATTCGAGAGCAGCAGGCCAAAGGTCACTTGGTCGCCATGACAGGCGATGGGACCAATGACGCCCCCGCCTTGGCCCAGGCCGATGTAGGTGTTGCGATGAATACAGGAACCCAGGCGGCGCGTGAAGCTGGCAACATGATCGATCTAGATAGCAATCCCACAAAACTGATCGAAATCGTCGCCATTGGGAAACAACTGCTAATGACCCGCGGTGCCCTCACCACCTTCAGTGTGGCCAATGACCTAGCCAAGTACTTCGCCCTTCTTCCCGCAATGTTCGCTGGCCTCTACGCACTCACTCCCGGGACCGCGGGTCCTCTCGCAGCGCTCAATCTCATGCACCTCTCTTCCCCCCAAAGTGCCATTTTGAGCGCCGTCATTTTTAATGCTCTGANNATCATCGTTGTTCTCATCCCGCTCGCCCTGAAAGGCGTCGCTTACCGGCCGATTCCCGCATCGTCACTCCTGCTGAGAAACGCACTCCTCTACGGAGTCGGAGGACTGCTGACCCCGTTCTTGGGAATCAAACTCATCGACTTCGCTCTCAACGTCCTCGGTCTGGCCTAAGCTGTTTTGCCATGAAATCGACCCTCACTTCCGCGCTGCTCTTTCTCTTCCTGACGCTCCTCTGCGGCCTGATCTATCCTCTGGCCGTAACCGGAGTCGCCGCGTTGGCCTTTAGCACAGAGTCCAAGGGCTCCTTGGTGAAGAATCTGGAAGGGAAACTCGTAGGTTCCCGACTACTCGCCCAAAAGACGACCGGACCGCGTTATTTTTGGCCACGTCCCTCCGCCGGAGACTATGCCACGATCGCTTCTGCGGCTTCAAACCTGTCTGCCACCTCGGACAAATTGCGCCTCCAACGACGTGAGAACGCTGCCAACTTCCGACGCCAGCATTCGCTTCCTAAAACTACACACGTCCCGGCGGACATGGTGGATACCTCCGGAAGTGGGTTAGACCCCGATATCAGCTTGGCCGCAGCCCAACTCCAAGTCGGTCGTGTCGCACACGCACGCCAAGTCCCTCTTGAGACCATTCAGGCGATTCTCGAACGATCGCTGATCCGCAGTAGTTTGCTGGGCGATGAACGGGTCAACGTACTCACACTCAACCTCGCCCTCGAAGCCGCACTGGGTTCCGAAAAAACTGAACAGAGGCGGCCGTAGTTGGTTTGGTCCTAGCAAAGGCCAAGTTCGTGCGGTCTGAAAACGATCCTAATTCTATGCACCTCTCTCCAGTTCTGTGGCGCGCCGCCGGAGTCCTCGTCGTGCTCATTCTCGCCTGGTTGTTTTTCTGCTGGTATTTGCAACCCACGGTCGGAACCAACGATCACCCTAGTCGGCTTGGGCACCGATACCATAGTTTCTCCCGTGTACAGCCGATGGAAGATTCTGTCGTGCAATCCTTTTTCGATCGACTAGCCTGACGTGGTGTCCGCAGACGAAGAACCTTCTCGACCAGACCCTGACGCGCTTCTCTCCTCGCTCCAGGCGGAAGAGCAACGGCGTCACCGGGGTCGACTTCGCGTCTTCCTAGGCATGGCTCCCGGTGTGGGCAAAACGTATAGCATGCTCCAAGCGGCTCAGCGCGCCAAAGCCGCTGGGCGTGAGGTTTTGGTGGGCCTAGTTGAGACCCATCAACGTCCCGAAACCGAGGCCTTACTTTCCTCGCTGCCGCAGATTCCTCGCCAACGACGCAGCTATCGCGGCACCGAGTTGTTTGAGTTCGACCTCGAAGCCGCCTTGGCCCGCGGGCCGTCGTTGTTACTCTTGGACGAACTGGCGCACACCAACGCTCCAGGTTCCCGTCACGCTAAACGCTTTCAGGACGTGGAGGAATTGCTCGCCGCGGGTATCGACGTTTTCACCACTCTCAATGTTCAACACTTGGAAAGTCGCGCCGATGTCGTCCACCAGATAACGGGTGCTCCCGTCCAGGAAACGGTCCCAGACTCTGTGCTCGATGGTGCCGACGAAATTCAACTCGTCGACCTGACGCCAGCGCAATTGAGAGAGCGCCTGCAAAAGGGCCAGGTGTATCTGGCGGGTCGAGGCGTAGGTGCAGCGGAAAATTTCTTTAAAGAATCCAACCTCACGGCACTCCGGGAACTCGCCCTGAGAGTCACTGCCGAAAGGGTCGATCATCAACTGCGTAACATCCGCGCAACCGGAAGCCACAACGCCATCTGGCGAAGCGGCGAGCGGCTGCTGGTAGCCGTGGGACCAAGTCCGTTTTCCACTGGGCTGATCCGCTGGACCCGTCGGATGGCCTACGCCTTGGACGCACCATGGCTGGCCGTTTCCGTCGAAACCGGACATCGCCTCCAGATCGAAGATCAAAAGCGTTTAGACGAGAATCTTGCTCTCGCTCGCGAATTGGGAGCGGACGTGATCGTCGTCCCCGGAACCGACATCGCCCGCACCCTGGCCAGCGTCGCCCATCAGCGAAACGTTTCTCAAATCGTCGTCGGCAAGCCACGTGGGCATTCCTGGATACGTCGCCTGTTGGGTGGTTCGCTTGTCGATCACCTTCTTCGCCACAGTGGACAAATCGATGTCTACGTGGTGCCGGCGGAACCGCGGACTCCACGTTCTCGCTGGCTCGAATGGGCTCCGTTGGCTGCGTCNNGCACTCGGCCTCCTCGCTGTCGCGGTAACCACTGGGTTGATGATGCTTGCCGCCCCCTATCTAGGTTACTTTGCTCCGTCCCTCGTCTACATGGCCGTGGTGATGCTGCTCGGCCTGTTCCTCGGACCCGGCCCCATTTTTCTCGCCGCGACCATCAGCGCCGTCGCTTGGAATTTCCTTTTCATCCCGCCGGTTTTCACCTTCCGGATCACCCGCCTGGAAGACGGCCTAATGTTCGCCGTTTTCCTAATTACTGCCGTCGTCACCGGTCGTCTCACGACGCGAATCCGCGCTCAGCAGGCGGCGGAACGCCTCGGGGCGCAGCGTTCGGGCGCGCTTTACTTATTATCGCGCGCTGTTGCGACCTCCCAGTCAGCAGACGAAATCATTCGGAACGCCTCAGCCCAGCTCCAGGAACTCTTTGGAACACGGATGGCTGTGTTCACGCTCGTCGATGATCGCCTGCAACTCCATCCTTCGGCCACGTACGAGATTGACGCCAAAGAACTGGCCGTAGCGGAATGGACGCAGCGTCATCGCAAAATGGCGGGCAAATTTACGGAGACTCTACCTACCGCGACGTCATTGTATTTTCCGCTAATCGTAGCGGAGAGATCAGTGGGTGTCGTAGGTCTGCATCCTCCCCCTGACCTGACTTTGACCACCGCACAACGAGACGTTTTTGAAAACTTCGCTGGTCAATTGGCTCGAGCGTTGGAACGCGAACAGCTCCGCACACTCTCCGAAGCTGCTCATCTCGCCACCGAGTCGGAAAAATTGCATCGTACTCTGCTCGACAGCATCTCCCACGAATTAAAAACACCGCTGGCCGTGATTAGTGGGACGGCAGAATCCCTCCGCTTCGCCTCCTCGGAATCGGTCGCTCCTCTCGCAGCAGAGATTCACACCGCCTCTCGTCGCCTCCAGCAATTGGTGAATAATCTTCTTGATGTGACTCGTCTGGAGTCAGGCGCACTCCGACCCCGTTTTGACTGGTGCGATCTCCGCGACGTGGTGCAGGCCGCATTGGACGCCAGCGCGGAGGTGCGCCAACAGCACCCCACACAAGTCACCTTACCCGAGCAGCTCCTGCTAGTCCGTGCCGACTTTGCTCTCCTGGAGCAGGCGATTTTCAATCTGCTCCACAACGCAGCCACTCACACCCCAGCGGGAACCACAATTGAAGTGCGCGCAGGCGCCGACCCAATCGATCGCGAAGTGTGGATTTCGGTTGAAGACCACGGACCTGGTCTACCTGCAGAACGCGCCGCCCGAATTTTCGAGCGTTTCTCCCGCACGTCCGCGGGGAAACCCGGTGGGCTGGGGCTGGGCTTATCCATCGTACGCGGGTTTGTAGAAGCCCACCAAGGTCGCGTCGAGGTCGGAGGAGTGCCAGGGGGCGGAGCCTCCTTTACGGTGTTTATACCTGCCCTGGAATCAGGTAGTGTGCCCGTGGAATGACGACTCCGCTGACGGAAATCCTAGTGATCGACGACGAGGTGCAGATCCGTCGCCTGCTTCGTATTACGCTGGAAGCGGGAGGCTACTCGGTGCGAGAAGCCGAGACTGGTCTCCTGGGACTTCAGGAAGCCGCCGCCCGTCGTCCGGACGCGGTGATTCTAGATCTTGGTTTGCCAGATATGGACGGTATTACGACCCTCCAGCGCTTGCGTGGCTGGTCACAATTGCCCGTCCTCATCTTATCGGTACGCGGTGACGAAACGCAGAAAATCGCTGCGCTCGACGCGGGCGCCGATGACTACCTTACCAAGCCGTTCGGTGGGGGCGAACTTCTCGCTCGGCTACGGGTACTTCTCCGTCGAGCGAAGCCGCTCGACGAACAGGCCATAGCTCGATTTGGCCAAGTTGAGGTCGATTTCGCTCGTCGCCAGATCCGCAAGGGTGGGCACGAGGTGCACCTCACTGGAAAAGAATACGCATTGCTTGAGCTTCTTCTCCGCCACCGCGGGAAGGTCATTACCCACCGACAGCTCCTACGCGAGGTTTGGGGCGAAAATGCGCAGGAACAAACCCAGTATCTTCGCGTCCACATGACGCACTTGCGCCAGAAATTGGAGGATGAACCGACCCTCCCCCGTTATCTCAGAACGGAAGCAGGCGTCGGTTATCGATTCTCGGCAGACGACTGATCAGCGCTCGAAACGCGACGCTAGCGCTTCCCGGTCGACTCCGTCCGTTTCCTCCCTCATGGTGTGATGGTTTCTTTCTCTTCCATGCATCTTACCCAACTCCCCCTCGTCGCCACGCTCCTCATGGGACTTACCACCACTGGATTAGCCAAACCGATCCACGCCTTCATCGGCACCTACACCAATACCACGAGCAAAGGCATCTACTCGATCACACTGGATTCCGAAACCGGCAAATTGAGTGAGCCTAAACTGGCTGCAACGGCCGCTAATCCCTCTTTCCTAGGATATGCCCCCAACTTAAAAACCCTCTACGCCATCAGCGAATCCGGCAGCTCCGTGGAAGCATTCTCCGTCGGCAAGGATCATACGCTGCGTTCACTCGGTTCACAGCCGACAGTGGACGCCGGTCCGGCTGACGTCGCGGCGGATCCCACGGGCAAGCTGGTGGTCGCAGCCATCTATGGTGAAGGCTCCACCGTCGGGTTTCCGGTCCAAAAGGACGGTTCGATCGGAGCACGGAGCAGTTTCATCAAACACGAAGGGAAATCGGTTCACCCCACGCGCCAAAAGGCTTCCCACGCTCACGGCGTGACCTTTTCTAAAGATGGAAAATTTGTGGCGATTCCTGACTTAGGAATCGATCAGGTGAAGCTCCATCGCGTTGAATCGTCCTCTGGCCAGCTTTCGCTGAAGGAAGGCACGTCACTCAGTATCGAACCGGGGTCAGGTCCGCGTCACGCCGTTTTCTCCCGCGATGGTCATCACCTTTACGTCATCAACGAACTGAGCAGTACGATTACCGTAGCTTCGTTCGACCGTACATCAGGACAGGCGGCACGTCTCCAAACGATCAGTACACTCCCTACCGGCTATTCAGGAAACAGCACAACCGCCGAAATCGCCGTTCACCCCAACGATCGTTTTATCTACGGTTCTAACCGCGGGCACGACAGCATCGCCGTCTTTCGGCGCGACGCCAAAACCGGCCAACTCACGTGGGTCAGCACCACCCTCACGGGAGGAAAAACCCCAAGAAATTTCGCGCTCACACCCGACGGGAATTGGCTGATCGCTGCCAATCAGGACAGCGACACCCTTCACGTTTTCCGTGTGAACAGCACCACAGGCGAACTCACTGCCACCGGCCACACTGCTCAGCTTCCTCGCCCCGTGTGCGTGCGGTTCACCTCTTATCCCTAAGACAACCAACCGACGATCTCCCTCGCGTAAAAAACGAGGGAGATCGTTTCTCACAAGGCAATCACCCTTTGAGCAGTTTCTCTAAGGGTGCCTTGATCGCATCCGCCCAAATGGCGTAACCGACTTCGTTCGGGTGCAGCAGATCGGGCATGATTTCCTTGGGTAAGGTTCCGTCGGGGTAGAGGAAGCGCTGCCCAATATCGAGATAGGTGACCGCACCGCCATCGTGCAATTTGGCAATGCCTTCGTTGACGGCGTTCACCTGCTTCCTAGCCAAAGAGTCCTTCTCGCCCCGCGGGAACACCGCGAGGAGGAGGATCTTCGCAGACGGAAGACGCGTCCGAAGTTCTTTGACCACGGCCGTGACTCCTTCGATCGTTTCCTTCTCGGTATTCCGTGGAGACTTATCTTTCTCGAAACCGGTATTGTTCGTGCCGATCATCAGTACGACCACCTTAGGGGAGATGCCGTCGAGTTCGCCATTTCTCAGCCGCCAAAGCACGTGCTGAGTACGATCTCCGCCGATACCGAAGTTCGCAGCCTTGAGAGGAGCGAAGTGCCCGTCCCATAAAAGCTTTCCCTTGGTCCGCCAACCGTCGGTGATGGAATCTCCCACAAAGAGCACATCCACTCCCCCGGCCTTGGCTATTTGAACAAAACCATCGTGACGTCCCACCCACTTTTCATCGCGGGGAACCGGTTCGATCGCCGTATTGGCGACCAAGGAGCCTACAAAGAGCGCGGTAAGCGCTGAGAAGGAAAGCAGACGAAAAAAGAAGGGGCGTTTCATCCAGATGGTTCTATCAGGAGAGTCGTTGTGGACAATGGTTTTCGCTAATGGCCTTCAGTTGACGTCGCCAATGATCCGCAGTTAACTCTCCGCTCCGATGGCCGATTTCCTCGATACACCCGCCTCCACTAAGCTCGAACGCGCCTTCCTCGTGGGCGTACAAACAACCGAGATGGAGACCGGCGAAGCCGCTGAGTTGTTAACCGAACTCCAGGAGCTGGTTGAGAACCTGAAACTCACTGTGACCGGGAGTGTGCTCGTCAATTTGCGCACGCCCACACCANNGCCGATCAGGCCAAAGCGGAAGGGGCCGATGTGATTGTCTTCGACGAGGCGTTGTCTCCAGCTCAACAGCGTAACTGGGAAGAGTTGTCCGGCCTCGCAGTCATCGATCGACAAGAGGTAATTCTTGAGGTCTTCGCCGATCGCGCGCAAACGCGAGAAGCGGTCCTCCAAGTCGCACTGGCGCGCATGGAGTATTCCCTTCCGCGCCTGACACGAGCCTGGACCCACCTTTCCCGCCAGCGTGGTAAGGGCGCCATGGGCGGAGAAGG
>DKKJ01000083.1 GCA_002455175.1 Opitutaceae bacterium UBA6669
CCGTGATGCTCACGTAGTACCAAATTGGAAAGGTCCAGCGTGCCCAGGCGCGATGCTGCTCAATCCGTCCAGAAAGCGCGAGGTAGAACGTACGCGGGACTAGGTAGGCGATGCTAATAGCGAGGATAATATGGGAGATGAGCATCGCGTAATAAACCGCGCGGATGACACCCTCACCACCGAACGGTGTGTGAACCCCTCGCACCATGATCTTGTGGGCGACATAACCNNGAAAAAATGATCTTCTCGGAGTTAAAAGAATATGAGGCGGTCGGTGACGAGAGCGGCCAACTGCAACGGGAGCCAGATAATGGAAGCAAAAAAGAGTTGGCGGGCTGTCGCATCACGCGTGACCGCAGAAAGAAAGCGGAATGCGCGAAATAGGAACCAAGCCCCAAGGAGGGCGGTGGCGATGAGATAGTATAGGGTGGCTAAGCCATATACATAAGGGAGTGCTGAGCAGACGACCAATGCCACCGTGTTGATCAGCGACCAGCCCGCCACTCGGCTCCCCTTGGTATCACGCACAGGGAGCATCGGAAAATTGACTGAGGCATAGTCACGCCGGTGCGTCCAAGCGATGGCCATAAAGTGAGGAATCTGCCAGAAAAGGAGGATTCCGAAAAGAATCCACCCGAGTACGCTTACCCCGCCTTCTGCTGCAGCCCATCCGATTAACGGAGGAAACGCGCCAGCGACCGCACCGATTTCAGTGCTCCATCTGGAAAAGCGCTTCGCGGGGGTGTAAACCGCTAGGTAGCATATGATTGTCATTAGCGCGTAAAAGGCCGCGGGGCCATTTACGAGTTTAAAGAGAATTGCCAGGCCTGTTGCGCAAAGTCCCCATCCGAGGACAAACGCGGAGCCCGTGGCCACCTTGCCTGAAGGCAGAGGACGATCTGCGGTGCGTGTCATCTTGGCGTCCGTGTCGGTTTCCAACCACTGATTTAGGGCAGCGACCCCGGNNACAAGCGGGTGCCTTCCCACGGCGTCCGGGCAGCAACATAGCCGACCAGAGCGGTGAGCACGGAGAGAAGACTCAAACGAGGCTTAGTCAGCTCAAAGTAATCGGAAAAGCGGGCTTTTTCCACGTGAGCGACAGGAAGGGACTCTTCGGACGCGGCGTCACTCATGTGCGGGCATAAGCAGGCCGATCCGAAGCGGCGAGCGGCCCGGCTGGATTCAGGCGGGCTTGCAGATTATCTCGAAAGGACCACCAGGCTAAGCCAAAGCACGTGGCCAACGTTAACGCGCCTACAATGACGTGAGCGGTCGTGTAATAGGGATTACGATACGTCAGAACGGAGGCGGCGCCCAAACTGATTTGGAGGGCGAGGAGAGACACCAGAAACCACCCGACCTGCTTGAGGTAGGGATTCGCCAAACGATCCCGTGAGATTTGGACAGCGAGTGCAACGAGGGCTACCGTCAGGACCACGGCAAGAAATCGATGGGTGAAATGAATTCCCACGCGAAAATTCCAGGCTTCTGGAAGGAGGTTTCCCTGCGGTGTGCTGTAGGGGAAGGTCGGAATGGCCAACCCAGCGAAGCTATGACGCATTACAGCCGCTACAGCCAGTTGCAGAACCAGTAACGCCACGCAGATTACCGCCAGGCGCCTCCAGCGCGGAGGATCTTGCCGTTGAGCGGACGACGATGGTTTCATCCAAGCCTTGGTCAGCGAGAGCGTCACCGCCAGCAGAGTGCAGACGTACAATTGAGCTAAGCACGCGTGCATCATGGCAAAAATGCGCCCCACGCTGGTATTCACCATTTCGATATGAAGGTGATCAAAAAGCACGCGCAGACCGCCGATCAGTGCCTGAGCAAAAACGAATCCCACCGCAAACCAGGCCAGCTTCCGTAACCAAGCACGGGAGTCATAACGCCAGACGGCGAATGCTATGCCGACGGTGAGAAAGCTCATCAATCCTGCACTCAGTCGGTGTGAGTGTTCAGCAAACATGGCGATGTCCTTCAACCAGCCTTCGGGGTTNNAGCGAGCCGTTGGACAGGGGCCAGTCAGGAAAGACCATCCCTGCACCAATACTGGTCGTAAAAGCACCGAGCATCACGAGGACAAAGACCCAGGCACTCACGATGGCCGTACCCCACGCCAATTTAGGTTGGTAGGCGGTGGAGTGATGAGAGGCGATAATTGCGGACATGGACGGTAGAAACGAAGAGAATGATGCTAGGATTGCCAAACACTTTGACAATTTATTCCTCCGAGCGGATCGGTTGTGAATGGTGGTGTCCACATTCAGCCGACGCGTTCCTGCGTTTCGGGTCATGATATCAGGCATGCTGTTGGCGACCTTTAGCCTGGGTATTCTAGGGTGGGTAGGGTGTCGACCGACGAACGAAACAAGCTCACAGGCGTCTGCTCTCCCGGCCGAGCCGGGGCCGAAGCGTTACGCCCTGAAGGGTGAGATTTTGGCCGTTTCGATAGAGCGCGAGCGTCTTATCGTAAAGCACGAGCCGATTGAAGGATACATGCCAGCGATGACGATGGAGTTCATCGTTTCGCCAGGGGATCTGCAAAATGCTAGAGAAGGGCAACGTATCACTGCCGAAATGGTGGCTCACGCGGGTGGGGATTTCTCGCTTGAGAAGATCTGGCCAGCGGACCCCGCAGCGGTCGCAACGGTGGCAGCGGGCACTGCGGCCTTGGTGGAAGACACCACGATTCGCGGACGCAGTGCTTATCGTGAGGTGGGTGAAACGACACCTGATTTCGTCCTGTATGACCAAAGCGGGGACGTCGTGCGCGCGGATCGTTTTCGAGGCAAACAGGTGCTTTTCAATTTCATTTTCACCCGTTGTCCCGTTGGTACGATGTGTCCGGCGGCGGTGGCGCGATTCCAGCAGCTGCAAAAGAAAGCGAAGGAGTCAGGGGTGGAAAATCTTGAGCTGGTTTCCATCTCGCTCGACCCGGAGTTCGATTCGCCGGGTGTCCTGCGAGACTATGTTAACGCGCGTGGGATCGAGACGACGAACTACCATTTTCTCACAGGTCCGGACAAAGCCATCAAAGCCCTGCTCAAGCAGTTTGGAGTACTGGCTGAATTCAAAGGCGACCTCCTCAATCACACCCTCGCCACCGTGCTTGTGAACGAGTCAGGAAAGATCGTGTGGCGTGCCGACGGGAGTTCCTGGACGGTGGATGAGTTTATCCGCAGAATGACTCGTTAAAGCTCACTTTGACTGCCACTCTTTCATGTCTGCCACGTTGACTTCTTCGCAGCGCACTCAGATCGCCATCATCACCGTGGTCGCGATTGCCGTCTACCTCGGTTTCCGCTGGTTACCTACCGGAACCAATCTTAGCCACATGGATTTTCGCGTGAGCGGAGGAAACTCGATCGAGTTTTGTGATCCGTCCAATCCTCAGTTTATTCCGGTAGTAGCAGTCCGATCTCCGGTTATCATGGCGGTGGAGTCAAAGCAGTCTGCTTTAGCTGGCTCCTTGGTAGACGTTTCTGTCCGTCTGAAAACGTCATCTGGAAAACCTATGTCGGCTGAGGACCTTCTGGTGGCGCACACGCGAAAACTCCACCTCCTGATTGTCGACCCGAGTTTACATGACTATCAGCATGTTCACCCGGAGCCGACAGGAGGACCTGGAGAGTGGTCCTTTTCCTTCACACCTAAGGCGGGTGGACTCTACCGGGTCTTCGCTGATTTCACGCCGGTGGCAACGGGGCGCGGTTTGTACGCGCATGCTGATCTCTCGGTCCAGGGACCTGTCGTACCCGCCGAGGAAGCAGCGTTCTCTTATCCATGGCTTGAGTATCGGGACACGGGATACTTGTTCGTTTTACAGGCGGCCTCCGACGCCGCTTTTCGTTCCGGTGTGCCTGTAGACTTAATTTTTCAAACGATCCGTGAGGACGGCGGACCGGTTGCTCTCGAACCTGTAATGGATGCATTTGCCCATCTTGTGGCCTTTGACCTCGAGCGCGGTGGATTTGCACATCTTCATCCAGCGGAGACCGACCTGACTCGTCCCCCGGATACACAGCGGCCTCAACTCACGTTTAAAATCACGATTCCGCGACCGGGGCGTTATGTCATTTGGGCGCAGGTATCCCTGGAGGGCCGTGAGCGCTTTGTTCCGTTTTGGATTACCGTTGTGTAGGCGTAATTTTAGGGGAGAGCGCTAGAACTTGAGGTGTTTGACCGTGAGACCCTTGTTAATAAGCTGCTTCAACGAGTCGATGCCGATGAGCAAGTGGTCAGTGACATAGGTCTCGTCCACTTTTGCATCGCTTGCCGCCGTTTTGACGCCTTCGGGAAGCATTGGCTGATCGCTGACCAAGAGGAGAGCGCCGGTCGGAGTTTCGTTGAAAAATCCGGTCATGAAAATGGTGGCAGTCTCCATATCGATAGCGAGGGCGCGGATGCGTTTCAGGTAAGCCTTGAAATCGGCGTCATGCTCCCACACGCGGCGGTTGGTAGTATAGACCGTGCCTGTCCAGTAGTCCCTGGCATGTTCGCGAATGGTGGTGGAGATGGCTTTTTGTAGGGCGAATGCAGGCAGCGCGGGGACTTCCGGTGGAAAGTAGTCATTGCTCGTTCCTTCTCCGCGGATCGCAGCTATGGGAAGGATGAGGTCGCCTACCGCAGCTCGATGCTTAATGCCACCGCACTTTCCGAGAAAGAGAACGGCTTTGGGTTCGATCGCGCTGAGAAGATCCATCACCGTCGCCGCCGTTGCGCTGCCCATGCCGAAGTTGATGATGGAAATTCTACCCGCCGTCGCGCTCGGCATCGGTTTATCTTTCCCGCGTACGGGAACGCGGTGGCGCTNNGCAGGATGTGGTCGCCAAATTCGGAAAGAGGAACTCCCGTGTAGCGGGGCAGCCAATTTTTGACGATGGCGTCGCGAGTTCGGAGGGGAGGGGAAGAACGGGTTTTCACGATTGAAAAAGAATAGGGGATTTTTTTGAAAGGGCTCAGCGCGCTTTTAATTCGGCTTCTTCGATCTGGCGTTCCCACCGGGTTACACCTGTGCCATCTACGCAACGAATGGTCAGACGCCGATGCCCTTTCGAGCCGGAGATTTGGAGCTGGGTGAAGTTTTGCTCATTTACAAATGTGCCTTCTACGCGCTGGGGGTCGCTCGCTCGACTACGCAGGACACTGGCAGAGGTGCCACTGGTAAGAGGAGAGGATGTGAGTTCGTACACGGTTTGTTGATTTGAGAGCGGAAGTCGCGCCAGTTCCGAAAAATGAACGTCACCGGTGAGGAAAATGACCCCGNNCGCTGGAAGTAGGCAGCGGTTTCTTTGTTATCGTCAAACCGAGTAAGAAACTGTCCTCCCATCACGATAAATTTGAAGGGATAATGACTGAGTTGCTGAGCCTGCAGCAGGGAGTTTTTCAGCCAGTCGATTTGGCGCGCTCCAAACTGGGTCTTTTCAGGTTTCAGATTTTGGTCCCACAGGGTGTCGTCCCGGTGTGTTCGGTTATCGAGGAGCATGAACGCGGCATCACCCCAAAAAAACTTGTGATAGATTCCGGGATTGTCGGGTTCCCCAGAAGTGGCGTTCGGCCAATAAGCTTTGAACGCCGCCGTGGTTGTCGCTTTGAACTCAAAACTTCGATTGGAATCATTAGAACCAAAGTCATGATCGTCCCAGGTCGCGTAGTGATTCATTACAGCGAAGAGTCGTTGAAGCTCTGGAGTCGAACGGTCACGGGAGTAGCGATACCAGATCCCGCTTTCGGAGGAAAAATCAGCCTCTCGGAGATAGATATTGTCGCCTCCCCAAATCATGAAGTCGGCGCCAGAACGGGCCATCACTTGAAAAATCTCGCGCGAGCGTCCGTAAGGAGTTCCTGGTCGATCATAGAGAGGGTCATTCAAGTAGGCGCAGGACCCAAAGAGGAAAGAAAAGTCTGGAGGAGGTGAGCGCCACTCCCATTGCTGCGTCGTCTGAAATTCTAGGGGATAAGGGAATGTTTGGCGCTGGTCGTCGATGAGCAGAGAATACGTGTACTGTTGACCCATTTCTAGGAGCGGGAGCACGACTTTGATAGCTTGAGTGCCTAGGGGCGTGGAGGGCGCAACCGACACTGTCTTTTTCTGAAGAGATCGTGGCTGACCTTTTATCTGAAATTCGACCGTGATCGTTTCGGCTCCGCGCGCTTCCAGCCAAATGATCGCTTCGCGGTGAGCTCGGTAGCCTAGCAACGGGCCGGAAATAAGCACCCCTCGTGCGTGACCACTCACAAAAACGCTGAAGNNAACAATGCCGCGAAGATAGTCTTCATTATCATCTAGTCATCAGGATTTTAGGAAATTAACCGGACCTGAAGATGAACACAAGTTCCTATAAAGTGAATAATCTCAGAAGCCGTCTTCGGGGTCCACTGTGTTTTCCGAGCCACGGTAGCGTCTGATCAGAAACAAGTTATAAATCTCAGCTTATAATTGAGATCAAGTCCTAATTGCAGATTGACATGAGAATGCGTCTCATAATCAGTCCTTGTCTTATATGGAGAGCATTTACACCTCAGTATCTTCTAAAACGACGTCCTCTGCAGACTCCGTTGCTATGGGTTCAACGCAGCTTAAGTCGGTAGCTGCGTTGACCGCGCTTTTGGTTGCTCAGGGAACGGCGGCGATGGCTGCTCCCTCTGACGCGGCAGATGATGCTGCTGACGGTTCGCAGCCGACAAAGCTCGATCGGGTATTGATCGAGGAGAGTAAGGGCAAGGCCCTCGTTTCTCCTAAATTTACTGAGCCCCTGCGGGATACGCCGCAAACGGTGGTGGTCGTGCCACAAATCATCATGGAGCAGCAAGGCGCGACGAATTTGAGCGATGTACTGCGCAACACGCCAGGAATCACTTTCCTTGCCGGCGAAGGCGGTGGAGCGTCAGGGACTGCTGGTGATGCATTTTACCTCCGCGGTTTTGATGCTTCCAACAGCATTTTCGTCGACGGGGTTCGTGATACGGGCGCCTACAGCCGTGACGTCTTCAACCTCGAGCAGGTAGAAATTGCTAAGGGGCCAGCGGGCGCGGACAACGGGCGTGGCGCCACTTCTGGCTACGTTAATCTAGCCAGTAAGACACCTCGGTTGACCGAGTTTAACCGTGCAACGCTGAGCTATGGTTCGGGTGAGCACAAACGCGTCACCGCTGATATCAATGCCCNNCGGGACTGCTTTCCGGTTGAACCTGCTCTATCAGGACGGCGGTGTCGCGGGTCGCGACTGGGCGGAGCAGAATCGCTGGGGCGTCTCGCCCTCGCTCGCTCTGGGTTTGGGGACGCCGACCCAGGTCACTCTATCATATCAGTACGTCGACCAAGACAATTTACCCGACTATGGCATGCCCAGTGCGGCACTTCCTGGGTTGCTGCAAACGACCCCTCCGACCGGATCCGTTTCGCAGAAAAATTTCTACGGTCTGGTTAATGCGGACTTCGAAGATGTAAGCAACGAAGTGGGTACAGTTCACGTACAGCACCAATTCAATCCTGATGTCCGACTCACCAACCAAACCCGCTATTNNAATTTGGATACGGGAGCGGTGCGGCATACCGTGACGAGTGGGTTGGAGTTTTCGCGGGAAAAGGCGTACAGTCCGGGGTGGACGGGACTGGGAACGGTGGAGGCAACCGATATCTATCAGCCCGTTCCTACTAGCCCGGTTGTGGGATATGCACCGGTGCGAAGTGGTGCTTCCACGAAAGGGAAGACAGACACGGCCGCTTTTTATGCCTTCGACACGCTCAAGCTGAGCCCTGCTTGGCAGATCAGTGGTGGTGTGCGGGCGGAACGGTATGAGGTCGACTATCACAGCGTCCCTGCAACCGGAGCCACCACCGCGCCGGTGCAGTTNNCGATTTGGTGACCTGGAAGCTGGGAGCTGTCTATAAACCGGTCCATGCCGGCAGCCTGTACGCATCGGTAGGCACCTCCCTCCGTCCTCCCGGTACGAATCTTTCGCTCTCAACAACGACCACCAATGCGGACAACCCCGGGCTCGATCCGCAAGAGGCGACAAATTTTGAGTTGGGCGCAAAGTGGGACTTTGCTGGCGGAAAGCTCTCGACGACGGCCGCGCTCTTTCGCAGCGAAAACAAAAATGTTCCCACCACGGATTCGGTAACTGGTAATGTTATTCAAGCCGTCGATCAAACGGTACAAGGCATTGAGTTGGGTGTTTCTGGGCAAGTCACGGAGAACTGGATACTTTTCGGAGGGGTCGCTGTGATGGATAGTGAATACTCGGCGCCGACCACCAGTGCGGGAGGGACAAACAGCGGTGCCGAATTGCAATGGGCTCCGAAGGTTTCCGGTAATGTCTGGTCTACCTACCGACTCCCGTTTGGACTGACCGTTGGTGGAGGCGCGCGCTACATGTCTACCGTTGCCCGGCAAACCACGACCACCCCATCCGCCACCGCGCCGGAAATGCCGAGCTATTGGGTTCTCGATGCGGTTGTCGGCTATGACGTCAATCGCCACCTCACGCTTCGCCTTAACGTGAACAACTTGGCCGACGAAGCCTATTCGCGGAGCTTGAATAGCAACGGTGGGCGTTATGTTCCGGGCGCAGCACGATCGTACCTGCTCACAGCTTCGGTTCAGTTCTAGCCCTCTCGGTCTCATTTCCTGCCACTGACTGAGGAATTGGGTTCGGTGGCAGGAAGACCGCGGCTTTTCGAGCGACATCAAACAGGGGTTTGCCTGAGAAGACCCTGCTTTGATCCCCTCACGCGGACCGGATAGCGAAAATTCGCCACTCTCTGGCGTTTCCCTGGATTTGATTCGACTCTGATGGCGGTTGGAGCGTGGTTGAACGGCTCATTTTCGTTCCATGTCCTTCGCTGCGTCCATCCAAGCTGCATATGCTCATCCCGGGGCGGGTCCCTGGCTCCGTCGTGGTCAACACCTGGAGGCTCAAGGTGACGTCGCTTCTCTCGTAGAGGCCGTCAAGTCGTACGACCACGCCTTGGCTCTTTTTCAAGGGGACGATCTTCGCATGCGTCGAGGACGGTCGTTGGCGTGGATGAATCGGGGAAGTGCTTTGCATCGTCAGAATACCGCCCATGCGTTTGCCGATGCGGTGCGTTCTTACGAGGAGGCCATTCGGGGACTGGAGACGGAGTTGGGAGATATTCCCGAAAGCTTCGCAGCCACTCTGGCAGTGCAGGACGGCGCGTCGGTGGAAAGTGGTGCGTCGCCCGTTTCACTGGAGGGAGGAACGCCCCGTTATCATGCTGTGGCTGCGCGTTTGGATACGCTCGCGGCGGAAGATCCGCTTTTTCTCAATAGTCTCGGTGCCGCCTGGATGAATCGAGGCGTCTCCTTGCAACAGACGCGTGATGAATCGTCTTTGACCGCGGCGGTGGCTTCGCACGAGCACGCGCTGGCGTTGCTGACTCGATTGCCGGTGGACGCAGAAGCGGCGTTTCGGAGGAACTTAGCTGCGGCTTGGCTTAATCTGGCGGATGCACTTTTGGATACCAAACTGCCATCGCGTCACGAGCGAGCCGCTCGGGCTGCCCGTGAAGCGCTTCAGCACGTGACGCCACTGTCCAACGCTCACCTGGTATTTGCCGACCTCGATTTGAAAGCCCGTCGGGCGTTGGTCGTTGCCCTAGGGGAGCAATTGTTCGCAGCAGAGGGTGGCGGACAGCCGGCGCGCGCTGAAATTGCGTCTGAAGCGAGCGACGTGATCGACGAAGGCATGGCCTTGGGTCGGGCATGGGTGAAAAAAGGGTTTCAGCAAGTGAGTGCGCTCGTCTTTCGCCTCTTTTGCATGGGCTGCCAATTCTATCGCATGTACCAGCCTCAGTTCTTGGGTGAGTTTATCGAGGAAACGGTGGGCGGAGAGCATTCCCTTCCGGGCATTGAGGACTTCCGCTTGGTTGCGCAGCAGACGCTGGCGGCAGCGGAGGCCGAATTGGGTAAACCGCGCGTCTGGTGCGCGGACGATCCGCAAGCGGCCAAAAGGATGGAGGCGATCCAGCGCATCCGCGAAACGCGGGAATGGCTGGAAAGCGTGATCAAGACCGCTGCGCCAACGCCGGCTTAAGCGGGTCCTGCTGCGAGAGCATTCTGGGTATTGAGATGGTCAATACCCGTGTACTTTTGCGATTGCTCGTCTGCGTGGTAGCTCGAGCGGACCATGGCACCGCTTTCCACGACGCCTATTCCCAACGATAGGCCGAACTCCTTCCATTGGTTGAATTCGTCAGGATGAACCCAACGATCCACTTTCCAATGCTGAGGAGTTGGCTGTAGGTATTGGCCGATTGTCAGGATATCCGTGAGGTCTGAAGCGATGTCGCGGATGGTCTTCTCAATTTCTTCGGGTCTCTCGCCCAGCCCTAGCATGATCCCGGTTTTGGTGGTGAAACCGCGGGATTTCGCGTGGCGCAAGACTCCGCGCGAGCGATCGTAGCGCGCTTGAACGCGGACGGGTTTTTGCAGGCGTTCAACAGTCTCCAGATTGTGATTATAGATGTCTGGTTTGGCATCGAGCACCACGTCGATGAGGTCGGTGCGGCCTTTGAAATCTGGAACGAGGACCTCGATGGCCGTCGCGGGATTGCGGTGGCGCACTGCGCGAATCGTCGCAGCCCATACCCCCGCGCCGCCATCGTTCAGTTCATCGCGAGCCACGCTGGTGATCACGCAGTGCCGCAGGCCCATTTTAGCTACGGCATCCGCCACGCGTGCCGGTTCGCCCAGATCCAGCTCGGTCGGCCGACCGGTTTGAATCGCGCAAAAATTGCAGGAGCGGGTGCAAATGTTGCCGAGAATCATCACGGTCGCGGTCCCGCGTGACCAGCATTCACCTAAGTTGGGGCACTGCGCGCTTTGGCAAACAGTGTGTAGCTTGTGATCATCTACCAGTTTGCGCACCGCGTTGTAGCCAGGTCCACTGGGCAGTTTGGCGCGGAGCCAGGACGGTTTACGGGAGGTGTCCATTGCAACGAAAGAATGGGTTTAACCACAGACGACCAGCATTGAACACAGATTTCTTGCTGAAAGGCTGCTTGCCTAGAGCGAACAAATGGCGCCAATCGGAGGGCGCGGACTAAACCTAGACCAATAATGTCAGCCCCATTTCTCCCACAGAGCGCGAAAGGACTGGCTGAACGCCTGTTTTACCGCTTCGAGAGTGGCTCCTTGAACCCCTTCAGCTTGTAGGGAGGTGACACTTCCATCTTGCGGGGCGATTCCGCAAGGGATGATCCCGTCGAAGTGGGAAAGCGACGGGGCGACATTTAAAGCAATGCCGTGGTAAGCAATCCAGCGCCGAGCCGCGACGCCGATCGCGGCGATCTTACGGGTTTCGATCCAGATCCCGGTCTTTCCTTCGCGACGCCGGCCGTCGAGGCCGAACTGAGCGAGGGTGTTGATCAGAACATCCTCAAGAAATCTCAGGTAGGCGTGGAGATCGCGTTGCCGCTCCAGCGAAACGATCGGATAAGCGACGAGTTGTCCGGGCCCGTGATACGTGATGTCGCCCCCCCGATTGGTCGTCTCGACCTGAATGCCCTTCGCCTTAAGTTGTTCGGCTGACCAGAGCAGGTGCTGATGAGCGCCGGCTCTTAAACCCATCGTGTAGACCGGCTCATGCTCCGTGAGCACTAGCGTATCAGCCTGCCGCTGGTGTAGGCGCTCTTCGAGAAGAGCGATCTGTCGCGCTAGAGCGTCCGCGTACGTCGTTCGGCCCCAATCGACCACCATAAGAGGGGAGGTCGATGGAGTCGAAGGTTCCGATGACGTGGAGGGAGAGGACGACGTAAACGAAAGCGGTTACGGATTAGAGACCGAGGTAGAGGTCGCGCCCTTTGACCAAAGCTTCCATCTTTCGGTCCGCGATGGAGCGTTTGAGCATCCAAAAGCCGCAGTCGGGATGAACCCAGCGCACGCGACCGGCACCTACCTTCTTTTCAACCGCCGCGATTTTTTGGGCGATCTCGTCCGGTGTTTCGATGTGGTTGACCTTGATGTCGATCACTCCGACGCCGAGCGCGATCTTCTTGTCGATATGTTTGAGTGCGTCGAGGTCGGACGTGGGCCGATGGGCAAGCTCCAGCACCAGTNNAGATTTTCTTGTCGATGTGCTTGAGGGCATCGAGGTCGCTCGCGGGGCGATGCGCGAGTTCGAGGACGAGATGGTCGGTGTGCAGGTCGTTGAGGAAGTTGACGAGTTTCTTCCAATTTCCCTTTTGAATCGTTTGGCCGCCGTAGTTGCCAAAACAGAAATGGACGGCGCGCTCAGTTCCCTTATCGATGGCGTCGAGGACTAAGTTCATGGACGCAGCCGCGAGAGGCGCATCTGCCGGATTTCCGGGAATATTCGCTTCGTCGACCTGCACGCAGGCGGTGGGAAGGCCGGGCATTTGCGCTGCCAAGACTTCACCCAGAGCCATGGTCAATTTCTCGAAGCTGCCGTAGTGGTGATCAAGGAGGGTACGGGCCAGCATGTAAGGGCTAGTCACTGTGAATNNCACCGGCGACGGCTGCCGCGCGTTGGCAATCTGCTAGAAGATTGAGGGAGCCTTCGCCGAGAGCGCTAATGGCCACGCCGGCGGGCTTCCGGCGGAAACCCATGGGATGATGACGAGAGAACTCGTCAGTCACGGATCGTCCCACCACCGACGAGATGCCGGCCATCGGGCGAATAAAATACTCGATCATCCCGTTCGTATCCGGGTGATTGACGTCGAACCGGTAGAGCTCGCCGTCGGTCGGGAGATCGATCCCCGCTTGCCGCTGGATGTCGAAGACGACGCGCGTGGCGTCGATGACCGGNNAATCGGGGACTGGGTAGGAGCCGACCGTCGTGGTGAGGATGCGTGGTTTCGAAGGGATGGTAGCCATGGAGAATCGTAGCAGCAGTCGCACATGAACGAGAAACGAGGTTTTTGAAGGACTTAGGTCCTTGCGGCGAGCGGATTTTCCTCGGGGCTAGTTGGACGGGTTTTCCTCCCTGGCCCTACGCCGACGCTGCCGTTGGGTACCCGATTTTTCCCAACGAGCGATGATGAGGTTCAGGGTATCCAGGGTGTCTCGTAGCGTCTCACAGTCCTCTTCGAGCGAAGCTCGCAATTTTCGTGTGAGCGAGGGGCGTTTTTTCGGAGTCAGTGTAAATCTCCACTCAGGGCTTTCGCGGTAGCGTCGGAGTTGGCGGTCTACGTTGATGCGAGTGGAGGTCAGCTCTTGAATAGCACGACGAAGGCGACCAATCGACGCTTGGGCGTTCAACGGCTCCGCGTCAGAACTCCACTGGACTTCAAGAGAGAGCAAACGGTCAAGGTCACGTTCTACCCAGGCTTCTTGGGCCTGATGCCAGAGGCGCTCTCGCTCAGGCGTCCACGGACCGCCTCGATCCGGGTGGAGCTTTTGTACGAGACGCCGGTACACGTCTTTGATTTCGGGGGCGAGTGGAGGTGTGGTCTGTGCTCGGCGTGAGGCGGTGGGGTCGTAACCGAATGTCGACTCTTCATCGTCGTCGAATTCACGGTCTTTCGCCTTTGCCCCATCGAAATCTGACTCAGAATCTGAATCACGAAAGGCGTCTTCGTCCTCGGTGTCATCCGGCGAAGGCGCTCCTCGGGATCGGGTACGGTGGCGGTCTTTCCATAGTTTGTGAGCAGACTTGCCAGTAACCAGAGAGAGGAACTCGACTTCCCGCACCTCGCGTTCCTTGGTCATCACTTCTTCGGAAAGCAGGCGCAGCTCGGTCAGGAGTTGGGGAAAGGTGCGATGTACCCACTCGTGGTAGGAAGGTATATCCACTTGTTCGTGACGCGTGATCTCAGTACTGAGCTCAGCAAGCTGTTGGCGAACCTGCTTTAACTCATTCAAGGCGGTCTCTCGCAGCCGGCCATTGTTGATAACGAGTAGACGTCGATCTTGAGAGCGGACGGTGCGCCCACGACGCTGAGAGGAGGATGAGCGAAGAGGACGACGAGGCATTGGGCGAATCGGAAGCGGTCACCCTGCGAAGAGAAAGGGAAGTTGCAAATCGCATCCCGAGTATGGCGCCTATCTCCTCAATTCTTTTGCCCGGGAAGTTGACCGGAACAGGAACCTTCCGAAGGTTGCTGTTACACGTCACTACTATCTATGGAACACAGACTCTTGGGCGGCTCTGGCTTGAAGGTACCGGTGCTCAGTTTTGGCACCGCGACATTTGGAGGGAAAGGCGAGTTTTTTCAGGCCTTTGGTGATAGTGATGTGAAGGCCGCACGACGTATGGTGGATCTCTGCTTGGAGGCGGGCATCACTCTTTTTGACAGCGCCGATGTTTATTCGGCGGGCCAGGCCGAGTCGATTCTTGGCGAGGTCCTCCAGGGCCGCCGCGATTNNCCTTTCGGCTCGGAGAAGGACCCAATGACGTCGGCTCATCACGTCACCATCTTTTTCGATCGGTAGAAGCGAGTTTGCGGCGTTTGCGAACCGACTACATTGACCTCTTCCAGCTTCATGGATTCGATGCCCTCACTCCGATAGAGGAAACTCTGCGGGCGTTGGACGACCTTGTGCGGGCGGGGAAAATTCGCTACGTGGGGTGTTCCAATTTCTCGGGCTGGCATCTGATGAAATCACTGGCGGTTTCTGAAAAGTATGGGCTCGCGCGCCACGTTGCTCATCAGGCCTACTATTCTCTGATCGGCCGTAGTTTTGAGTGGGAGTTGATGCCGTTGGGACTCGATCAAAAGGTTGGTACACTGGTGTGGAGTCCCTTGGGTTGGGCGCGACTCACCGGAAAAATCCGTCGCGGGCAGCCGCGTCCATCGGTGAGCAGAATCAATGACCCAGCTGTGCAAGGTCCTGCAGTGGACGATGACTATCTGTATCGGGTGGTCGACGCGCTTGAGATCGTGGCAAAGGACGTTGGAAAGACAGTGCCCCAGGTTGCGATCAATTGGCTTCTTCGTCGACCAACGGTCTCGAGCGTCATCATTGGAGCGCGCACGGAAGACCAGCTGAAACAAAATTTAGGAGCGGTTGGCTGGAGCCTATCGGACCAGCAGATTGCGCAGTTGGATGAAGCGAGTGCGGTTCCACTCACGTATCCGTATTTTCATCAGCGCGGATTCGCCGAGCGTAATCCCGCGCCGGTTTAACTGCACGCACGCGCTTTGCGTTGAGGGTAAAAGCAAAAGACCTCCGAGTGAGAGGTCTTGATTATCTCGACGCGTGTGTCCGTCGAGAAGGTAGAATTACATAAGGCAGCTTTTACATCAGAGAAAACGGCAATGGAAGCGTACCCCGCCGTTATCGGCGCGGGACGAAGCGACAATCACGTTTCCGTACGTGTCGCCACTGATGCAGCGGTCCAGGGCGCCAACGGATTGGTCGTACAACCAATTCTTCATGTCGCTGATCTGGACGCCCAGGTTCTTGAGCACCGCAAATAGCAGCCCAGCAACTTCTTGAGCTGCAGGTGCACTGCGATCAAGCATCATCCACCGAGGCAGGAAAATATTGAGAAAGAGGCGTTCGTTGGACGCTTTGGCAGGAAACTGAAACACGACCATTTCGGATGCGACGGAATCCGCCGACGGAGAAATCTCGAGGCTTTGGGGTAGGGCGTTGATGATCTGTTCGCGTGAACTAATCTTCATGGAGGAAAAGATACGCAAAAGTACGCCCAAGTTCCATCGGGAAAGTACCCTGGTCCACCGCGGGAAATGCCGTTCGAGGCACACAGAATTCTAAGTTGTATGTGAATATCTTGAGAAGAGGTCGGGAGCCTTAAGTTAAGGAGCGAATTTACAGCGGGTTCCGCTCGACGCCGGAGGAATGCAAGAGCGAGAGAAATGTGAATAAGTATCGAGGGAGGCGAAGATGTCTTTGCCTGAACCTGGGATTTTCACTTCGTATTTACGCGCAGGTCTGATTTTTTAGGCTCCGCTCTTCTGTTTTTCTGATCCTTTTTCATACGATGTCATCTCCCACTGCTTCTCCCTCCGTTCCTCGTAGAGATTTTCTCAAAACGTCAGCAGCTCTCGCGGCAGGCACTGCCCTTGTTGGTAGCCGGCCGTTGACGGCGGCGGAGCGAACTCGCTCGATCGGAGCAAATGATCGTATCCGCATTGGCATTATCGGTTGCGGAGAGCGTGGACGAAATGCGCACATGGAAGGGATCTACAAGCATGTGGGGTCCACCAATTTTGAGATCGTTGGGTTGTGCGATCCCTNNATCCCTGGAAGGTGGCACGCGATAAGGCCAATGCGATGGTCAAGAACTGGTTTGGTCGCGAAGCCAAGACGTTCACGACCTACCGCGACCTCCTAGCCATGGAGGGTCTCGATGCCGTGATGATCGCGTCTCCAGATTTCCATCACACCACCCATCTAGAGGCAGCGGCCAAAGCAGGGAAACACATCTATGTGGAAAAGCCCCTGGCCACCGAGATGGACAAGCTTGTCCGCGCTTATGATGCCGTGAAGAAAGCCGGTACTGTTGTCCAAGTTGGCACACAGCTGCGCAGCTTGCCCTCGATCATGGGCGCGCGTGAAGTGGTCAAAAGCGGCTTAATCGGTAAGCTCTCGCGCGTCGAAGAATGTCGTAACGGTGAGAAGCCGTATTGGTACAGCTATCATCCACGAGTTTCGGAAGCGAAGGCCGAAGATATTGATTGGAAGCAGTTCTTAGGTGATCGCCCGAAGCGTCCGTTCGATGCACGTCAGTTTGTGGCTTGGTATGGCTACTACGAATTCTGTCAGGGCCCGATTCCTCAATGGGGCGCGCACTTCCTCGATATGGCGCACTTCATCACGAGCTGCAGTATCCCAGAATCGTGCGTTTGTACTGGCGGGATTTTCACCTGGAAGGACGAAAATAAATTCACCGTTCCTGACTGCGTGCAAGCGGACTGGATCTACCCGGAAGGCTTCTTGCTCACGAGCTCGAACAATTTTGGCAACGGCTTCGGTGAGTCTCGAAAGTTCTTCGGAGATAAAGGTGTTTTGAAGGCGGAAAACTGGAACGCTCCGACCTACAGCCCCGAAGGTGGTCCGCGCCGCGACGGAAAGATCCGTGGTCAGAATGCAGTGACGCCGATTCCGCAGCCCGACCATTTCTTGAACTGGCTGCAATGTATCCGCACCGGTGAAACACCACATGCTTCGATCGATGCAGGTTTCCAACATGCCGTTGCCGTGCTGATGGCGGTGCGTTCTTACGAAACGGGCCGCAAGATCGTCTATCACGCGCCCTCACGTTCGCTGAAGAACGCCTAACGCAGCATTCAGCTTTGTTTCTCTTAAAGCACCTCGAAGATCCGAGGTGCTTTTTTATTGCGGTTCAAGAGCGCGGCAACGTCGCGATGAGCTGGTCGATCTCACCCTTCAGTTTCAGCGCGTTGGTATCCACCTCATTCTGCGGAGGCGACTTTTTCATACCGGGTCGGAGATGCCCCGTCTGATTTAGCCAGGCATCCTTGAGCAGAGCCTGCCTCTTTCCAATGAGATCAATCAGGGGAGAAGAGGGAGTGAAGGACTCCCCGAGAGCGGCGGCGCTTGTGGAATCGGCGGGGATATCTCGAGCTCCGAGATGTCTGAGGATCTCGCGGGCAAACACCCAGTGTCCTTCCGCGTTTGGGTGNNCCGTCTTGCGGCGGCTTGCTAGTTCCTCGGTCATGGGACCATTAAGATCTACGACCTGCCACCCCAGCTTGCGTTGCTCGAGTTGCCACGCTCCGTAACGGGCGAGCACTTCGTTATAGCTGTTCGCAGAATCTCCTTTCGCATCGTAGTTGGGCGGAGTGACCAAGAGAAACCCGCTGCCACGTTGTTCGACGCTTTTTTTCAGCTCTAGAATGCCGGCTTGGAAGGCTTGAAAGCGCTCCGTCGTGAAAGGAAGGTAGATGCCGTCATTCATTCCGTAACAGGCGATCACATAGTCGGGTCGGGTGGCTTCGAGCACGCGGTGAAGGCGTTCCTTAAGCACCGGGCGAGGAAACTGACCTTTAGCATGATCCGGTTCAGAGAGCCCGGAAACCGTTTCGCTGGGTAAACCGACGTTGATGAATTCGAGATTTCGTTCCGGATGTCGCGTGCGAAAGTAAGCTTCGAGGTAAGTGACGTACGTGCCAGCATAGGTGATACTATCGCCGAGGATGACCACGCGTTTGACCGACGCAGGAAGGGTGGCTACGGAGGCTGCGCCATAACCAAAACCGGTGATCAGCGAGGTAGCGATGAACGTGAAAATGATACGGAGGAGGGGCATATCAGAAGACTGAGGTCAGTTAGGCAGGGCGGCAATGCCAGGTCGCTGAAGAAAGGCGTTAAGCTTTCAGCGAGGTGCAGCTCAGCGGGTGTGGTCTCCGACCAACTTCAAAGCGTGAGAGCCTAGAAAACAAAACAGCCCGAGATCCGAGGACCCCGGGCTGTCTCGATTGACCTAAACCGAAAGGTTAGAAGTTGACGCCGGCGCTGAGCCGATACGTGCGGCCTACCTGCCAGGTGGCACCGTAGAACTTATCGTCATCGGCGACATTCGCTACGTTGAGACGAAAGTCAGTCGTGTAGCGCCCGAACTTTTTACGGTAACCCATATTGAAGTCGTAAACGAAGTGATCCGGCACGTCCCGACGATCAACCGTGATATCGCCAGTCGACGTGCTGACGGTGATGAGTTCCGCCTCCCGGCGCCCCAGGTATTTGGCGGCGGCCATGAACCACACATTTTTGAGAGCACCGCGGTCGATTTCATAACGAACAAAGCCTGAGCCGGTGTACTTAGAAATATCCGTGGAGGGCTTACCCAAATAACGGCTAGAGCTACCGCCGGAGGCAACAAAACGCTCCTGGGCCGCTAGCCGGACGGGATCAGGATTGGCGGGAGTGACAAAGGGAGCGATTTCAGTGATTTGCACATCATTCATCGCTGCGCCGAGGTTGAAGCGGAGGTTCCGCATCGGGAGGTAATCGATCTTGAGGTCGAAGCCTTCTGATTCCGAATTGGTGTTCACGAACGCGCTGAATCCCGAGTTGTTCGCCGTTCCGCCTGGATTGGTGAGCAGGTTCTGAATGGCGGCGCCAAAACTAACTGGGCGATCCTCGTCCTTCATTTTAAAGGCCACGACATTGAGGAGCAGTTTGCTCCGGAATAGATCGAGTCGAACACCGGCTTCCATGTTGGAAACCACCGGAGCGGTGAGCGGGATGCCGTTGCCGTCGTAGGCTGAGTACGCCGGGCCGGGATCAAGGGCGCTCATTACATTGCCGTAGATCCGGAAGGTGTCGTTTGGCAGCCAGATCAGGGTAAAGCTAGGTGCGGTGTTCTTGACCGGCTCGGGGCGGCGAATCCCGTTGATGGTGCCGGACGGACTGCCCGCCGGCGCTGGACCGCCCCACAGGTAGTTGCCATTGCGATCGTAAACGTTGGCGAGGCGGTCGTTTCTCGTGTCGAAGAATCCAGCGATGGTCTGGATTTTATCGTTAAAGAAGCTGCTCTGTAAATTGATGTAGAGATTCCGATCCCAGAAGAGACTGGTTTGGTATGCCGACACGCCACCGTAGGCGCTTTCGGGGGCTTGAGGGAACTGGCTGTAGGCGGCGTTATTCCAGCGTTGGACAGACGTATAGTCGCGCAGATCACGAAAGCGTGTAAGGATAACCTCAGCAGGCAGTGCTTCCCACAGTTGGGTCACCGGATCGTTGGGGGTGTTGGTGTTCCCGTAAAAGATGTTGGTATTGGGCGCATCATTCGCGGATTCAAGCGGACCGTAGCTCGCTCCGACGATCATGCGATGTTTGACCGGACCCGTTTCGAAGGCGGAGTAGAGTTCCGTTTTGTACGTAGGCCGGATGGTCGTAGCCGAGCGGACGATGTTATTCGGTCGGATATCTAGAACTTGAGGTTGTCCGTTGTTGAATGTCGGACGGAGGAGGGCGAGGAACCTGGGATCATTTCGGATTTTGAGAGGGATCGACGTGTCATTCGCGTTGCGTGGAGAAACGTTGAAGCTCCGCTCGCGAACCTTCAGAACTTCCGTGCTCAGACCGCCCCACCACTGCAAATTGTCGTTAAAGCGATGATCGATACGGATGGTGCGTACATAGTCGCGTTCTTTGCGGAAGGTGTCCGGCCCTTCGAATCGAAAGTTTCTTTGGTCAGGTGTGGTAAGGACACGATTGTTACCGGGACGGCCGTCAATGAACGTCCCGTAGAATGAACCATCTGGGGCACGTGTGTTATCCGTGATAAAGTTTCCACGGACGTTGTCCCGTTCGTTGAAGCGGTAATCAATACTGGCCAGAATCGTCGTGTTGGGGGTCAGCTTGAAGGTGACGGCCGGGTTGAAGACCAACGTATCCGTCCGGTAATACATGGCCGACGTTTTGTTGGTCTGGTAAGCAACGGGTAGGGCGAAGCCCAGGAGCTTCTTTTTGTCGATAGGTCCCGACCAAAGGAATTCGGTGCGGTAAAGGTCGTAGGACCCGAAGCTTTGGGAGAAACGTGCAACCGGTTTATTCCCGGCGATCACGCTGCTCACTTGGACGACTCCGCCCGTAGCACCTTGTCCATACAAGGCGCCGCCGGGGCCTTTGATGATATCCGCGCGGCTGCTAGTGATCGAATCGATGGGAACGAAGCGCCGGAAGCCGTCCTTGAGCGTGGCTGCGGAGATGCCGCGAACGAGGAGCGTGCTGTTTTCTGGATTGTCACGAGAACCGCCTACGCCACCTGCGGACGTATCCAACTGAACACCGNNCGGCGCTGACGTTAAACACGTTCAAGCGCACCGTCTCGTCTTGGTCGGTGATCTGCTTGGGAGTCACCTGCCCAAAAGAGAGCGTGGTGGCTGCCATCAGGGGAAGCAGCGGTCCGATGCCGCGGAAAAGCGGAGGTAGGTAGGTAGTCATAGGGGTGGGTGGTGCGTCCCGAAGGCCGCAAGGGTGGGTGGAGATTCCGCGGTTGCCCCCGACCGGCAAAAGCTATTTTAGTTTACGTCAACTGCCGCTATGAGCATCCGGTCTATTGCCCGAAAACTTGGTGTTTCCGCGACCGCTGTATCGTTGGCCTTGCAAAACAGCCCGAGGGTTTCAGTTGAGTTGCGACAAAAGGTGGGGGCGATGGCGCGCGAGCAGGGACACGTACCCAACGCGCGGCTGACGGAGTTGATGCGCGAGGTGAGGCGGGGGCAAAAACCGGGGTATCATGAAACGTTGGGAACGTTCTCACTTTTTCCCGAAGAGGAGCCATGGCGGGAGCGTGCTCTCTATTGGCATTTCGGTCCCATGATCGAGGGCGCTCGGGCGTGTGCAGAGAGCCATGGATACCGACTGGAGAATTTTTGGCTGAAACGTCCGGGCCTGAAGCCGGAACGGAGTGCCTCGATTCTGCGCGCTCGAGGAATCCGGGGGCTGTTTTGTTTGGGGAGTTTAGACGTAGATGCTGAGCTGCCGACTGCACTCCAAGACTTCGCCATCGTTACCCAAGGTGCGAGCATTCCCGGTCGGCTTCATCGGGTGGCCAGTCATTTCTCGGCGGATGCCCGCATGCTCTTCGATCAATTGATCGAACGGGGATACCGTCGTCCTGGGCTTTGTATCTGTGTTTCCGGCGACCGTCGGACTGATCGTCTTTATTCTGCCACATTCCTAGGTTATCAAGAGCAGGCTGCGGAACGACCTCTGATCCCGATTCTCCGCGCGGAGACCTGGGATGGACATGAGTTTGACCGTTGGTTCGTTTCGCACCGTCCGGACGTGGTCGTGATTCACCAATACGAGCCCTATATTCAAGGCGTTGTGGACTACCTTAACCAACGACGTTTGCACGCGCCCCAGGATCTGGGGTTGGCCCTGTTGGATAAGAATCCGGATATCTCCTTCTTTTCCGGGATCTGTCAGGACTATGCCCGCGTGGGGGCCATTTCAGTGGAGATGCTACTAGGTAGACTGTTGCTGCAGGATTTCCGTCCGCCGAAGCATCCGCGCGTGGAATTGGTGGTGGGCAACTGGAACGAGGGACGAACGCTCCGGCCGCTGCAGAAGTAAAGACTGTAGCCGTAGTATGCTTAGGGCCTAACGCGGTCACGCAGCTTTTCCCATAGGGCACGCTCCTCCTCGGAAAGCGTCGTGGGAAGTTTGATACCGAGCGTCACGTACAGATCGCCCCGGGTCTGATCGCGAGTTGTGGGAAGACCGTGGCCTTTAATTCGGAGAGACTGGCCAGGTTCGGAGCCGGGAGGAATCTTGAGCGCAATTTTTCCGCTCAACGTAGGTATCGGCTCGGTCACGCCCAAGACTGCATCCCAAGGATAAAGGGTGAGTTCGGAGTATAGGTCGGCTCCCTCGACTCGAAAGTCGGGATCTGCAGCGAGGCGAACGTGGAGCAAGAGGTCTCCGGGAGCGCCTTTTCCCGAGCCTTCCCCGCCTTTTCCTCGGACCCGAATGGTTTGGCCGTCTTCGACCCCGGCGGGAATCTTCACCTTCAAGGTCTGGGTATCCACCGCGCCGCTTTGCGGGTGGGTTCGCTGCAAAGAAACCGTGCGTTCTGAGCCGTTGAGGACTTCTCGTAGCGTGACCAAAATATCACCTTCGATGTCCTGACCCCGGCGAGCGCGGCGTTGGGAGAAGAAAGACTCGGTTTCTTCATCTCCATCGTCGTTCGCGGGCGAGCGTCGGGTGCGACTTCTTTGGCCAAAGAATTGTTCGAAAAAGTCACTAAAGCCTGTGCTTCCGCCAAAGTTGAACTCGAAGTCTTCGGCTTTCCCCGTTGAGCTTGACGTGCGTCGCCCGCGTTGGAAGGGGGAAGGTCCCGCTCCCCCACCGTCTTGCCAGCGCGCACCCAGTGAATCGTAACGCTGACGTTTGTCGGCATCACTGAGGACCTCGTAGGCCTCGTTGATCTCTTTGAATTTTGCCTCGGCTGTTTTTTTGTCTTTCGCCTNNCGGAAGCCGTTCTGGAGACGCCGAGAATCGCGTAGTAGTCTTTGAATTCCACAGAGAGGTCGCTTGGTCAGAACAGGAAAGCAGCAGTTTCCCGTTCTGCAAGCGGATCACTCCGGGTGTTGTTTGCTGGCAATCGTGAGTCCTTGGCGACTTCCCCTAATCAAAACTCGAAGGTGTGGGATATCTGCCAACTCAACCCTTCGCGAATCGTGAACGCGACGGGCTTCATAGGAATTACCGTGCTGGGTGAGAGGGGACCGATTCCTGCAAGTTTTTCGTGGTCGACCCCTGCTGCGAAAGGAATCAGCTCGTTCTTTCCTAAGGCATTATAAACGTTGAACTGGACTTTCCAGCGAATGGATCTGCTCAGGTCTCGTTCGTAGCTGATCCAAAGATCGACCGAGTCTTGCGCGGGAGCATAGACCGGGGCGTTTAGGTTGATGGCGTCATCGCCGGCTGCCGTGCGCATGGGTGCATAGCCGATGACTGCTTGGTCTTCCCAGCGATATCCTGCGCCCAAGCCCATCCCTTTAAGTCGACCTCGCGTAACCGAATAGTTGGTCAGTGCATTCCAGCGCCAACGTCGGACTTCACCGGTAGATTGGCCGTTCAAAGCATTATTGCGCAGATAATCGGGACGGAAAAATGTCCATGGCCCCACCGCTCGGCCTCCCTGGATGTTNNCCACATGGGTGTCAGGCCGACGTCTGTCGTTTGCATCGCGTTTTCGATGAACGCCGCGACGGTTTTGAAGGCAGTGCCGGGGACGTTTTCGCGACTCGCTTCGGTCTTTGAAGCATTCGCCGCGAGGCGCCAATTAGGAGTTGGATTGGCGGTTAACTCGAACTCGTAGGGCTCAGAGCGCGCGTCCTCTGTAAAATAGACGCCTGCGGGGGCACCGGCGGATACCGTGGCGTTGCTGGTGGTGCCCCAAGGTGAGTTTCCGTCCTTATTAATCCACGCTTTGACGTAGTCAGGGAACTGGGTTTGGAGATCCTGCTCAAACTTGAACCAGGCTGGGAGAATCGAATTTTGTAGACGGTTCACGTCGCCTCCCGCCTCGCCGTAGCTGGCGTAGGACGTCCGCCCCGCACGAAAATTACGGGCCCGATTTGCGCCTTCGAACAGGACTTGCTCCAGCGCCCACATGGCGCCGATGCCTCCCGTTGAGTTCCCATTCAGCACTTGAGTGNNGGTTGTCTTTGGTCGCGAGGAGGACGCTTTTTTCTTTGGTTTGTCCTGAGGGAGGCGGAATCGGCTTTAGGAATGCGTCAAAGCGGCCAGCCAGTGGTTGAAAGTTTTCTCCCTCATTGTAGTACAGGCTGACATTGAAGGGCAGATAATCGCGAGGACCGAGTAAGCGATGGAGATGAAGCGCAGTGCTCCAGTTGCGGGTGATCGTTTCGATGTTTCCCACTGCGCCCTTGGGATTCGAATAGTTGTAAACGCTCGGGTCGAGATCGGCGCCGCCGGTCGTTTTATTACCGGTGCCATTGCGATCGGCGCTCAGATAGGTGTAGGCACGTGCTCGGTNNGCGGTTCCAAAGGTGGCCCTGCCAGACAAAAACGCCCGACTCGACTTCGAAGTCCTCCAACGTTCCGGTGCTCGTTAAATAGTCGCGTGCTGACATTCCCAATACGGTGCCGGAACTGTTGATCGTGACAAAGTTGGCCGAGGTATCGACCCAGCCGCGGTAGTTGGCAGGGTTGTTTGACTGTGTGTAGGTGGTGTCGTTGGGGCGATATGGGTTCGACCAAGGAGCACTCGGATCAACAGTGGGGCCCGCAATCCACGTATTGTCGAAACGACGCACCGTGATTTGGCCGCCCTGTCCTGGAAACACACCGGACGCTAAGTTAGCNNAAAAACCGGTGCCAATGGAGCCCGCCCCGGAGCCTCCTTCAATCCTGCCCTCGGGGGCGAAAAGCAATTTGGAGGCATAGTCGAGATCGCCGTAGCGAAAGGTTCTTAGATCCCGCTGTAGTTTTTCCTGGCTGAGCAGCGCTGTGAACCGATGGAGCCCTAGAAGCCGACCCCAGAAGCTATCGTGCTTTTTAGCGGCGTCATATTCGCCGAAAAGTTGAGCACGGGTCGCATCCCGATCTATCGTGGCATCGTTATTTCCACCGTCGCGGTTCTCTATCTGAACGTAGGCACGACCCACGTCGGGGTTGGGGATCCCTNNAGAACACTCCACTGGCCGCGTTTGAGGCGCTGCTGGAAATGAGCCAGATCAAATCCTACCTGGTCGTTGAGGAAGGTTTGGGTGATGTTGACATCAAAGACTCTCCAGTCGGTATACTCTCGTTTATTGGGGCCATCGATCAGCTTGTTGTAGAAATCGTAAATCGAAGGGTCTGTGATGGTTTTGAGGTTGTAGGCGCCGAATCCCGCAAAGGGTAGGCCCATGGCGCTGGCCCATTCGGAGAATCGACGTACGCCGACTCTTCCGGTGGCATTTCGCCGGGGGTACGGTCCGACGGCATCGGCATCCATTGTGAGATTGATTGTGCCGTCAGGGCGGAGCGCGCGATACGAGTCGAGTTCTTCTTTGAGCCAATTCACGGAGCCTCGCGAATTGATGAGGGCGTTGAGATCACCCAAGCCAGCGCCTCCGACTTGCTGTGTGTAGTCCGGACTGGCGGTGTTGCCTAAATCTTGGGTAAACGGGTTGAACGTTCTTCGATTTAGTCCCCCTTTAGTCTCTGCATCCCAAAAACCAGAAAACATGTCACCGGGCGTCATGATCCGCGGACGATTGGACTCGATGTTACCGTTTTCAAAATTGCCAGAAATCTCAAGGCGTCTCCCGTTTCGATTGAGCGCGCTCGGCCTGTACTTAACCGCTGCTGAAATCCGTTCGTCCAAAGCGAAGGCGGGGCGCTGACGGAATTTTTGATCGTTCCGCAGTAAGGCAACTCGGAGCGCCAATTGGTTGTCGACTAGCTCACGATTGTAGTCGAACACGTAGCGCTGACTGCTGAATCGATCGAAAGCTGTCTCGATTTTTCCCCCGTTGCGAAATTCCGCGCCATTAATGGTGGCATTCACCACACCAGCAGGGCTGCCCAGCCCAAACAAGATGGCATTTGGACCTCGTTGGAGATCTACGCGACCAACCGTGTAACCATCCCATGGAATGTCGGACAAAAAGTAGTTGCGGGTATTGTCTGCAGAGGTGAGACCCCGGACGCGCGTGTTGCCGTTGGGGTTTACGAACAAATCCTGTTCCTGGTAAGTGGGNNCCGGAGAAATTACCGCGCGGCCCACCCACTTCCGTATTCACGGTATAGGCGAGCACCGTTTCGTTGTTGGTGGCGCCGAGATCGCTCAACATTTCCTTCGTTACGACAGAAATTGAAGAGCCAACATCTGCCAGATCAGTCCTGATGCGGGTTCCTGCGAGCGTGCTTGTCGCCTGGTACCCGCGATCTCGGGAGACGTCCACTACGAAGGGATTGAGGACGACTTCT
>DKKJ01000410.1 GCA_002455175.1 Opitutaceae bacterium UBA6669
ACGCATTCCGTTCGGAGTTACTTTTACGGGTAGGTCCTTCCACTGGAAAACTTGCGACGCCAAAGGCGCTGACTTCACCGGGTTCAGAACGGCCGTTTTCGGTTTTTCAGATGGAGCGGGAGCAGCCGCGTTGGCTTGGAACGATTGAGAGTGGACCACCCAAACAGCGGCCAAGCCGACCGCGAACATGCAGAGGTATTTGTTCATGGGGACAGAGAACATAATTTCAGAACGACCCACACGCTCGGTCGGAGCAAGCCATCCTCAAAAATCGACGCTCTTAGTGGGGTGAGGCACCGCACTGACTTCGGCCAACTAGGGTGGAAAGAGCTCGCGTGGACCTAGACCTGGGCAGCCCTCAGAGCCGGGGTCGACGTNNGGAGCACTTGGGCCATTTGACCCCCTCCCACCGGCCCATGGTGCATTTCGGTGGATTCTGGCATGCTGTGCCTCGTCAACAACGTTCAGTCCGATGAAAACTAACTCAGTCCTCCCTCTTCTCTCCACGATCGCCGTGTTTGCCACGATTCTTGTGGCTCCCGCAGTGGCCGCCATCTCCGGTGGAGCCCTCGTCGTAGGAGGCCTCGTGGCCCTCATGGCCCGTGATTATGCCCGCTCCGGGCGTACGCTCGGCACCACGGCCACCAAGGCACATGCCCTGCGTCTAGCGGCTTAATTGCTGAGAAGCTGGGACTACCAGCGAGCTGCACGAGCGTTACCCGTTTAGGAAACGCCATCNNAGTCGCTCTCCCTTAACCTGGCTCGCTTCCGACAGCGGAAGCAGCCCTTAAAAGACTAAAGCCCGCGTCGAAAGGCGCGGGCTCTCTTTTTAGCCTCTATCAATTAAAGACAGATGCCTGCAACAGCCTGCCAGCCTCCCAACCAACCCCAAAGGCCAGGGCCGTGCGGAAACCTAGGCCCCGGCATCCGCCACACCTCTATTAGCCTGTGTGCGCCTCTTAGGAACGCGCCTTAGCAGTGCCGCCCTGCTGGGCCATACGCGCCTTCGCCGCAGTCTGCTGTTTCAGACGAGCAACGATTTCTCCGTGCACGGCCAGATAATCGTAATAGGCGAGGATATTGGGCAAATCAGCAGGCTTGGGATTCTGAGCCATCGCAGGAAATTTTTGATCCGCTTTGGCCACTGCAGCGTTGATGTCCTTCGTGATGTGCATCCAACGCAATACCTCGTTGTCGTATTCCGCCTTGGCACGACTCCGCTTGCCAATGACCCGCTCAGCGGTTTCGGCATATTTCTTCAAAGAGATCATCAACCGTAGTTCTCCCGACAGCCAATCGAAGTCAATCCGGAGATTTTCCGCTCCCTCTGGCCCCGACAAACGGAATCAACGCACTGCGCCATCAGGCCCCGTTTCGGGTGTACTCAAAAAACGCGATCTCGTGGAAACGCTCAGATCCTCCCCGCCAGCGCATCTCTCTCCCCCACCGCACGATGCTGGTTCTCATTCAAAGCGTCAGGGGCCGTACAAGCATCCTAACCAGACAAGCGATCAGTTATAGCTGATCGAGTAGATGATCGGAACCTGCATCGGAGTAGTGACAAGGCGGCCATTTTTACGTGCAGGGATAAATCGCCACCCGCTCACCGCAGCGACTGCAGACTCCGCAAATCTTGAATCGGTAGCACGAAGCGCGACGGGACTGGCGACTTCACCGTTGGCTTTCACGTAAAAACCGACACGCACCTCTCCCGTCACCGACGATCGGCGTAACTCAAAGGGATAAGTGGGAGGGCCCTGAAGTATCACCCGCGGATCGCTATCTTCCCCTGGGGAAGGCGTTCCGCTATCAGGGTCCACCGGCACTTCGCGCATGGGAGCGGAAACAGGATTGAGTGCGGGGTAGACCGCAACGACGTCTTCAGCCGAGTAGACTTCAATCATGGCAGCGGCAGGCCCTCCTGACAAATTTCGGACCTGTGCAGTATACGCCCCCGGAGCCAGACCTAGTAGAACGACGCTATCTCCCGAGGCGGCTGAAAATGGAAAGGCACCTACGGCTGGGAATGCAGATGCCGGAATCACACTCCGATTCCAATCCGCGGCCATGGCCAACGCGCGACCATCTGCATCAAAGACCTTCAACTCAGCTCTCGTGATCGTATCGCCGGAGATGAATGCTTTCAGAGACGGACCAACCCCTCGAATCAGAACGGGCTTCGCACTCGTGCCCGCGACTATAAATCCCACGGTGAGCACATCGCTACCCGTGCCGGCCAGGTTCCTAGCCGAAATATTGTGTAGGTAGGAATCAGGATCTTCGCGATTGGCATCGTAGCATTCGACCAAGCCAACGCCCGATCCTGCCTGATCCCGCAGGTGAACCGTGTAAGCTCCTGGCGTCACGGTGTGGACAAAGCCCGCATCCAACGACGCCTCTGCCAGGGGAAAAGCTCCCACCTTGGAAAACGTATCCTTTAAGTCTGCCCCTCCGCCCCAATTGTCATTATCCGCCAGCAGAGTGCTCCCGGTATAGAGATGAAGCGAAGGATCGTTGGCGACCTCTGTCAGTCCAAAAGGTCGGAGACCCGGTCCAATTCCCCTGATCAATAGGGGCTTCGGTGAGCTCCCCTTAACAATGACTCCAATGATCAGCGACGCATCACCGCTACCGGTTCGAGCCCGCACGGACACGTTACTCAGACGCGANNGAGCCGACGACTTCGCTCGCCGCAACGAGGGCAAATCCTAACCAAAAAACAAGCAGGACAAGGGCTCGGCGACAGGGGTTCATGAACCACTGTCATCACGGGGCCGACGGAGGCCAACTCCTATCCCACTCGCATTTGTAGATTGCTGGCAGAATGAATCTTCAACACGAATTCCTCCCTCCAGAGATCGCTTTCACCAGACTCTTTAAGGCGGGGTACGTCATCATCGAGGACGCGGTTGTGGATGCCCCCAAAGCGACTGGTCGAGCGGCTCACCTCAGTCACGACGGGCAGCAGCCGACGAGAGCAAAGACTCATTCCATCGCCGACTAGGCCGCTGATAAACATAAAGTTGCGCGTGATCAGCAGCTCGTAGCTTGGGTCCGACGTATCCCCGTTTTCTGAGTGCGGCGCTCAGGTACGCCATCATCCCGGCATGGGATACGACCAAAGTATCCTCGTCTCGGTTATCCAGTGCTTCCGCCAAAGCGGCGACTCGGGACCGGAAGTCATCCCGGCTCTGACGCTGAGACCGGTGTCCCGTTATCCACGCAAATCGAAGCACCCATCGCCAAAGCGACACCGGAAGTCGCAGCCGCCCCGTCTGGAATTCCGCCAGTTCCGGTTCTCGCAACAACGGCGTGACCTCAATCTGCCCAGAGTAGGCTGCTTTGGCGGTTACAATCGCACGATCGAGATCGCTGCTCAGGCAGGCGCCCCATGGATCCGACCCGAGATCAAGGGGCTTCGCCACTGCGCGCGCTAAATCATAGCGCGTGCGCCACTCATGAAGGTCAGCCGCAGTCCTCCATCCCGTCGGAAGCGCCTGTTCGACCGGAAAATGTCGTATCAGCCCAATTCGCATCGTTGCTTGCCGACGTTAAACACCGGCGCCGCGTACTCAATTCGCCATCCCCAGACTTCCGATCAAAAAATCCAGACGTCGTTAAGCGGGGCCTCGTTTCCTTGCGGTGAAGCTCAGTCGTCGGGGTATCAGCACAGCTCGCGAGCAGGCCCATCCCAGGAGAACTGGCCGGAGAGGGCGATTTCCTTTTCTAGGTGAGAGCAGCCGAGATCGTAGGTAAACAAACTGTTACGATTGATGGCTGGAGCCGGCCATCCTTTCTCCAACGCTCCCGACGGAGACTCCGCTCATCCCGGCAGAGTCTATCCACCCAAATTCCCCACACTGGCTCGCTATGAATGCTCCACTTGGAAGACTGATCGTCGCGGCCTTGCTGGCCGCTGTTG
>DKKJ01000379.1 GCA_002455175.1 Opitutaceae bacterium UBA6669
CAACCGGAGCTCTATCGGTAGCGGCGGCACTGAGCATGGTGTACCAGCGGGTGGAAGCGGGAGAAAGTTTGGCTGCATCACTTGACGCTACCCGGCGTTTCCCTCCGCTTCTCCCGGCTATGGTTGAAGTTGGCGAAGCCACGGGAAAGTTGCCCGAGATGCTTCACCACCTAGCCGATATCTACGAACTGCACGTGGATACGGCGATGATCACCCTCACATCGCTGATCGAGCCAGTGATGATTGTTGTGATGGCCATCGTCGTCGGGACCATCGTCATCGCGCTCTTTCTTCCCATGATTGAAATTATCAAGGGCTTGAGCGGAGGTTAGTGCTCGCTGGTCTATTGCCCCTCTAGTTTCAACTCGTCTGAGTCTGAGGTGGAGGCAGATGGCAGTTTGCGCGTGAGCAGGATCGTGCTCAATCCTGGGAGTCGTTCGGAGAACTCCTCGTCGCCCGACTGGCGGAGCGCTCTCTGAACCATGCCCATCTTGGCATCGAGATTGTCGATCATGGNNCCTCGGGGGTGGCGGCATAGACTGCGGCTCCCCATTCGGGCTCACCTTGATGACTGAGGATGATGTGTTCCAAACGCTCTAGCCGTTCGGAATCAAGTCGCGACTTCAGTCCGGCCTTTCGCACGAGTTGGTATCCTAACACTACGTGGCCTTGCAGGATTCCGCGCCGGCTCCGTCGAGTGGCGAGAGCCCCCTCGTACTCAATCGTCTTTCCTGTATCATGGAGGAGGATCCCAGCGAGCGCCAGATCGGGATCCACTTCAGGATAAATTGGTAGAAGGGCGAGGCAACTTCTTACCATGTGGACCGTGTGTTCGAGGAGACCGTGGCGGTAAGCGTGGTGCATCGAGACGGCGGCGGGACACCAGCGGAATGTCTCGCCGATTTCTTCGAAGACGGCGCGCACCGTCATGCGCACTTCGTCATTTTTAATCCGCTCAATCGCGTCCTGCAGTTCCTTCCAAAGGAGGTCAGCGTTTTCTGGTGCGAGTTCGACCAGGTTGTCGAGGGTCCCCGCCTGAGCGAGTTCCGTTTCCGTGAGGGCGGTGGCCCGGCTTAGTCTGGGGGAGAATCGGCTTTGAAAGTAGTCGCTCTTTCCTTCGATTTTCAGGACTGAGCCTTCACCCGCGTTCTTGATCGCCTCCATGACCGGGCTATCCGAAAAAAGCGTACAACCAAACGAACCCCCGCGATCTCCGAGTTCGAGGCTGAGGAACGGGTTGCCGTTGGAGGCCGTTTTCGTGGTCAGTTTGCGAACGATGACGATAGCGCTAAAGGCGCGGCCGGGCACGGGGTCGAGGCCCTTCAGCTCGCGAACCGAGAGCAATGGAAATTCGTCACTCATACTGATGGAAAATCGACTAAACCATTCGCTGGCTAGCCATAATAGCGTCGACGGGCTTTTACCTGAACAAAGCGTTTTTCGGGCAAGATGTAAGCGGTGAGGTAGCCGCCCATCACACAAGCGGTATCGATGCCCGCAGACCACTTGAGTTTGTAGATTTCTGGCCTTGGCGTGTGGCCATACACCACGAAGGGCGGTCCGCTCCAGAGATCAGCCCACGGGGGGCATTCGGGACAATCTGCACGTTTTCTAGGCCGGCCTTGTTCGTCAATGACCTGGATGCGGGTCACGACGCTGGCTGGTTGTTTCGACCAGAGTTCGTTGGGGAGGAACCCACCATGTACGAAGACCGTTTGCAGTTCCTCGATCTCATGGGTCAACGGCATTTTTTCGAGAAATGTCCAGTCGTCTGGGCGCAACTGAGCAAAAGTGATCTCATCCGTCTCTTTAAGAACTGAGCGATCACCCGTTCGACGGAACGTAAGCAAGCGCAATTCGTGGTTTCCTAGCAGGCAGAGNNGCGGTGCTGCTTAGCTAAATCAATGACCCGGAGGCTATCAGGCCCGCGGTTAATCAGATCACCAAGAAAAATCAATTGATCGTCCCGTCCTGGCTCCAACCGCTCGAGAAGTTCGGTCAGTTCTGTGAAACATCCGTGGATGTCGCCGATGGCGATGAGACGTCCGTTCATGCGTGCAGAGCAGAAATTTGCTAGCTTCGGGTAGGGGGTAAAGTAAACAAGAAAGGCTATGGAGTTGAATCTACAGCCGCTGAGTACCGCGTGCAGCCTGACCGGGCAACCTTTCCTGGCAGGGCAGCGCGTGATCAGTTTTTTGGTCAGGGATCCTGCCCAACCCGAAATTCAGCGATTCGATATCGTGGAAACCGCAGGTGATAGCTTTGCTCCAACCGGAGTGGTGGTGTGTCGGTGGGTACATGTCTTCAAGCCGCGCAAAGCAGGGGAAAGTCAGGAAAGAACCCTCAAGCTCACGGCTGAGACCCTGTTTCTCACGTTGGCTGACCCAGCGAATGAACTCACTCCGGACAACGTGCGCTTGGTTCAATTTCTCGCGCTGATGTTGGAGCGGAAGCGACTCATTCGACCCAAGGGCAAAAATGCGGACGGGACTCGCAATGTGGTCGAACACACCAAGACCAAACAACTCTTCGAGATTCCGGCGGGCGACCTGAATCCAGAGTTTTTTATTCAGGTTCAAGCTCAGCTGAGCGTGCTCGTGGGGGAGCCGAAAGTACGTCCCGAGGCAGCGGAAAATACGAGCGCGTCGACCCCTCCTTCAAACGCTGGCTAGCTGGTTGACGGACGGAGTTGGAGGGTATGGGCCTCGTCTTTCGTGATACCGAAATCCAGGTGGAAAGCGTTTGCGGGAATCCATGCGGAGATTTTCTCCGGCCACTCGACGGCGAGGCACCAGGGTGAAACCAAAAAATCTTCGATCATGAGGGCTTCGATCTGTTCGGGCGACTCGAGTCGATAGGCATCCAGATGCAGCAGAGTCCAGCGTGGCCCCCGGTAGAGCGTAAAGATGTTGAAGGTCGGACTTGTCACGGAATCGTTGATACCGAGACCGCGCGCGAGGCATTGGACGAAGGTGGTTTTTCCTACACCAAGATTGCCGTGCAACGCTAGGGTGCAGTCGTCGGGGAGGGTGGCTGCAAGTTCGGTGGCGCACGCCTGCGTTGCGGCCGCGTGAGTGGTGATGATCCCGGCTCGAAGGCGGTCGTGTAGGTTCATGCTTTTTTGCCTGCCTGGGATTTCTTGGCCGTAGGGGCGCTTCTAGAACGAGCGACAGGGGATTTCGATTCGACTAGGTGTTCAAACCCCCGGTAGGTGTTCAGATCGACAAATCGATTGCTCTCTTTTTGAAACGCAGACGAAGAAACGATCTGGCCTACCTTGCTCAATTTCAAGCGAGGGAATGCTTGCCTCCAACGGCTTTCAAACGAAGACGCGCTCGCGCTTTTCGCCAGAGTGAAGAGCAGTTCGTAATCTTCGCCGTCACTCAGCGCATGGGCAAGCGCAGGCCGGCCCGATGTTCGAGACGCGTGGAGCGCGTCGCGACTGACGGGAATCCACTCCGCGATCAACGCAGGGCACGCTTTGGCCGGGACAAGCGCGTGGATATCTTTGGCCAGGCCATCACTCACATCCATCATGGACCTCACTTCGTTTTGCTGAGCTAACCAAGCACCTTCGTGTAGCCGTGGTGAGAAGGACCAGTGGTGACGTCGACGGCTTCCACCTAACGTGCCCGTAACGTAAATAGCGTCTCCTGGCTTCGCACCTACTCGGGTCAAAATGCGGCGACCCGTTGACTCGCCGAATAGAGTCAGCGTGGCAACGATCCCGGTTGGAAGTTGGGCTACATCCCCTCCCACCAACGGAACATTATAATTTCGGCTATTCTCCGCTAATCCGCGGTAGAATTCCGAAAGCCATTCGATTTTCACTCTGCGTTCGAAGGCGAGCGCCACTACCGCCGCGCGTGGAGTTCCGCCCATGGCGGCGATGTCGCTGAGGTTGCGCTTGAAAAGCTTTGCGCCGGCCGAACGGGGCGAGACGGTGTCGTCGAAATGCTCTCCGTAGATAACGGGGTCGACGGTGAGTAGACCCCGTCCCGTCTGGGTGGGAAGCACCGCACAATCATCACCTATCCCGAACGGAGTTCGCGGACTGCTCTTTCCCAGCCAGCGTCGCAGCGCGCGAATGAGCCCCGATTCACCTAGCGAGGCGATAGATTCTTTCTTGATATCGGTGAATGGGTACACGGGCTAAGCAATAAGGGGTGAAGAGTTTTGTTGAGGGTTATGGAGTCACTCCGCTCAAAAGGAGGATCAAGGTGTGAAGGTTGAAAAGCCCGTGAGCGACCATCGGAACCAGGATGCGACCGGTTCTTTCGTATGCGATCGCCAGGACGACGCCAAAAACGACCAACGGCCCAAATGCGGCCAAACTCGCATGCAATGAGGAAAAGAGCACTGCGGAGAGGAGGAGGGCGAGCGACCTGGGAATACGTGTGCGGAGATAGCGGAAGAGGCCTGCTCGGAAAATAGTTTCCTCTACCAGTGGAGCGAGGACGACAGCCAAGATTCCCATTCCAATTATGAGTGCGGGAGATTCGGAGTTGGCTAGGAGCTCGATCAGCTCTTGGGTATCTACCGGAAACCCCGCCCATTTCAGCAGGGGATTCCACAGGAGACTCGTGGCCACGACCAGCGGCATCGCGGCCAGGAAAGTCAGCAATCCCGCCAGCAGGGGATTGATTCGCCACGGAGTAAGCGTGATGGCGGACTCGGCTGTTTCCGGAGGTAACTCACCCATCGCGGAAGTCGACGCATCTAATTCTGGTAACGGAGCGCGACGGGCTTTGGAGAATGCATTGCCTACCCCAACCCCGAAAAGCATGCCAATTTGGAACGCACACGCTTGAGTGACTAACCAGAGGTCATCCGACAGTGCAGCGGGCCGGGCTTTCTGCACAGAAAGGACAATCATCGGGAGAATGATTGCGCCGAGGACGACGCAAAGAGCCCGGAGCAGGAGATCGCTGAGAGGTATTGGCCAAGGCGATACTCTGATCTGTTTACAATCAAGGGCGCGTTCGCTGAATTGCCACCGAAACAAAACGCCTACTCCGGCAAGCAGTAGAGCGATCTCGATGGCGACCACGATGACCTCGGCGGCCTGAAAGTTGGGCAAATCCATAAAGGGTTAAGAAACCACCTTTTCGCAGTGACTGAAGAGACAAAAATTCAGGACGGTATGGGGAGAGAGGGGCGAAGGTGCGCCGTCCGTAGATCAAGCGCGCTCCAATCCTCTCAATCCCGAGCGATTGCCAAGGTAT
>DKKJ01000262.1 GCA_002455175.1 Opitutaceae bacterium UBA6669
CGGCACGGGCGGCCTCGATCGCGGCCGACCCTGACCAATCATCGTTTTCATTGATTTTGACACCGTCGCGGTAGAGCTCAATCCGCGGATTAGCGAGCACGCCCGCGACCTGGAATTTCGCCAGCGTGGGCCCAATCGCTCGGATCAGGACCGTTCGATTACTGGAGCCCGTGAGCACAAAACCACCGATGAGCACTTCATTATCCACCAGTTGGCTGCGAGCAGAGACATTGACCAAATCCACACCGGACACCGGTGACGCTGCATTGCGGTCATAGACTTCAACGAGAGCGTTTCCGTTGGCGCCCGATACCGAGTTCACCTGTGCGGTGTAGGCACCCGCTGCCACACTACGGATGAGGACCGCATCCTTGCTTCCTTCCGTCAGAGGGAAGGCACCTAAAGACCGGCCATCATCTCCACTCCAATCGTCATTGGTCGCGAGGAGTGTATCTCCAGAATAGAGGTCAAGCCGCGGATTGTCCAAGACCGACGGAACTTGATGCGCAATCAAACCCGGTCCGACTCCACGAACGAGCAGGCTGGAGTTGGCGGCACCGCCAGCCACAAATCCTGCGGTCAGAGTCCGCGCTCCCGTACCCGTCATCGCACGAATCGAGAAATTGGTCAGACGCGCGGGAGCGGCCGTCGTCGAGGTAAGGGTCACGGGAGTGGTCACTGAAATACCGATCGAATTGCTCACCGCGACGGTGTAAGAACCGGTATTGCCCGTGTTGACATTGCGGACAAGCAACGTCGGTCCGTTGGCACCAGCGACGGGCTCATTGTTCCGGCGCCATTCATATTGGAGGTTGGTACCGGTTGCCACGACGCTGAATACCGCGAATCCACCCTGAGCGACCGTTTGCGACACTGGCGCACGCAGGATCGTCGGAGGGGCATTCGAAAGCGCGACCGACGTCACAAAGCTGGCCGTAGCCAAACTCCCGTTTGCATCCGCCGCGCGGACGACAATGTTCGTTTCTCCTGCTTGTGTTCCCGGAGTGATGGTCAAGGTGGAATTGGTAACCGACACGGTGGCTACCGCAGGATTAGAGCTCTCCGCCGAGAAAGTAAGTACCGCCGGGCTGCCCTGTCCCGGATAAACGGATACCGGTACGATCGAGGTCACCACGACAAGATTGCTGTCGGTCGACGGCACTGCGAGATTTCGCACGGGCAGCGTTGAGAACGCCCCGCCCTCATTTTTGCGGGAAAGTGCGGCAATCGCATCCACGGTGTTCATGCCTCCCCCGACCACCCGGGNNCCGCCATTTTCCGCGTTCAAGGTTGTGCTGTTGTCGCGAACATTGAAAAACCATTCACTCGTCGCACTGTTGGCATCCGAGGTACGTGCCGCGGCAAGCGTTCCCCTCTCGTTGAGGCGATTGTACTCCAAATTGACTGGAGCATTAGAAGGGATACGTGTCACCGCCGGATCGACCGGGATCCGATAGCCACCGCCTTGAATGATATCAACCGGGGCGGTCGAGCTTCCATTCAACGCCGTAGAGCGATGGAAGAACGTATTATTGTAAGCCCCCGAATTCACATACGTCAAAAAATTGGTTACATGGTTCGGCGCCGTATCTGGCAGCATTTCCACGTGAATCGGGCCCAGGACCGTGTTAAAACGCACTACTTGATTCGCCACGCCGGGAAGGCCAAAGTAGTTTTTGAGGTCTACGGTCAGCGGGGCACCTCCCGTCGATCCGCTTTGAGCGGGAAGCTGCTGCGTGACGGTCGGTGAGGTGTCGCTTTGAGCTCGGAGGGTCAGCGCACCCAGGAGGCCCAAGCAGGCAACAATTCGGCAAATCGGTATCATAAGAGGGTTCAGGTTGGCTCTCAAAGACGCGCGGGCCAAGTCGCAAGTTCCAACGTAGACGCAGTCTCTTCCAACGCCGAGAACTTGCAACCCGACAGCAGGTAACAGGGCATGCCATTAAACCTCGGCCTCTTCTTGGGATTTCTTGCGAAGGTACGGACTCATGGCATTCCTCCCCTCTCCCCTTTTAAATGAAGGTCCCCTTTCTCGAGCTTAAACCGACCTACGATGATCTGCGCACAGATATCGATTCNNGGGTGATGGACTCGGGCTGGTTTATCTTTGGTCAGGAGCTGGAGAGCTTTGAGTCGGAGTACGCCCGTAGCGTAGGCGTCACTCACTGTATCGGGGTGGCTAATGGGCTCGAGGCCCTCCAACTCAGCCTGCTCGCAGCCGACATCGGCCCAGACGATGAGGTCATCGTTCCGTCTCATAGCTACATTGCAAGCTGGCTAGCCGTCTCCCAAGTCGGCGCCACCTTGGTCCCCTGCGAGCCTTCGGCCGATAGCTTCTCGCTAGACCCGGCGCAGGTGGAGGCGCGGATTACCGCTAAAACCCGCGCCATCATGCCTGTCCACCTTTACGGGGAGGTGGGTGATATGGACGCTTTGCGTNNGGCCGCCATCAACTGCTGTTGATCGAGGACGGCGCCCAATCCCATGGGGCTTCTTGCCGGGGTCGAGCATCCGGTGCGCTAGGAGATATCGCGGGAATCAGTTTTTACCCAAGCAAGAACCTGGGCGCGTTTGGGGACGCCGGCGCGGTCACGACCTCCAATGACGCTCTCGCCGAGCGCGTGAGGACGCTTAGGAATTACGGATCAAAGCAGCGTTACCACCACGAGGTGAAGGGGATCAATTCACGGTTGAGCGAGCTGCAAGCGGCCTTTCTCCGCGCCAAGTTACCCCATCTCGAAAAATGGAACGCGCATCGCCAAAAGCTCGCCTCCCTCTATTTTGAAGGGCTGTCGGGGCTTCCCGAGCTCCTTCTGCCGCCTCGCTATTCATTCTCCACCTGTGTCTGGCACCTCTTTGTCGTGCGCACCCCCCTCAGAGACCGACTGCGGAGCTACCTGACGGATCGCGGCATCGCCTCACAGATTCATTATCCCGTCCCGCCCCACCTTTCCGGCGCCTACGCTGATCAGGGTTGGAAGCGGGGTGACTTTCCCCTCGCTGAACGCTACGCCGACGAGGTACTGAGCCTACCGATTGGTCCCCACCATAGCGAAACGCAAATCCACTACGTCATAGAACAGACGCGAGCCTTCTTTGGTTAACGATCGGGAGTTTTGTTGCATCCCAGCCTTCCAAGGCGATCGGCCACTGCACGTTCTCGGGGTGGACTTTTCGGATGGGCTAAAAAGCCACCTTGCCAGTTCGTGCCACGAGGCCAAGTCTCCTCGATTCCATGAGCAAAGCGGTCAAGATCTACGACACTACCCTGCGTGATGGCACCCAAGGAGAAGGCATCAGTTTTTCGGTTACGGACAAACTGCTCATTGCAGAGAAATTGGATCAGTTTGGGGTCGATTATATCGAGGGCGGGTTTCCCGGCTCGAATCCACGCGACATCACCTTTTTCCAAGAAGCGCGGAAACTGAAGCTAAAGCACGCACGGCTCGCGGCGTTCGGATCAACCCGACGCTCAGGGATCAAGGCGAGCGAAGACCCGCAACTCAAGACGCTCTTAGACAGCGGCATGCCCGTGATGACGATCGTGGGGAAAACTTCCCTTCTTCACGTGACGGAAATTCTGCGGACCACCGCCGAGGAAAATCTGGCCATGATCGAAGACTCGGTGCGCTACTTGGTGGCGAATGGCCGGGAAGTTATCTATGATGCCGAGCACTTTTTTGACGGCTACAAGGCCCATCCAGATTACGCTTTAAAAACACTGGCCGCGGCCATCAAAGGCGGCGTGAGCAATCTCACGCTCTGTGACACCAATGGCGGCACCATGGTCAGCGACTTTGAAGCCATCGTTCGGCGAGTGGTGCAAGAGTTCGGAGGAAGGAATGTCGGCGTTCACTGCCACAACGACGCCGGACTCGGTGTCGCCCTATCGCTCGCCGGCCTCACCGCAGGCGCCGAACTCGTTCAAGGTACCATCAATGGCTACGGTGAACGTACTGGTAATGCCAATCTGGTGACAATTTTGCCGAGTCTCTTTCTCAAGTTGGGTTTCACAGCTGCTTGCGCGCCCAACCTCGCTCAGCTTCGGGAGCTCTCGCTCTTTTTCGATGAGCTGGCGAATCTCCGCCCGGACACTAAGACACCTTATGTCGGTGCATCCGCCTTTGCCCACAAGGGTGGCCTCCACGCCAATGCGGCCCAAAAAGTGAAGAGTAGTTACGAACACATCGATCCTGCCCTGGTCGGGAATCGCACGCGGGTGTTGGTATCCGATATGGCAGGACGGAGCAGCATCGCGTTGAAAGCAAAGGAACTCGGCTTCGATCTCGACGACAAATCACCAGCGATCAAGACACTGATCGACGAACTCAAAGAGCTCGAATTCCGCGGCTACGAGTTCGAGGCGGCCGACGCGTCACTGCAGTTGCTGATCGCCAAAACGCTCGGTCGCAACACCCAGTTTTTCAAGGTAGACGGCTACCGCGTCATCATCGAACGTCACGGAGCCGAGCTATGGGCCGAGGCCACGGTTAAAATCACCGTGGGTGAAAACGCTTATCACACCGTCGCCGAATCGTCCGGCCCCGTCAGTGCACTCGATCGAGCCCTGCGTCTCGCCTTGCAGAAAGACTTTCCCCAGCTCTCCGAAATGGCGTTGCGCGACTACAAGGTCCGCATTCTGGAAAGCAACCAGGGCGCTAACAGCCGCACACGCGTGCTCATCGAGAGCGGCGACGGCAGCAGCATCTGGGGGACCGTAGGCGTCAGCGACAATATCGTGGATGCCAGTTGGGAGGCGCTGCGTGCGGCCGTGGAATTCAAATTGATGAAAGCGCAGGCGGTTACCCTCTAATTCAGATCTTTCTTCCCCACCATGGCCTTGTTCATTGGGATCGACTCCGGAACGCAGAGTACCAAAGCGGTCGTCCTCGACCTGGAAGCCCGCACGGTCATCGCAGAAGCTCGTGCGCCGCACAGCTTGATCGAAGGGCTTCCCGTTGGGCACATGGAACAACACCCGGCGGACTGGACGAAGGCCCTGGATGCCGTGATCCGTGAAGTCGTGGCCAAAATCGGTCCGCGACGTGCTGAAGAAGTCCGGGGAATCGGCATCTCAGGACAGCAGCACGGATTTGTTGCTTTGGATGGCGAAGGCAAGGTGATACGCGCGGCGAAGCTGTGGTGTGATACCAGCACGGCGACCGAGTGCGATCTGATCACGCGAAAACTCGGAGGCCCTAAAGCAGCCATCCGCAAAACCGGGAATCTGATCCTTCCCGGCTTCACCGCTCCAAAAATACTTTGGTTGAAGCGCCATGAGCCCGCCAATTTCCGGCGCCTGCGTCACATTCTTCTACTGCATGATTACCTGAACTATCACCTCACCGGGAAGATGTTCATGGAATACGGCGACGCCTCGGGATCCGCGTTGATGGACGTGAGACGCCGCAAGTGGAGCACGGAGGTCATCGCGGCGATCGATAAGCGTATCGCGGGATACTTGCCCTCGCTTTCCGAATCGCACGAAGCCGCAGGGACTCTCCTTCCCCACCTTGCGCACGCCTACGGCCTCTCAAGTGATGTTGTCATCTCGGCCGGAGGTGGAGACAACATGATGGGCGCGATCGGCACCGGTAACGTCGTTCCCGGCGTGGTCACCGCCAGCTTTGGCACCAGCGGCACCATCTACGCATTCGCCGACAAGCCGGTGGTGGATCCGCTCGGTGAAATCGCCGCCTTTTGTTCCTGNNGCCAATGGCGGTTGGCTCCCCTTGTTGTGCACCATGAACGTGACCACGGTCACGGAACAAGTGCGAACCCTTTTCAAGCAGGACCATTCCGAGATGGCCGCTGCTATCGAAACTATCCCTGCAGGCTCTGGTGGCTTGGTTTTTCTCCCTTACCTCGCCGGAGAAAGAACTCCCAACGTCCCGGCCGGCTCCGGAGTGCTTTTTGGCCTGACCCAAACCACCTTTACCCCTGCGCACTTTGCCCGCGCGGCGATGGAAGGAGCTACCTTGGGGATGAACTACGGACTGCGTCGTCTCGCGGCCCTCGGCGTGAAAGCCAAGGAGATTCGCGTCACCGGCGGCGGAGCAAAATCCCCCGTCTGGCGGCAAATCATGGCAGACGTCTTTGGCGTCCCCGTGGTCGCGATGGTGGAAGACGAAGGCGCTGCCCTCGGTGGCGCCCTGCAAGCCGCCTGGTGCGTGGCCTTGCGCGATGGTAACAAACGCGCGCGCCTTTCCGATTTCGTCAAGGGAGTCGTGGCGGTCGATGAGAGCACCCGCTGCACTCCCCGCAAAGCTGAGGTAGCCCGTTACCGTGAGCTCCAAGCGATCCAGGACCGCCTGAGCTCCGACCTGCGCAAGCTGTTTGAAACCCAGCGTGACTTTGCTCAGGGGAAAAACCGATAGAGCCTCGAATAAAAGACCGCGTCGACAAGATCCGACTCGCTCCAGCGGAGTTTTGATAAGCAAGGCTACACCAGGCTGCCACACGCGGGGTTAGCCTCACCTTTCGGCGACAGGGCTCCCGAAATGAGCCAGACGGCCCTCTGTCGCGTTTGAATGGAGCCCGGGTTGCAGCCGACCGGTCTAGGGCTTCCCCTGAGGCTCAAGGCGCACGCCGCGGATGTCCGCAAGCTCACTTTTCAAGGGACTATCAGGTCGGAGCAGAATACGGTTCGAGCCAGCCCGGAGCGTAAGGGTTCCCGAAGCAACTTCGCGAAACTGAGTGTAGTCTCCCGTTGAAATGACCATTCCCCGTGTACGACTGCCTTCGGTTTCTACCACGAAATAATCTCCAGCCGACGTGTCGTCCGCAGCCAAGTTGACCCATACTCGGTAGGTGCCCGCACTCGGCACCTCCACACGCCACTCCGCCACATCATCGATCACCGTCCACGGCGCCAAAACGTCTAACGAAGGACGGTACCCTAATTTCTGCGCGTAGACCGTGGCCCGGCTGGCGGGCAGCAGAATCATCCCATGGCAATCCGGTGCTATCCCCACACCCACCATGGAGGGTTGCACCGGAAGTGGGCTCTCCATCGCGGCCAGTTCCTCGGCCGTCCAAGGCAGCGTACGCGCAGACGACGCCTTCCGAACCGTGCTCACGAGTGTCGGCTCCACCGGACTCGCCGCGTGCCCCCAGGCTCGTCGGATATAACTCACCACCGACGCCAATTTCTCGTCGTCCAGCACCCCTGCCGCCCCCAGGCCCGGCATAGCCAAATTCCAGGTCGTTCCGTTGACCTCAATGGGTCCGTATAGGCCGTGCAGGACGACTCGGATCACCCGCTCGGGCGATCCGGTGACCCACTCACTATCAGCCAACGGCGGAGCGAGGTTGGGCGCGCCCAATCCATTCAGCTGATGGCAAGGGGCACAGTACATTCCAAACAACTCCCGGCCTGCCTGGATCCGCTCCTCTTCCAAAGCAGAAAGCGGTGCCACACTTGACGACGCCTCGCTCGTTACTCGCAATCCCGGCCAAGAAAACAAGTCCACCAGACCGCTCGCCTTTTCCCGCACACGGGACTGATCTGACCTTGCCAGTGCTAGGAGGGCTTCAGGTGCTGCCGGCAACACAATGGGTTGAGTCCGGCGCTTCGTCTTGAAAGCGTGTTCGTTAATCGCATCGAGCACCGCCAGGATTTGCCAAGGTTCCTCACGTCCCGGAGGAACGAGGCTAGCGAGCATGGCATACACACGCGCTCCTTCATCAGACTCCATGATGCAGCGTGTGATCAGTCCGAGCAGGAAACGCTCCGCTTCGTTCTGGGAACCGCTCGCCTTCGTCTCCGCCAAGGTCAGCCGCAAAAACTCAACTTCAAGGTCTTTCAGCCCCGTGACGGCCGCAATCGCTAGGATCGGGTCCTTGCTGCTCAACGCCAGACGCAGGACAATCGGAAGCGACTCCGGTCGACCCAGCGCGCTCGCGGTGAGCGTCGCCTGTAAACGGACAGTCTCACTGGGGTCTTTGATCAGAGCCTCCAACGTTTTCAAAAAGAGAGATTGCTGTTCGGGGGTAAGCCCGCGCTCGCACAATCGTACTGCCGCTGCCCGCACGCGTTCATCGGAATCCTGCATCGCCGACCACTTGGTTTCAGTATCTAAATGGTCCATACCATCGAGCGTCCAGAGCGCATGTAATCGGCCGAGTGGCCGTTCACCTTTAAGCGCAAGCTGACGGAGCAGAGGGATCGCAGCAGGGTCACGACGCTCGACCAAAAGGCGTTGAGCCGTGGTACGCCACCAGCCGGTAGGATGACTCAAGTGGCTCACCAAAACGCTGGAATCGGCCTTCGAAAGCTGGGGTNNTGGTCGCTGATCCACGGCACCATGAAGATGACGTGCTCGATGATTCCGCGGTAAAGATCGGCAAGGTAGAGCGCTCCATCCGGTCCCACCCGCGCGTTGATCGGCCGGAAACGCTCATCCGTAGAGGCAAGAAACTCCCGCTCGGCAGGGTAGAATCGGGACGCCTGCGGGCGGAGACCCCATGTGACCTTCAGTCGGCCGATAAGATTGCCACCGGCTTCCGGTACAAAGACGTTCCCATAGGCCTCTTCGCCAAACTGATCCCCGTCATAGTAACACGAGCCCGAGGAAATAGTGTAGGTTCTCAGTCGGCCGTCGTCGCGCAGCTCCATCGCTCCCAGAGTGATCCCGGGAGTGACGCGGATCGGATAAACCTGCTGCGCGTCCCGGGCGATGTTGGTGTCGACCCCATAGGCGCCCCGGCTCGCCTTCGCGGCCAACGCCGCCAGGTTTGGATTGCTCAAAAGATAACGACTCGGAATGAGGTCAGCGTGGAGCGCCGAGCTTTCGTGACAGGTGAGAAAGCGCCCCGTCTCATCAAACGAAACTCCAAACTGGCCGCTTTTGGGAACATCCTGGGTTTGGAGTTGGCCATCCACCCAACGATGGCGTGTCCGCGCATCCGCGGTGTGCAGCCAGTTGTCGATCCCATAGCGAAGTCCATTGGCGGTGTGCTGGGGATTGCCCGCAACCCCGAGAGTTCCCACTTCGGTCCGTCGATCGCAGCGCAAATCGCCATCCGTATCTTCACAGAACCAAAGTTTCGGCGGCTCTTGCAGTAGCAACCCACCCTTCACGAACGCAAACGACCGGGGCATCACTAGCCGGTCGAGAAAGACCGTGCTCTTATCGGCGCGCCCATCGAAATCCGTGTCTTCAAGGACGACGATCCGGCAAATCGGGTCACCTTCTCCCGTTCCATTCACGTCACGCATATACCCCTGGAACTCCGCCACCCAGATCCTGCCCTCGGGGTCGAACTCAAAGAAGACCGGATTCTGAACCATGGGCTCTGCCGCCACCAGCTCGAGCCGGTAGCCCGGAGCTACCCGGAAGGTTTTCAACGCCTCCTCGGGTGAGAGCGGCGGCGCCGGTGGCACGTTCATCGCCTTGAGCATATCCGCTCCCTTCTCCCACTGAGCCCGTCCGGTCAGCATCGACGGGGGACGATTCCGGGGACGCTCCGCCGGTACCGACTGAGCAGACAACCGGGGCAGGTCGAGCCCCGCGACCGCCAAGCAGAACAGAACTTGGAACAACGCTTTTTTAATCATCGGTGTCAGAGGTTTCATCCCATTCTGTTTCCTAACGTGCAGCCAGCGAGGGCACCCGTCGCCTGAGTTGCGGATCGAACCAAAATGGAGACGACACGCCACGCAGTCATCGGCAGGGAATTAGCAGGAGCATTTAATGACCAAGGCGACATCTAAAACCACCTTCAAGAAATATTTCTCAAATCAGGGAAATAATTCCCACCGAAAAACCTCCGCCGTCACGAAAGGTTTGCCGGGTCGACATCCAGAACTTGAGTAAGGTCGTCTGGCCAAGCGAAGCCCGCTCTGAGCTGGTTGAGTTCCGAGATAATTTTACTGATACTCGGAGTGAAGTACCAGAGCTGCCAGCGATACTCGTCTTTGATCTTTTCGATCGGTGCTGCGGATGGCCCTTTGAGCTCGATCCGGTCGCCAAACGTTTTTTCCACCTGTTTTGCCCACTGCTCGCTATAGAACTTCAGCTTGTCCTGGCTGGGTCCGCGAAACAGATGATGAATCAGGTGTCGGTAGGGCGGATACTTAAATTGCTCACGGATGCGCAGCTCGCTGTCGGCAAAGCCTTCAAAGTCTGCTTGGCGAGAAAACTGAATGGTCTCCGCTTGAGGCGTAAACGTCTGCACCACCACTTCCCCCGCCCGATCGCCACGGCCCGCGCGACCCGCTACCTGGACGAGGAGTTGAAAAGTCCGTTCACTAGCTCGAAAATCAGGGACGTGCATGGAAATGTCTGCATCAATCAGTCCCACCAGCGTCACGTTAGGGAAATCGAGCCCCTTTCCAATCATCTGAGTTCCGATGAGCACGTCGATTTTCCCCGTGCGGAATTCACCCAGCACCTGGCGAAAGCGGTTTTTCTTCGCCATGGTATCTGCATCCATACGCTCGATACGCGCTCGTGGCAGAACCCGCCGCACGGCCTCCTCCACTCGCTGCGTGCCAAGACCCCGCCAACGGATATCAGGCGCGCCGCACTGTGGGCAACGCACCGGCGCCGCGCGTGAATCGCCGCATAAGTGACAGCGCAACGTCTCGTCCGTCCGGTGGTAGGTCATGGCCACACTGCAATGCACGCATTCTTCCGCATGTCCGCACTTCGTACATTGCATCGAGGAGGAATACCCTCGGCGATTGATGAAGAGGATGGTTTGTTCTCGTTTTTCGAAGCGCGCGTACATGGCGTCGACCAAACANNAGGACGTCAATCCTCGCTGCCGCGCCACCTCGATCTTCATGTCGACGACATCGATGAACGGTAAGCTACGCGCATCAACGCGTTGGGTTAGCCGAAGCAGGCGATAACGTCCCGCCCGCGCATTCGAATAGCTTTCCAGAGAGGGCGTGGCCGAGCCAAGCAGGCAAACGGCTCCATCGATNNCTCATCCTGCTTGTAAGCGGGCTCGTGCTCCTCATCGACCACGATGAGCCGGACATCGCGCACCGGAGCGAAGATCGCCGAGCGCGCCCCGACCACGACCCGCGCTTCCCCCGTCACGAGCGCCAACCAACCATCCATCCGCTCACCTTCGCTCAAGTGGCTATGCCAAACCACACAGCGGTGATCCGGAGCGATCGCCTCGAGTCGCGAGCGCAGCCGCGCCACTGTCTGCGGTGTCAGGGCAACTTCGGGAACCAAGAAAATCACTCCGCCTCCGGCCTTCAGCGCCGCTTCGATTGCGTGCAGGTAGACTTCCGTTTTACCAGAGCCAGTGACTCCGTGGAGAAGCGAGACCGAGAACTGCTTTTCTTGGAGCGACGCCTCGACGGAAACCACCGCACCCCGCTGTTCTCCGTTGAGCTCGGGTGGCTGCGATGCCACCCGTTCGCCGTCGGCAAAGTCATCCGCATAGGCCACCCGCTCTACCCGGCGAACGTCTTCTTTGAGTGCACCTCGCTTGACCAAGGCCGCAGCGATGGCGGGAGAAAGCTGCAGTCGCTGCAGCACGAGAGCCTTTTTCAACGGAAGAAGCTGGCTTTCAAAAAAGCGATACAACTGCGCCTGCTTCGGTGCCCTCTTTTCCAAACGACCCAGTTCCTCGGCTGACAGCGGCTGTCCTAGGGAAAGCATGCGCTCCTCCTTCAAACTCGCTCCTGCGCGCGCCGGACCAGGGATCATCGTTTCGATGACCGAATCCATCGGCGCGGCGTAGTAGGTTGCCATCCACTTGGCCAACTCCAGCAGATCAGGCGGCAAGACTGGAAACGGGTAAACCACCTGCACCAACGGCTTGAGCTTATCCACCGGAAAANNGATCACGCCGACCACCCCCAAGGTCATACGCCGCCCGATAGAAATCCGGACCAGCGACCCCATGCCCACCGACGCCTGCATCGACTCTGGCACCTTGTAATGCAGGATCTTGTCAAAACCAGCCAGGGGATGAACGCCTACAATCATGAGCGGCCGAGAATGAGAGGCGGCTAGACGCGGCCTGCAACTCTCCAGAAGCTGATGCGACACCCCTTTTTGTGCGGCGACGTGAGATGCCGCCTCTCGCCAAAGCGAATTCCAGGCATTGACAGGTCTGCCCGACCTCGAAACATAAGCCGAGTGAGCAACGACGCGACGAGGGAACAGTTCAAGGCGTATTTGTCGAAGAAGGGCCTCCGGGTCACCAACCAACGGCTGGCGATCTTCGACGCCGCGTTCGCCCAAACGGATCATTTTACGGCTGAGGATCTTCTGGATAAGGCTCGTCGCATTGATGATTCCGTTTCTCGAGCGACGGTTTATCGGACGCTACCGATCATGACGGAAAGCGCACTCTTGCGTGAGGTCGATATCGGCTCGGGTGAGAAATTCTACCTCCNNAATAACGCCCAGATGGCTCAGGTCGTATGCGTGGACTGCGATCGCATTTTCGAGATCAGCGCTCCGTTCATGGAGTGGTACGGCAACACCGTCTCGTCTAAGCTTGGGCTGACCCCCATTTCCCAGCGGCTACAAGTGAGTGCTCATTGCAACGTCCTTCGTGACGAAGGATCGTGTAAGAACAAGACCTCCTGACGCTCCGCTCATGTCGAAGTCGAAACCTTCCGACCCAGCTTTCGAAACCGCCTTTTTCGAATCGATCCTCCGACGCGATCCGCAGTTTACGGATGTAGTGGAGCTTCTCGGAGGCCTCTACACCAAGCAGGGGCGCATCGCTGACGGCCTCAAAATGGACCGCAAGTTGGTTAAACTTCAGCCCAATAACCCTACGGCTCATTACAATCTGGCCTGCAGCTTTGCGCTTTCTAAGCGCCAAAACGATGCATTGCGCTCCCTGAAACAGGCCGTCGCTCTCGGATACAAGGACTACGACTGGCTTTCACAGGACCCCGATCTTGAGGCACTGCAGGACCACCCCGAGTTCAAGAAACTCTTGGAAACCCTCCAGCCCAAGAGCTGAGCGCGCAAGCACCTCAACTCCGGCTTTGCTTTCTTACCGGTCGCCGTTCGCCATCGAAGCCAACCGCATTCTCCTCCTCCGGTTGCGAAATCCGCAGCCAACACCAGAATTGACCCATGCCTGCAGTACTGAATTACGAACCGATGGTGCTAACGCCTCGACGCGAGCGTCCGCCCCTCACGGCGGTGCAGCAGGAAGTGCTTGCACTCAAGAAGGAGCGCAACGCGGTCATTCTCGCCCACAACTATCAAGTTGAGGCTATCCAACAAGTGGCCGATTTCGTCGGCGATTCTCTCGGACTCTCCTATCAGGCCCAATCTGCCAAGAGTGATGTCATCCTCTTTTGCGGGGTCCACTTTATGGCAGAGACCGCGAAGATCGTGAATCCGGAGCGGACCGTTCTCCTCCCGGATCTCAATGCGGGTTGTTCTCTCTCCGACTCCTGCCCCGCAGAACGCCTGGCTGCCTATAAGGAGGCGAATCCACACCTCTACGTCGTCGCCTACATTAACTGCTCCGCAGGCGTGAAAGCCTTGAGCGATGTGATCTGCACGAGCGGGAACGCAGTCAAGATCGTCAACCGAGTCCCCGCAGATCGCGAAATCCTTTTCGTACNNGCACCGGTCGGCAAATGCGGCTCTGGCCAGGGAGCTGCTACGCACACGTGCAATTCACGGTCCAGGCGATCGAAAAGGTTCGTAACCAATTTCCGGATGCGCCGGTCGTAGCTCACCCCGAATGTGTGCAAGCCGTCCGCGATCTTGCAGATGAAGTTTGCAGCACCGAATTGATGGTTAAATTCGCCCGCGAGCACCCCGCTCAGCAAATCATTGTGGTGACCGAAAGCGGGATGTTGCACCGCTTGCGCCGTGAGGTTCCCGACAAGACCTTTATTGCGGGACCCACCGATTCCTGCGCCTGCAACGACTGTCGGTTCATGAAGATGAACACGATCGAAAAGGTGCGGGACGCGCTCAAAACCATGAGCCCGCAAATCGAAGTCCCCGAGGAAACGCGCAAGGCGGCATTCGTCCCCATCCAGCGCATGCTGGACTGGAGCAAGACCTAGTCTACCTCACACCAGACGCTCACTCGTCGCGCTGTTCTAGCCGGCGAGCCGCTTCACGTTGGAGCTCTGCGGCCACTTCGGGATCATGCTTGGCCTCACGCTCGCGTACCCGGCGTTCGCGTGCTATCAACTCCTCTTCCCACTGCTCGAGTTCCAGCTCTTTCTCTTGCTGGGACTGAACTTTCTCGAAAAGGCGCACTTCACTTTCGTCTAAAAACTTCTCTCGCTCCACCAACGCAACACGCGTTTCTCGAAGCGAGGCCTCGCGTCGATCCAACTCGATACGCACGCGATTGATAGCGATCTGCTCTTCAGGAGACGCTACCCGACGCGAGTGGGTCTGACTCTTTAGATTCTCTTGGAGGTAGGCTTCCCGGGCAGCAACGAGAGCCTCGTTTTCTGCCAGTTCGCGAGCACGCTCTGCCACCCAACTCTCCTGCTCCATGATCTCCTGCTCACGATCGCGCAGTTTCGCCTCGAGGGTGCGCAGGCTGTTTTCGAGTTCGGCGACCGAACGCGAGATGGGCTTAGATTCGCCCACGTTCGCATTCGTATCACCGGAATCAGAAAGATCACCGAGAGGCTGCGACAAGTCAGGTCCGCGGTACTCTTCGGGCACGGCGAGCGCTTGGGCTATTTTTGCCCGGCGCAGTACCAACGGTTTGTCTCCGATACGCCGTACCGGAAACCGAACCGTATCGCCGAAGGTCGGGTCGACCTCACTCATGGCATCGATTACTTCTTCGAAAACAAGCGGCCGAACCAGCTCTTCTTTGCCACAGCAACCGGAGCCGGAGCATCCGATATCACGTGAGGAGTGAGCAATGCGGCCACCAACGACTCAATCGTGGGATCGTTAATGATCACCAATATGCGCCCGAGAGAGGCCCCCGGGGCTGCGAGTTGAGTGCGAATGGTGCTTCGCTCCGTAGAGAAGAAGGTCGCCAAACGCGCCGCGTTTTCGCGGATGGATGGGTTCACCAAAGTCGGCTTGGTGAGGAGAAGCGTGCGTTGATCGGCCGGAATCGTCCGAGCCAGTTGCGCCAACGCTTCAACCAAATGCAGTCCCTTGTGTCCTACCCGGAACGGCAGGTACTTTGCCAACGCTGGCTCATCTACATGGGAAAGCGCGTTCAGCAAGGCTCGGAAATCGCCACCGACAATAACCGCCTGTGAAAGGCCTTGAGCAAAAACGGCGAACTGTCCCAACGTAGTGATTTTTTCCAGACGGCAAAAATCCAGGGTGCTGGTTTGCAGCGCGGTGTACTCGATGGGGAAGTTTTCTGGAATCTCCAGTCGGGCCATCGTCTTCAACAGCGGATTATCGCGCTCCGACGATTCAGCAGCTTGCTCAACCATGTCCCCAAAGGGATTATCGAAGGCCAGCGTTTCTTTCAAAATGTCAACCAGCTGATCGAAGCGTTCCATCGGCTGGCCTTTTTCGGCCAGCACTTCCTGGACTTCGCTGAATGTAAGATCGATGTAGCCCGCGGGCGTCTCCTTCTTATCCTTGATGGGCCAATCCGGCCCCTCGAGGTTTTGAGCAAGACTATGCAGGGGAGTGTCGACCATGGGCGACGTGGAGAACGAGCCGCGGATCTCGTCCCATTGTTTGGAATTGTACCTCATAACGATTCTAGGGTGGGTGCTCGTGGGCGAGCACTCCTATATCGGTCAACTCGGCACCTGCTGAAGCAGCTCGGTCGTCAGCTTGCGGTAATCGGAGACCACATTGTCCTGATTCACTTCAGGACCATCCTGCGCCACCAGGACAACCGGCAGCCCGAGCGTCACCGCCCGGCGAACGACCATCGCATCGCGCACCTGTGTATCGCAAATTTTCGCATTGGGCGCCACACGCTTCGCTGCCCGAAACTGGTTGAGCCGAAGCTGCATACGCATCTTGGGGACCTCGATATCGACCCCGGTTTTAATCGCATTGAAAACGATGCTATACACCTNNTACACCTGCGCTGGTGGTCCCATCGTGGAGCGGCGGAAGCTCGCCGACATCATATGAAATTTATGTAATTTCTCCACCAGGAGGGTAAATCCGATCAAACTGAGCGCATCGGGGTTGGCCGGAACACAGATTTCATTGGCCGAAAATACACCGCACTGGGAGGCCCTGAGGATGTTGGGCGGACAATCAAACAGGATGAAGTCGTAGTCGCCTTCAATCGAAGCGAGCTGCTCCTGAAAAATCAGGTAGGGCGGGCGTTTCGGATCACCCGTGTATTCGTTTTCCAGATCCACCAGATTAAAGGTGGTCGGGATCAGATCTAGGCCTGGAAGCAATTTCTCTCCAGTTTTCCCTTCGATCACGTTGCGTACCACGATGTCCCGGAGGTGAGCCCCGTTGCCTTCGAAGATCGAATACACCGACCCTTTGTTAGCTGCGTTGATCGCATTCCATCGATCCAACTTCAGTAACCAGATGCTCGCATTCGATTGCGTATCGAAATCGCAAAGGAGCACACGTTTTCCTGCCTTAGCGAGGGCAGCAGCCGTATTGACGATCAGCGAGGTTTTACCCACGCCGCCTTTGTAATTAATAAAAGCAATTTTTCGCGCCATTCGCAGAGTGTACGGTTCAACTCGCCACGGACTTGAGCCACGTAACAAACGGGAGGTTCTCCCCACGACGAGCGGCAACAAACGCCCAGAGCGTATTTGACGCTTTTTTCGCGTCTGGAACCTTGTCACCGATTCTTAACCTTACCGCCACTGACCTGCCACTCATCCGCAGTCTTATAGGACATGCGCCCCTTGATCCTCAGTGTGGATGATGAACCTGACGTCACCACACTTGTGCAATTTCATCTCGATAAGGCCGGTTGCGAAGTCGTGACGGCGGGCACCGGCCGTGAGGCGCTAGACCGGGTCAATGAACGTCGCCCGGACCTGATCCTCTTGGACCTTATGCTGCCCGATATCGACGGATTCGGAATTTGTGAAATCCTGCGGCGTCAAGCCGTCACAGCGACCATCCCGGTCGTGATCCTCACCGCATGGGCAACTCCGGATGCGAAATCGCTCGGCCTGGAGCTCGGGGCCCTGGATTATCTCATCAAACCCTTCAGTCCGCGAGACCTCGTAGCTCGCGTCCAGAAGCTCCTAGCTCTGCGACCGGCGGCAACCTCAGCGAGCTCCAGCGTTTCTGGAAGCTGAGGGATTGAGGAGGCGCTCGGCTACCGAAGGATGTGGTGATTCGCAGGTGGACACGGGCCGGTATTCGCTAAGCTGAGGGTTTGTCATGGACAAATCTGCGCTGCGTACCGCCATCCTTGCCCAACTGGAAACAGATCTCAATCTCCAGCTCCAGGCCGCACTCAATTCACGCGACGAAGCCACGCACGAGGAAAGTCAGGCGGAAAACAAGTACGACATGCACGCCCAAGAAGCCGCCTACTTGGCTGAGGGGCAGGCCCGTTTGGTGAATGAGATCAGNNCAGAGCATCAATCTCTACGTCTCGCTCACTCTCCCTGAATTCACAGACACGGATGCCATCTCGGTTGGAGCGGTCGTGGTCATGAGCGATCCCAAAGGGAAAAACACACCTGTCTTCATAGGCCCTCGGGCCGGGGGGATGGAGCTAACTCTAGACTCTCAAAATTACCTGGTGATCACTCCTTCTTCCCCCCTCGGGCGTCAACTTCTCGGCAAACGTGTGGGCGACCAGGTCACGCTTCCGGGACGCGGCGCCCCTGTTATCCACCGAATCACGGCCGTACGATGATCACGGCGTGGTGATGCTAAAGACGATGGGAACCACCATCCCGAAACGTACCTTTTTACCGTCTTTCATTCCGGGCTGGAACACCCAATTATCGACAGCACGCAGAGCTGCTTCCTCAAACTCGCGGGCGGTCGACTTGACCACCTGTGAGGTGTAAACCCGTCCGGTTTCATCTACGCGGAACGAAACCACCACCTCGCCGCCCAGCCCGGTCCGTTTCTGCTCAAAGGGATAGACCGGAGGTGGCTGGCTACGCGCACGGGGAGGTTGATCCAGGAGATTGGCCGAGAGGACATCAGGCATACGACCCGTCCCCGGTCCCTTGCCATCGCCGAAGGAAATTCCGTCACCTGGAGGCGCCACGGAAATTCGATCAATCTTTAGATCCGTAACCGAAATATGGTTACGTTCGATTGGCACCTGAAAAGCGGTGGCCACCGGCGCAGGTGGCAAATCCGGAGTCGATGGTAGCGCGGGCCCTGGACTTCCTCCGCCTGAACTTTCTTCCATCACATCCGGTTCGGGAGAACGGACGGATATAACAGTCGGCCTATCCTCTGGCGGAGGCTGGAAGTTAACTTTAGGAGGCTCTTTCCTGTTAAATGCAAATAAGACGAGAGCATGCAGACCAACGGACGTTATGAGCGGAACAACGAGGGAGGTTTTCATGGGGTTTGAAGACGAGCGTTATCTTATCAACGCAGCCGCGCGCTGTTTCTTAGCAATTTTTTGGCCCCACCGCTTCAGCCTCAACGATAGCTGCCCTTCGTTCAATCCTGCCGGCTCGTGCTTGCCGCCCACACGGGAGAGAGGTTTGCTTGTCGAGCATGACGCTTGCTCGCTGCTTCCTCGTTATTTGTCTCTCCGTCTTCATCGTCGGCCAAGCCTGGGCCGAACCTATGCCCGACGAACTTCGCGCCGTGCTCAAGTCCTTCCGCGCAGAGGGATCGAAAGGCTGGGCTTTCACCCAAACGACTCGAGGCGATGGCAAGAGCCAGACTGAACGCTTTGATCCTCGAGCGCATGAGTACAAACGCTGGACCCTTCTGGAAAAAGATGGCCATCCCCCCACCCCGGAAGAGGCAAAACGTTATAACGAACTGCAAACACGACGTTCCACTGGCGAATCAGCGCCCAATGTCAAAGACCAGTTGGACGAGTCCTCAGGCGAGCGGGTAAGTGATGACGGCGTGCGCGCTGTCTGGCGGTTCAAACTACAGGCGAAAGAGAAGGATGATACCTCCGCTGCCCACATGCATGCCACCTTCACACTTCATCGTCCCAGCGCCACAATCGAACGGGTAGAACTCGCGAGTTTCGAGCCTTTCCGCCCCGTGCTCGGGATCAGTATCACAGAAGCCAAAACCGTGATGGATTATTCTCTTCCTGAGAATGGGCGGCCGACCCTCCTCAAATCGGTTACGATGAAGGTCAGAGGACGTGCCTGGTGGCTCCGTTCCATGGATCAAGATTTGGAGATCTCCTATTCAGACTACGTGCCGCTGCGCCCCTCCCCAGCACCAGCCCCGGCGCCGGCAAAGGAAACGTCGCGTTGATCACCTCCCCCGTTAAGCACAGTCACCACCGTCAACAAACCCTCCATCCTTCTCGCGACTTCATTGAATGAGCGAAACTGTCTGAGGCTTCAGGTGAGCGCTGAGTCCTCCAGACACGAGCAGGATGAAAACCATTTACGGGTAGTCTCGTCGGCCGGAAAACGAACGACGTTTTGCTCGCTCGGCCTACAAGGTGCTTTAGTTTGCTCACATGAGCATGACGTGGCTGGCCAATGCGGATAAACTAACTTCCTGGTGTCATCACACCTGGAACGACTTCGCATCCCTTCCCGAGAAGTCTCGATACCTAGCCGTCCTTCCGATCCATGGTTTCTCGGATCACGGCATGGGTCTCCCACTCGACATCGAAGAAGTCGTCGGCAGTGAGATCCTTCGCCAGACCGCTGTTTCCACCGCCGCCCAAATAGGCTTACGCATCCTGCCGCCGCTGCGCTTCGGGTTGGCTCCCCTACCCGGTTCATTCTTTGGCCTTGATCCGGAGACGGCGCATGAGGTGCTCGCGGAGATCGCCTCGAGCGTTCAAGCGGCAGGCTTCCGCAAGTTAGTTTTTTTCAGCACCAGTCCCTGGAATGAGGAATGGATCGACGCCGCGTCCCGTGACACGCGCGTGGCTCTCGGTCTGCAAACCTTCGTGATAAATCTAAGTGGCCTTGGTTTGGATTTTCACCCCGCGGGCCAGGGAAGGGAAAAACTGCAAGCGGCAGGAGCACGACTGCTCAGTTGCTCCCCGGAAAAAGATCTCCCTGCGGAGGACGTCAGCGACTCTAGTTTTCGGCCCGGTTTCTGGAGGCAGCCTCCGCCGGTTTCGTTCAACCCTTCTCTCGATGGCGCCGAAATTCTAGCGGATGCCAGCGCACACCTCGGTCGTCTCCTGCTAGAAATTGATCAGAAACCCGGTCTAGAAAAAGCCAGCTCCGCTTCCGTCCGCCCTCCGGCTGGACTCCCAACTTCTCCAGCGACCTCCACTACCCTGCCCAACGTCTGGCCNNTCACTCGCCGTGAGCTGGAGGCGTTACCTCACAAAGCGGAAACGCTTGTTATCATTCCCACCGGCGCAATCGAACAGCACGGGTACCACCTTCCGGTCGGCGTCGATTCTATTCTCGGGCAAGCTTGGCTAAATCACGCCTTACCTAAGCTGCCAGACACTGCTCGTGTCCTCGTCACACCACCGATCACATTTGGGAAAAGCAATGAGCACATTGGTTTCCCGGGAACAGTTTGGCTCTCGGCGAAATCGCTGCGACGTCTGCTATGGATGCAGGCAAGGCAGCTTCACGCTCTCGGGTTTCGCACCATGGGAATTTTGAATACGCATGGAGGCAACAGCGCTGTGATTGTCTACACCCTACGCGAAATTCAAGCCGAGCTCGGCTTGCGCATTGGCATGATCGGCAGTGGCTATTCCCCGGCGCTCTCCCCTGTCGAGCGCGAGTTCGGCTTCCACGCTGGAGTNNCGCTGGAGAATGGGAAACCTCTCTAATGTTGGCAGCTACTGAAGGCGTTGTCCGAATGGATCGCGCCGTTTGTGAATATCCCGCGCGCCCCGAAGATCCGGGCGAACTTCGGCCCGAAAATGCCCCGGCTATTTTTTCTTGGATTAGTCGCGATATCTCCCAAAGCGGCACCATGGGAGATGCCACGGCTGCCAGTGAGGAAAAGGGAAAACGCTGGATGGAAGAAGCGTCGTCCGCTCTCGCCCAGCGCATCATAGAGCTATGCCTGTCGCTATCGCAGACTAAGGATTAGCCCTCAGAGACCCACTTAAAAATCGTCGTGGATAAAGGCGCGATTGTGATCACGATGCTCTGAGTCATACCATCTGCAGGGACATCCTCTGTGGCGCGGCCCCCATCGTTGCCCANNCATAGTAGTGGCTGTTGGTGTTGAGCACTTCCTTCCAATAGCCCCTCCGCGGCACGCCAAGGCGATAGCCGTGGCGAATAAGCGGAGTGAAGTGCCCCACCACTGCGAACAGCGTCTGCTCAAAGGGATCGCTGCGCAGGAATGCGATCACACTCGCCTCGGAATCATTACACGCTAACCAGCGAAAACCTTGAGGATTGAGGTCGTTCTGACTCAACACGGGCTCGCTCACGTAGAGGCGATTCAGGTCACGGACCAAAACGCGAATCCCTTCGTGATCCATGTACTGAGTTAAATGCCAATCCAGGGAGCCAGCATAGGCCCACTCAGAACTTTGCCCAAACTCCGAACCCATGAAGAGAAGCTTTTTCCCGGGCCAACCCCAGATGTAACCATATAAANNACCATCTTCATGAGCATCGAGCCTTTCCCGTGCACCACTTCATCGTGGGAGAAGACGGTCACAAAGTTTTCGGCGTACTGGTAGAGCATCCCGAACGTCAGGTCGTTCTGATGCCACTTCCGATGAATCGGGTCCTTCGCAAAGTACTTCAGGGTGTCGTGCATCAACCCCATGTTCCATTTGAAATCGAAGCCGATTCCGCCCTCCTGCGTCGGCTTGGAAATACCGGGGAATGACGTACTTTCTTCCGCGATAGTGAGCACTCCCGGATAATAGCGATGCACTAGATCGTTGGTGGTCTTGAGGAACTCGATCGCTTCCAGATTTTCCCGACCGCCCAAGCGGTTCNNTACGCGAGTAGTCGAGGTACAACATGGAGGCGACTGCATCCACACGGAGTCCGTCGAGGTGGTATCGATCTAGCCACGACAGAGCGTTGGCGACCAGAAAGCACCTCACTTCATTGCGGCTGTAGTTAAAAATCAACGTCCCCCAATCCATGTGCGCTCCCTGCCGGGGATCCGCATGCTCGTAAAGGTGGGTTCCATCAAATTCCGCGAGCGCAAAGCTGTCGCGAGGGAAATGAGCCGGCACCCAATCCAGAATGATTCCGATGCCTCGCTGGTGAAGATAATCAACAAACCAGGCGAAGTCGTCCGGCGTCCCGAAGCGATGGGTGGGAGCAAAAAAACCGGTCACTTGATATCCCCAAGAGCCATCAAACGGATGCTCTGCCAGCGGCATCACTTCCACGTGGGTGAAGCCCATTTCGGTCACGTAGTCAGCAAGCTGAGGTGCCAATTCTCGGTAAGTCAGAGGTCGATTTCCATCCGCAGTATTTCGCTTCCAGGAACCGAGATGCACCTCGTATATGGAGATGGGTTGATCGAGCTTGCCGGCCTGAGCGGCCCTACGCTGCATCCACTCCCCGTCATTCCACGTGTGTGTGTTCGGGTCGTGGACAATAGCGAGATTCCCCGGCGGCGCTTCAAAATAGGTGCCGAAAGGATCGGTCTTGATGCGAATATGGCCCCGGACATCCCAGATCTCGAACTTGTAGAGCTCTCCCGTACCCAAGCCGGGAATAAAAAGCTCCCACACGCCTGAAGCCCCTAACATCCGCATCGGATGATAGTGCCCATCCCAACCGTTAAAATTTCCCACTACCGAAACGCGCTGCGCATTCGGAGCCCAGACCGCGAAGGAGACACCGCGTACGCCATCGATCGTGCGCAGGTGAGCGCCAAGCTTCTCGTAAAGGCGGTGCTCATTGCCTTCATTAAAAAGATAAAGATCTTGGTCTCCTAGCGTCGGCAAAAAGGCGTAGGGATCAAAGAACTGATGAAGTTCACCGTTCTTCCGAGTGACTCGAAGCTGATAGCGGAAAACTGTCTTACGCTTCGCGATGAACACCTCGTAGAACCCAGCATCGGCCAACTTCTCCGCAGGCCACGACTCCCCCGTTTCTGGATCTACCACCGCACACGCTGTAGCTCCACGAACAAAGGCCCGCACCACCACTCCCTTCGTCCGCCCCGACTTGATGGGATGCATCCCCAAAGTATCATGGGGATGACTCGCAGTGGCGTTCAGAAAGCGGTTGAGAAGGTCTTGAGAAAGGATCACGAGGAGGAATGGGGATGGACAGAGCGAGTGAAGCGTCGGAACGAGCCAACGTCTAGTAAGGAGTCGAACCCTTCCGGGCCACACCAAGTCCATCGGAGGAAGCGTGCCACCGCAACCTCCTTCCTTTCACTCCGCCGCCATCCGCAATGGGCTGGCATCACAGATAAGGCATGTTCAGCCCGTATTTTTCAAGCCCCCGGAAATTCCATTGATGGTCAATTCAATGACCGAGCAGACCGACTCTTCCTCTTCCTTGGACAGTCCACCAGCGCGAAGTCGTCGGAGCATTTCCACCTGGAGGTAGTTGAGAGGATCAATATACGGGTTGCGCAGCTCGATCGACCGGAGGAGCACCGGTTCGTTGGCCAAAAGCTGCTTCTGACCAGTCACGGCGAGGATAGCCTTCTCTGCCCGTTGGAACTCTGCCGAGAGGTGATTGAAGATGCTTTCCCTTACTTTTGTGTCCGTGACAAGGTTCGCATAAAGGCGGGCAATCCCCATATCGGCCTTCCGCATCGTCAGTTGGGCGTTGTCGATCAACGTCTGAAAAAAGGGCCATTCCTCGTGCATAGTGCGCAGTAGACGCTGTCCGGATTTGCCTTGCGACAAGACCGCCTCAAGCGCTGAGCCCAGCCCATACCAGCCGGGAAAATTGAAGCGACTTTGCATCCAGGAAAACACCCAGGGAATCGCCCGTAGATCCTCCACGGTGTGCGCGGCGCGTCGATAGGTGGGACGCGAGCCTAACTTGAGATTTCCAATCGCATCGATGGGTGTCGCTTCTTTCCAGAACGCGATGAAGTCGGCATTTTTGTGTACCAAGGCTTCGTAGGCGGAAAAACCGGCGCGCGACATGGTATCCATCGCCTGGATCCAAGCTTCGGGAGGGTTCACTGGTTTCTCAGCGGAATGCGTTCCCAGCAAAACACCATAAGCCATCTGCTCAAGAATTCGGTGGGCTAGATCAGGATCATGATAACGGGTAGAAAGCACTTCACCCTGCTCTGTCACACGAATCCCACCGTGGACTAACCCTGCCGGCTGCGCGAGGATCGCCTTCGCCGCGGGACCGCCCCCGCGGGCAATACTTCCTCCACGCCCGTGAAAAAGGGTGAAGCGGACCTGCAGACGGGTGCAAGTATCGGCAATCGTCGCTTGCGCTTGGTACAAAGCCCAGGTGGCTGTCAGATACCCGCAGTCTTTGTTGGAATCAGAATAACCGAGCATCACGTGCTGATGGCGGTGGTACTCCTCCAACTGTTCCTGATAGGCGGGATGCTCGAACAAGTCCGTGAGGATCTGAGGCGCTCGTTGGAGATCGTCCAGGGTTTCGAATAATGGAGAAATGGGAAGGCGAGCGCCGGTGAGGCGAGTCAGTAACACGGCTTCCAGGATATCCGACACCTCATCCGTCATGCTAATGATGTAAATCCCGAGAGCTTGATCTCCCAGGACTCGTTGCGCAGTTGCCGCTAGCCGAAGCGGATCAAGCACCGTGCGCGACGTAGGCGCCAGCCCCTCGAGCTTCGCTTCAGAAAGCGGTTTCGCCGAACGAATTTCCTCCGCCAGCAGCGCGCGCTTTTCCTTTTCGGAAAGTTTGGGATAATCCTGACGTCCGAGCAGGTCTGCGATCGCTGCTTCATGCAGACTGGAATGCTGGCGGAGGTCCAATCGCGCCGTGTGCAATCCAAAGACTTCAAGGCGGTGAAGCGTATCCTTGAGCTCCCCGCGCGTGAGGAGCTTGCCTCGGCCGGCTTCTAGGCTCTCTCCAATTTTCACGAGGACGGCGCGGACATTTTCCGCATGCAGCTTGGCTTCCGACGCTTTGGACGACGGCTCCAACAAATGTGCGTCACGCAGCTCCTCCACCGCTTGCTGCAAGCGCTCGCGAAGTCCACCGAGAACCAGCCGGTAAATTTCGTGAGGATATCGGTGGGAAATCTGCTCGATATGCGAGGACAGGTGGCGGTCTTCTCGCAGCAATCGGCGGAGCGCTGGAGTGATGGAGTCGCGGCGATCGCTGACGGTGAGCGTGCGAGCCAGCTCGCGAGTCGAATAACGTAGTTTCTCCACCGCTAGTCTCCGGTGCAAAATGAGAACTTCTGCAGTCACCGCCGCAGTCACGTTGGGATTACCATCGCGATCGCCTCCAATCCAAGAACCGAACGTTAGCCAATGATTGGGCGCCTTTACCGAGGGATAATGCTCCGCCAACGCACGTTCAAGATCGCGTTGCAGGTGAGGAAGGACTGCAAAGAGCGTGGTGTCGTGATACCATAACCCCGTACGCGCCTCGTCAGTGACTTCCGGACGAGCCACGCGGCTGCGATCTGTCAGCCAAAGTGAAGCAATCTCTCGATCCACCAACCCCGGATCCTCCACGGAAAGCTCAGCTAGGTTCTCCGGCGAACTGCGCGCCCGGAGGATCGCGGCCAACCGCTGAAGCTTGGTTAGCAGCGTACGACGCTTCGACTCGGTGGGATGAGCTGTGAACACCAGCTCGATCGAAACTCGGTCCAGCAGGCTTTGCATCGCGGACGGCGTCACCCCGCGCTTTTTCAGCTCCACCACTGCCGCTTCAATCGACTCGCGGATCGGGCGGTGATCCTCAGACCGACGGCTTGCACTCAGGCGAGCCCCCCGACGCCGACGCAACAAACGTATCCGAAAATTCTCTTCGGCGAGATTCACCAACTCAAAGTAGAGGGTGAATGCCATCGCCTGGTTGAGCGCTTCAACGGGATCTAGCCGCGCCACGACCTTAGCCAGCTCAGCGCCGGCAGACACATCGCCATTGCGAGAGGATTTCGCTAAGGTGCGGAGGCGTTCCACCGTATCCAAAGTCCCTTGTCCTTCGACATGAGCAATGACGCGGCCTAAAGCGGCGCCGAGGTTGCGGATCTCTGTGCGAAGCAGCCCCATATCTTTGAGGGCTGAAGAAGAACGGGCGGTTGAGGGCATACCCAAGTTGTTGCGTGTAAGTTGCGATGAAAATCAAAGGGGACAATCCCCTTTCTAGCGAAAACCACGCCAACCCCGGTTGGCGATACCTGTTTCCATCCTGCCCAGGCGCAAGAGTCAGTCTTGCCTGCCAGGGGGCGGAGACCTTGGATGCCGCCGTGCGTTTCTGCTTTTTACTTACTGTCCTCGGACTTGTTGCCGGTGCCTTAAGCAGCGCTCGGGCTGCCACCCCTTCCTTGCAAGGGTTTACTGCAGACGACGTCCGCACTGATATTGTCACTCGAGAAAGCATCGCTCGCGGAAATGCTCGCATTCAACACGGGGACATCACGCTGACGGCTGATGAAATTCGCTATAACTTTGCGTCGGGCACGGCGATTGCCCGAGGAAATGTAATCCTTCAACGGGCCAACCAGCGACTCTTGGCCAACGAGATCAGCTATCGATTCACGGACGATTCCTTTGACGTGAAGGACCTGAAGGTGGGATCGGATCCCATCTATTTCTCTGGCAAAAATGTCCGAGGTTCACGCGAGGAGCTGATTCTCCAGGACGCTATTGCTACCTTCCGTGATCTGGGACCCTGGACGCCCACGCTTCGCGCAAAGAAAGTGAAGGTTCTTCTAGGTGACACCTTTGAGATCGATGGCGGACGGGTAGGGATTGGTTATATCCAGCCATTCCCCCTGCCTGGATTCCCGATTCCCGTAGACCAAGTGTTTCTACGCTACCTATCCGTAGGAGCTGGCTATCGTGGCTCGCNNCACCCCAGGTGTAGAGCTGGGTGTGGATACCGGCTACTACTCCGACCGCGGGTTTCTCGCAGGTCCATCGGGCCGTTACCACCGGGCCTCGGGTGATCGGAGCATGAGTGGATTTTTCAATACAGGCTTTATCCATGACAGTGGGGATAAGCTCCGCGACATCCTCGGAGAACGCATTCGGGAGGATCGCGGATTTGTCACCTGGGAACATCGCCAGCGTTTCAGCGATAACCTCTCTCTGCGTGGCCAGCTCAACTATTGGAGTGACTCTGATATTCTCCGTGATTTCCGACCGGTGGATTTTTATCCGGTGCAACAACCGGATAACTACGTGGAAGCGGCCTACGTCAGTGACTCTCTTGTCCTCGGCGCCTTTGTCCGACCAAACGTGAGNNGCATTCAGGAGCGACTCCCGGAACTACGCGCCACGCTCCTTCCCCAACTCATCGGCTCCCCGGAACTACGCCTGTACCAGCGCGGACACCTCAGCCTGGCGCGACTGAACGAAGATGCGCCGCTCGAAGGCCCCACCTTGAAGAGCGATCGCATCGATGCGTATTACGGGCTTACCCGCCCCTATACGCCTCGCGAGTGGTTGACGATCAAGCCTGTGGCTGGAGCGGAGGTCACCCACTATGCACGCACCCGTGAGAACGCCAGCAAGGGTAGCTACACGCGCACGCTTGGCGAAATCGGGGTAGACGCGGAGCTACGAGCGAGTGGCACTTATGCCTACAAGAACGAAGCGTGGAAAATCGACGGTCTGCGTCATCTCGTTACACCCAAGCTCAACTACCGCTATATCCCCAAGGCCGATCGCGGTCGCGCCTACATCCCTGAAATCGATCGACGGGCATTTTCCACTTACCTTCAACCCCTAGGACTCGGTGACCAGCGTGCCATCGACGACCTGGACGCGACCAACACGCTTCGCCTCGGCATAGACAATACCCTCCAGACGCGTGATGCTGTGTACGGCTCTCGTGATCTGATTCGCTTCAATCTGGCGTCAGATGTTCGGTTCGATCGGGAAACGAATCAGCGAACCCTATCTGACTTGCATACAGAACTGGTTCTTTCGCCCGCTCCCTGGCTGCACTTTGACCTCTACCAACGGTTTGACGTGAATGGAGGCAAACTCGAGGAATTGAATACAGGCTTAACCCTCACGAATGCAGATTGGTGGTCCCTACGCTTGGGCACCCACTATCTGGATCAGGATATTGAGGAGTATGTCGGCGAGTCGCGCATCCGATTGACCGAGGTTTTCGAAGCCTTTGGAAGGCTCCACTACGATGCCCCCCGAGCTCGCTTCGTCCAGCAGACCTACGGTATTCGCCACACCCTGGACAACCTTTGGGTGATCCAGTACGGATTTAACTTTTACGAAGGCCGCAGGCGGGAAAGCGCGTTCGGTTTTGTGATCGAAGTCGAAGCGGTTCGTTTTTAATTCTCATGCCCGCCGACGGGAGTGCCATCGCGCGTAGTCAAGCGCACACCTTTCTGCGACTATGGGCCGAGCTGTCACCCCATGTGCGTACAGATCGCGCGCTCCCCGCACGCCTTGATCGCCTTCTGCGTTTAAATCGCCAGTTTGGATCTCGTGATCGGCGCCTGTATCGAGAACTCGTTTACACGACGTTACGCTTTCTTCCCTGGTTAGAAGGCGGGCTTCGCGACGCTTCACACGAGACACTCCAGGCGCTGGGATGGCTTAGCGAAGAGACCACCGCCACTCGTTCATTCAAAGGTCACTGGGCATCCGGCTTTCCGAACCTGCCCGGAACAGTGGAAGGAAAATCTCAGGTTCTCAGTGACCTCACCCCCTCGTTGCCCGTAACCCTCTCTCTGTTACCTGAGTGGTTTCGTCCCGAGTGCCCTGAGGCGTTCCAGCCGCCCCTGTACGACACTTTACAGACGCGAAGCCCACTGTGGATTCGTCTACAAACTGAGAATACCGATGCGATTGCTGAGGAGTTTCGTACTCGTGGCTGGAAATGGAACGTGGCCCCGTCACAGCCGCGCGCTTGGCGCCTGGACGGTGAACCTAATGTCACGGATACAGACGCCTTCAAGGCCGGCCTTTTCGAGATCCAAGACCTTGGCTCACAAACCATCCTTCATGAGGTCTCCCCACAACCGGGCACGCGCTGGCTCGATGCGTGTGCGGGGGCCGGCGGGAAGACCCTACAGCTCGCTCACCAAGTGGGTCCTTCTGGCCATGTAACGGCCAGCGATATCCGCACAGAGGCGCTCGATGAACTACAGATCCGTGCACGGCGTAGCGGCCTGAAAAATATCTCGGTCACCCGCCGCCCGGAAGGTACCTTCGACGGCGTGCTCATTGATGCTCCGTGCAGTGGTACAGGCACATGGAGGCGCGCCCCACACCTGAAGGCCTCTACAACACTGGAAATCGTCCGACGAAGCGCGGCTCTCCAACAGGAAATCATCGTCCGATATGCCCGGCACGTACGCCCCGGCGGTTGGCTCATCTACGCCACCTGTTCNNTGTGCTACAGAGAATGAATCGGTCGTGGACACATTCCTGGGAACGCACCCTGAGTTTGGTCTTTCCGAGGCATCTGGAACTCCCCAAATTTCTCGAATAAGGGGAAGGCGAATCCTGCCGTCCGATGAGGATACCGATGGCTTTTATGTAGCCTGTTTGCAGCGCTCATCTGCCGAGACAGCCAGGTAAACGAGGCCGCTGATGCGAAGGTAAACTCGGGCATAATCTCGATCATGTTTTTCATTGCGACCCCCTCCCTACCGTCAACGATGGACGCTCCGTGGTAGCTGAAGCCGACTATCGAATTAGACTCCCCGCNNCCTGATCCGGAAGAACGAGCTGGATATTTAGGATATCCCCATCGAAGCGGTCACCCGTCAGTACATCGACGTGCTGCGCTCGATGCAGCAATTCGACCTGGAAATTGCCGGCGAGTTTTTCGTGATGGCGGCCACGCTGATGGAGATTAAGAGCCGGATGCTCCTTCCGAAGGGCCAGGCAGCGGTCAATCCGGACGACGATGACGATGCGATGGACCCGCGTTGGGAGCTCGTTCACCAACTCCTGCAGTATAAAAAGTTCAAAGAGGCCGCAGGAGCTCTGCAGACACTCGCTCAATTTGAACAAAATAAACTTCCGCGCTTGGTAACCGAAAGCCTGCTGCGCGAAGAGGACCGGCCGTTGAAAAACGTGGACCGCATCGACCTCTGGAATGCCTTCAATATCGTTCTGCGTAGATTAGCGGAAAAGCTCGTGGTCGGAGAGATCAAGGACGAACAGGTCACCGTATCCGATCAGATGGAGGCCCTACTCGATCGTCTGAAAACCCAGCGATCCTTTATCTTTTCCGACCCTTTCCCCGAGAAGACCACGTTGCGCATGCTGGTCGCCACCTTTCTGGCCGTACTCGAACTAACGCGCTTGCGAAAACTCCGCGTGCAGCAAACGGAGTCGTTTGCCGACATTCACTGCATCGCGGTGGAAGAATCTCCCACGGAGCCACCCGCCCCGGGTCCGGTGGTTGCGAATGAAACCGAAAAGTCACTTGAAACCCCACCTGAACCCAACACGTTGAGCGCGTGAGCAAGAAGCCTTCAAAATCCTCAGGACCCACCTCCAAAGTGACCAAGGGTAAAGCCGGCCTGATTGGAGTCGGGCTAGACAATGACGATGGCCACAAGCGCGTCACCACTGGAGAACAGTTTGCCCTGGTGGGCGGGTCGCAAGAGACCCACGAACGCATGACCGAAACCGCGATGAAGACGTTTGAGGAGCTCAAACGCCGAGACCGTCACCTGGAAACGGTTGATCCTCGGGAGCTTGCAGAAATCATCCACCGTTCCACACCCAACTGAACCCAAGTCGGTTCGAGGGGCCTTTTTGACATTCACGCTGCTGTCGCTAGGTTAATTTCAAAATTATCTCCATGTCTGCCAACACTACAGAACTAACTACCGCTAATTTCAAAAGCTCTATCGAGTCTTCGACGCCCACCTTGGTTGATTTCTGGGCACCTTGGTGCGGCCCCTGCAAGGCGATCGCACCCATTCTGGATGAGCTTGCCGTTGAACTGAAAGACAAAGTCACGATTGGTAAGGTCAACGTGGATGAAAACGATGGCATTGCCGGGGACTATAACGTTCGAGCCATCCCGACCCTGATTCTTTTTAAGGGTGGCAAGGTTGTTGAAACCTTCGTCGGAATGAAAACTAAGGCCTACCTCAAGGAGCANNAGTTGCTCGCCAAGGTCTGATTGGTAGACGAAATCTGGAACAGAATCATGGAGAGGCACTGCCTCTCCTTTTTTATGCCCAGATAAGGGCAGCACTGAAAATCAATGCGTACAGTGCAAGGTAGCGTCCGGTATCCCCCAGTAACACGATAAGTTCCAACGCAGATCGTGAGGTTTGGAGACGACGTAAGTGCCGCCATGCGATCGGTAGCAAGATCCAAGGCGCCAGGAGCAACCAACGCCCGGGAGCCCAAGCTAAAAGCAGAAGTGGGATTAAAAAAGCGACGGCATGGGCAGCCGCAAACTGCCCTTGAGCGAATCCGCGACCAAAACGAACGACCGTGGTACGCTTCCCCGCTTTGGCATCGGTATCCACGTCTCGATAGTTATTCACCACGAGTATGTTGGCCGCCAATACACCAATCGCGACCGCCGACACCCAAACAGCCGGGGTAAGGGCTCCGGCTTGGACAAAATAAGTCGTTCCCACGGCAACGAGTCCAAAGAAGAGGAAAACAAACAGATCCCCCAGCCCGTTGTACCCGAGNNGAAATGGCCCCCCGGTGTAAGCAATACCACAGACAATGCTGGCAACACCAATGACCAGTAACGGCCAGCCTCCAAAACGGAGGAGGGTTAGCCCGACGATAAAGGCCGCAATAAAGACGCCAATCATCGCTCGCTTCATGACGACGGGAGCGACCCAGCCGCTCGCGACCGCACGGCGAGGGCCTACGCGTTCAGCAGTATCCGCACCTTGGATAAAGTCGTAGTAATCGTTAGCAAAATTGGTCCCAATCTGCACCAGTAGCGCGAACGCCAAACAGATCAAAGCCACCAACGGAGAAAAACTTCCGGCCCGATAGGCCAAGGCTGATCCTACCAAAACCGGAGCTATCGCGGCGGGCAACGTTCGTNNCATTTGGGGTAACGCAGGGCAATACGACCCAATAAAAAAGCGCGCGGGGGTCACCCGCGAGCTGTGAGACTACTCAAAGCGTTTTACAGAAGGAGGCGAGTCGAGCGACGCCTTTAGCGATGATCGCATCGCTAGTCGCAT
>DKKJ01000395.1:0-1171 GCA_002455175.1 Opitutaceae bacterium UBA6669
TGAGTGCCTTCATCAGCAACACGGCCGCGGCGGCGTTCTTTCTTCCTGTCGCGCTTGGACTGGCCGCTAAGTCGAAAATTTCTCCATCCCGGCTCCTGATGCCGATTGCCTTCGCTTGTATTCTCACCAGTTCGGTGACCCTAGTCAGCACGTCCACCAACTTGGTGGTGAGCGGATTGATGAAGNNCCTACATGTATTTCATAGGTCGACATCTGATTCCTGATCGAGAGGTCGGAGGAGGGCTTCTGGACAGTTTTGGTATTCGCTCTTACCTTACAGAAGTTCTGATCTTGCCGAAATCACCGTTGGTAGGGAAACAGCTCGGCAAAGCGCGCTTTGGACACGAATTGGATCTGACCGTGGTGCAAATCCTTCGTGAGCCTAACCTCAGGATTTTTCCGCGCAGCGAAGAGATCTTGCAATCGGGGGACGTTTTGCTCGTCGAAGGGGCTCAAGAAAATGTTCTCAAAATTAAGGATACGGCAGGCATCGACATCCGGCCAGATGTTGCCCTATCCGATCCCGATCTGAGATCAGGAGAGGCAAGCCTGGCTGAAGCTTTGGTAGTACCTGGTTCCGCCCTCAGTGGAAGGACTTTGCACGGACTTGGTTTTCGCGAGCGTTATGGCCTCCAAGTACTCGGCATCAACCGTCACGGACGGAACCTGGTCGAAAAACTCAGTCGTACCAAATTGAAGGTGGGCGACGTCCTGCTCATTCAAGGCCGAAAACACTCGATTGCCGAGTTGGCACGCCAGGGTTTGGTGAGCGTTCTCAACGCTTTGAGCGAAAACCGCCCGAACCGCTCACGTGCACTCCGGGCGATAATCATTTTTTTCAGCTCTCTGGTCCTTGCAGCAAGCGGTGTAGTGCCTCTCGCCGTTGCTACCCTTTTAGGCGCATTCTTCATTTTTGTGACGCGCTGCATTCCGCCTGGAACCGCCTACCGGGAACTTGAATGGCGTGCGNNGCTCTGGGCAAAGCAATGTCCTCGACAGGAACGGCTCAGTACCTCGCCGACTACGTCGCCGCTCTTACTCAAGGCTTATCCCCGCACTGGATACTAGGAGGTTTTCTCCTCCTAACGGTTGTCCTCACGCAACCGATGTCCAATCAAGCCGCTGCCGCAGTCGTACTACCCATCGCAGTGCACACCGCAACGCAGCTTGG
>DKKJ01000395.1:1182-15035 GCA_002455175.1 Opitutaceae bacterium UBA6669
CCGCCTTCGCCGTGATGATCGCCGTTGCAGCCAGTTGCTCTTATCTCACGCCCCTCGAGCCGGCCTGCTTGATGGTGTATGGTGCAGGTCGCTACCGATTCACTGATTTTATCCGTGTGGGGGCCCCGCTGGTACTCGTTCTCTTCGCCATCGCCATGTACCTGGTGCCTATCTACTGGCCATTGGTGGCGGCGGAGTAGCAGCTCTACCACCTGCCTGTTATCGCGCAAACATCTATCCAGCAATGGATTAGGAGATTATTGGCCCTCGACCTNNCTCCCTCCGGGATAGTGACTTGAACCTTTGCCAGTCCCTCCTTCATTGTGGTGAACACTTTTGCTGTATGTCAGACACGCCCTTCACTCGCACGCGTTTGGTCCCGCCAGAGGGCCATAAAAAAGTTCTGCTGCACTCGTGTTGCGCACCCTGCTCTGGCGAAGTGATGGAGGCGCTAAAGGCGTCAGAGATCGACTACACGATCTATTTCTATAACCCAAACATTCATCCCCGTGACGAGTACGAGCTGAGGAAACAGGAAAACATCCGCTTTGCAGAGAAAGAGGGCATTCCTTTTGTCGATGCCGACTACGACACGGATAACTGGTTTGCTCGCGCCAAAGGCTTGGAATGGGAACCCGAGCGTGGCGCCCGGTGTACGATGTGCTTTGACATGCGTTTCGACCGAACCGCGCTCTATGCCCACGAAAACGGATTTCCAGTCATTACCAGCTGCCTCGGGCTTTCCCGCTGGAAGGATATGAATCAGATCAACGCCAGTGGCGAACGCGTCGCCGCTAAGTATCCGGGAATTACTTACTGGACGTATAATTGGCGTAAAATGGGCGGATCCTCGCGCATGGTCGAGATCGCCAAACGCGAGCAGTTTTACCAACAGGAGTACTGCGGATGCGTCTACTCTCTGCGTGACACCAACAAATGGCGTGTCGCGCACGGGCGAGAAAAAATCGCGCGAGGCGAAAAATTCTACGGCGTTGAGGAGGACTCACCCGCTCCATCCACGGAGTCAAGCGAGCGCCCGGCCTGATCCTTAAGCAGTCGTCCGATAGGGATTATGGAACAGCGTGCCTCCCTAATCGGGCCGTCATGCACACTCAAATCTAATCGGGCCGNNGTTCCTCACCACTACTTTTCCCCTCACGGTGACATCAGTCGGCCGACCCTGGCACGCCCAGCCTTCAAAAGCACTGTAGTCCACATTCATCGCTTGGTTTCGAGCGCGAATGATGTGATTGGCCTGCGGATCGAACATCACGAGATCGGCATCCGCTCCTAACTGGATCGTGCCCTTTTGCGGGAACAGCCCGAATGTTTTCGCCGCTCGGGTACTCGCGACATCAACGAAGGCATGAAGATCGATTCGGCCCGTCTTCACACCGTGGGTATAAAGCAAGACCACCCGTTCTTCAAGGGACGACATCCCATTGGGAATCTTCGTAAAATCTCCCGCCCCCAGCGGCTTTTGCGTGGCCGCGTCAAATGGAGCATGATCCGTTGCCACGGTTTGAATCAGGCCANNAGGCCATCTCGCAAGCCACTCCACAATGTCGACTGATTCCGAACATCTCTTAGGGGGGGTGACATGACAAACTTTGCCCCCTCCACCCCAGGGCGCTCTGCGTACGTTTTGTCGAGTACCAGATATTGAATGAGTGTTTCTACGTCGACCTGAACGCCGCGAACACGCGCCGCCAGAGCCTCAGCCAGGGCTTCCTGGCAACTGAGGTGTACGATGTAGGCTCTCGCACCTGTCAATTCGCAGAAGGTGAGGAAGTGGTGCACGCCTTCGGCCTCAACCCGAGGTGGCCGGCTTTCGTGGTGCTGAGCGGCATCTGTTTTTCCTGCGGCGAGTAACTCGCGCTGCCTCTCCGCCACCAAGGTCTCATTCTCGCAGTGTGCCGTCACCACCACACCGAGTTCTCTGGCGAGCTTGAGCGTCCGGTAAAGCTCGGTGTCGTCGATTCCAAACGCCCCTTTATAGGCAAGAAAAACTTTGAAAGAGGTTACGCCACGCCGCACAATCTCCCGCAATTGATCCGACGTCGTCTCGTCAAATTTGGTGACTCCCATGTGGAAGGAATAGTCGCACACAGATTTTCCTTCTGCTTTTNNACGCGTCCAACGCGTGATCCGTCCGAGCTGGGCAACACATCTCAATCAGGGTGGTGGTGCCACCGAGTAAGGCGGCTTTGCTGCCACTTTCATAGTCGTCTTTCGCCACTGTTCCCATGAAGGGAAGATGGATGTGCACATGCGGATCGATGAATCCTGGGAAAACAAACTTTCCGGCAGCATCGATGACTTCGGCTCCGGGAGGAACCGGAAGACTCTTTCCTATTTGGGTGATGATCTCGCCTTCACACAAAATATCGGCGTGGTACCGGGCATCTGCGGTTATCACTTCACCGTTCTTTATTAGCAGCGTCATAAGCGTCTTAGCGGGAAAGAGCGTCGGACNNAATCACCTGACCACTCCGCATCAGAGCCGAGCGAACTGTCTATTTTCTGAGGCACTGCCTTTTCACTCTTTTTCCGTTCCCCGTGTCGCGCCACCAGGTCGGCATGAGTCGTCATGTAGGCAAGGCTATGCCCTTTGAAGTCTTCGAGACGTTGAAAATGGTGCTTTTCCATGAAGGCGAGGAGTTCCTCGCAGATGGGCCTTATCCGTTCGTAGCCAAACTTCATGACCCCAGTGCACACCTGCACGGTATCGGCCCCCATAAGGAGAAATTGGGCTGCATCCTGCCCGGTCTCAATACCGCCAATACCTGAAACGGAACGTCCGGGAAATTCGGACCGAACCATCTGCGCTATCTCCATCACCATACGCAACGCGATCGGCTTAATCGCTCGGGAGGAATACCCGCCCACCGTGGAGTACCCCTCCACAGTGGGTTCGGGACGCAGTGTTTCTAGGTTAACTCCCATCACGCTACGCAGTGTATTGATAGCGCTGATACCATGACAGCCTGCTCGCAACGCCGCGCGACTCGGGTCTTCTATGCGGGTGATATTTGGGGTCATCTTTGCCCATACGGGTTTTTTCGCCGCGCTCATCACCCAACCTGTCACCTCCTCCAAAAGATCTGGGTTTTCTCCCATCGCGGAGCCCATTTTTCTCTCAGGGAGTCCGTGGGGGCACGAAAAATTAAGTTCAAATCCATCCACGCCCGCTTCCTGACAACGCTCGACGATTTCCACCCAAGCGTCCTTCCGATACTCCTCCATGATCGAGGCGATGAGCACGCCGTGGGGAGTTTGATCCTTGCAGCGCTTGAACTCATCCAGCCAGACGCTGAAGCGTCGATCACTGATCAATTCGATATTTTCCCAGCCGATCACCTCAGAACTTTCGCTTGCTGTCAGCTTGGAGNNAGGGGAAACGTTTACGACTTTTGATGCATCTAGGCTGACCGTTTTCGCCACCACCGCGCCCCACCCCTCGCGAAACGCCCGATTGATGACGCTCAAGTTGGTCCCGGGTGGCCCCGAGGCGATCACGAACGGGTTGGGCAAACGAAGTCCGTCAACAACGGTGGTGAGTGTAGGCATAGCGGTATGAGACAGGTAGCGAACGGCACGCCGTGGCGCAACGACTGTTCCCTCCCTGTTTACCAGTCACCGAACTTATGCCCAGCGGAAATCGATTCGCGGGGGCAGCGCTTGCCATCGCCTAACACTTGCAGCGAACCAATTCTTCTGGAACGAATCTCTCCTCCTCATGCTTCTGCCCACTCGCACGCTCGACGAGCTTCATGAATTAAAAGACCTGACCAGTGATGCTCAGGGAGCCCAGCGCGTTGCCTTCACCCCTACTTGGAGCTGCGCTCGCAGTTGGTTGCAGTCTAAATTACGAGCACTCCCCTTGGAAGTCCACACGGACGCAGCTGGGAACCTTTGGGCGACGCTGGTCGGTCAATCCGACCGTACCCTCATCATCGGTGGACATCTTGATTCCGTTCCAAACGGCGGTTGGCTAGACGGATCGCTCAACCTGTTAGCCGGGTTGGAGGTGTTACGTCGCCTCAACACTGAGTACAATGGACGCCCACCCGTCACTGTTCGATTGGTAGACTGGGCTGACGAAGAGGGAGCGAGGTTTGGGCGAAGTCTCTTCGGCTCCTCTGCGTGCTCTGGCACTCTATCTTTGGAAGAAACCCGAGGTCTGCTCGACAAAGATGGTGTCAGGTTGGTGGATGCTCTGGCCGATGTAGGAGTCAATTTTGAGCGTCTGAAAGATAGTGGGCGTGAGCTCCTCTCTGCCTCAGCCTACTTGGAGCTGCACATCGAACAAGGACCTGTACTCCTAGACCTCGATCTTCCTTTGGGAGCGGTCCTCGGAACATTTGGAGTCGAGCGGCATGCACTAACTTTCCGCGGGCAGGCTGCCCATTCTGGCAGCACGCCTATGCATCGACGGAAGGACGCCTTTTTGGCTGCTGCCCGCATGGGAGCTGAGATCTATTCCATCGCTGAGGCTCATGGTGGCGTGTGCACGATCGGATCTTGCACCACCTCCCCCGGGATCGTTACCAGCGTGGTCGAGGAGTGCCGCGTCACGCTCGATCAACGGCATCTAGATGCAGCTAAATTGGCGGGTATGCTTCGTGACGCGCAAGTAGCTTCTCAACGGTTTGCCGAAGAGGCCAAGGTCAGCGTGAGCTGGGATCGCCTTTGGAGGATCGAACCTCTTCCCTTTCATCCCGAGCTGATCGATCTCTGTGAACGTTCAATCCTCGAGATCACTGAAAGGTCTCAACGACTGCCTTCCGGTCCTTTGCACGATGCCTCTGAGATGGCCCGCGTGGGCATTCCCACTGCCATGATGTTTGTACAGAGTTTGCAGGGAATTAGTCATAACAAGATAGAGGATACCGCTTCCACCCACCTTCTAAAAGCAGTGTACGCATTCGATCGCTTGGCCGATAAAACCGTGGCATGGATTGTTCAGCAGAGCTCTTGATGGTAGAAGTCGCCCTCGAAACCTTACGAAAATTCCCCTATAGCTGAGTGGTGTGAACCCGAGTTCTCTGAGTGGATCTAACCTAGCATGAACATGCTCGGTCGATTCATCGCCACCACGTTGTGCGTGAGTACACCCTGGCTCAGTTTGTCATCGCTGGCCGCCGCAACGGATGCGCCTCCGCCCCTTTTATCTCAAGCGCTTCAGCACTGGGAAGAGACGGGAAGAGAAGACCTCGCTTTCACTCAGCTGACCCGTGTATACCACGACGACGGTCGCATCAAAGAAGAACGNNGTTAACGCTACGACCCCTCTTTGCCTGATCAGGAGCGTTGGCGATTGCTCACGTGGAACGGTCGGCCAGCTACAAAAGAAGAACGATTAAAATGGGAAGCCAAACGCAACAACCGGCCTCGGAAAAAGGCTCTGAAGTCGCCCGCTGAATACCTAGAGGTTGAGAAGGCAACCTTGATCTCTGAGGACGAGCAGAGGGCCCAATTCGAACTCTATTTTCGGCCGGAGATTGCTCGATTAGTTGCGGTCAATAAAGTCCCCGTGCGCGTCACCATCGAAAAGTCGAGCGCGGCGATTACCCGCATTTCTGGAATGTTGAAGGAACCCATGAGGATTGCGTTGGGTTTGGCTCGAATTACCGACCTTGACTTAGACCTAAGAATCGAGACCGACGCCGATAATCCCTCAACCAGACCTGGAGAAGTCGAACCTGGAAGCACCGCGCGGGTGATGCTGTCCAAGTTTGGCGATCCCACTGAAGTGATTTGGAGCGACTTCAAACGAGTGAAGTCTTTTCGAAAAGGTAGCGATTCGTGAAGCGTGAGCGCCCTTCATACTTTCAGTCAAAGGGTACGAACATTCACTATCGATCCAGGCGCGCGTGGTCTTCTTTAGCCGGAACGAGCCGGACAATGCGACTTGGGACACGCGGCAGCTCAAGCGCGACGTAAAGATAACCATCGGGACCTGTGATCATGTCCCGTACACGTCCAAGGTCTTTCAGAATCACCTCTTGGTGCTTCACTTCGCGACCCTCAACAACCAGTCGACGTAATTCCTGTTGTGCAAGAGCTCCGAGAAATAGCTGATTCTTCCAACGGGGGAAGGCATCTCCGGTGTAGAATCGCAGCGGACTCGTGGCAATGGACGGTGTCCAATGAAGAACGGGTTGCTCCAACCCTTCTTGATGGGTGAGACTGGATACGGGTGTGCCATCGTAATTCATACCGTAAGTGATTACNNCTGGCCAACCGTAGTTTTTTCCTGCCTCGACGTAATTGAGTTCATCGCCACCCCGCGGACCGTGTTCTGTTTCCCATAATTCTCCGGTGGCAGGATGTGCCGCGAGCCCCTGGGGATTGCGATGGCCGTAACTCCAAATAGAACCCACCGCACCAGGAGTCTGGGTAAAGGGATTGTCCGGAGGGGTACTGCCGTCATGAAATACGCGGTGCACTTTCCCATTCGGACGCGTAATATCCTGGGCCTGTCCTACCGCCCCACGTTCTCCTACGGTGAAGAACAGATAGTCTCCACTGAACACGAAACGACTCCCAAAGTTGATGCCATTCGACGTGTACGTCTCTTGAGGAGCCTGGTAGATTGTCTCTTGGTCTGTCCATGAACCATCGCGAAGTCGTCCCCTCCCCACCTTTAACATCGAAGTGTCATTTTCCCCGGGATCGCTAAAGGACAGGTAAATCCATCCGTTCGTTGCATAGTCAGGATGAAGAGCCAAAGCCAGTAANNATCAGCCAAGTAAAGTTCGCCTTTACGCTCGGTAAAAAGCAGGCGTCCGTCAGGTAGAAAAACCATCGACCAAGGGACATCGAGATCACCCGCGACCAACTCGATCCGATAGCGATGTTCCTCACTTGATTGAGTTGCCGCGGGAAGTTCTCGGGAACGCTCGGGAATAGGTTCTTTAGTACGCTTAGCAGATTCGCGGATGAAAACGATCAGAGCTCGCACCTCTGCTTCGGTCAGCGCTTGCTTGAAAGCCGGCATTCCAGAGGTGACGATCCCTTCTTCAATCGACTTCCTCAGACTTTCATCATCAGAGCCCTGCTTCCAGCGATCATCTAGCAAGCTAGGAACCTTGCCACCTTGCAAGTCAGCCCCGTGACATGCCCGGCAGTATTGGGCATACACAGAAGCCGCATCACGATCGGCCCTCGCAGAGGTCATGAGGCCGCAAGAAACAACGAGCAAGGATCCTAACCCGAAAGTACGTCTTAGTCGTGGCATGCCTGCACGGACAGACTCAGACGTTTTCGTTCCCATAAGAATCACAAAACCCGGCAATTTTAACAACGATCATGGATTAAGAGAAAATCGCTGCGGCTACTTTTTTTCAGGAGACGTTTCTGACGGCTTAGTTGCTGGTTCGACGGCAACGGATGTCCGCGGAAGAGTCTGCGGAACGGTGCTCGCAGTGGAAACCATTCCAGCCGGAACCGCGTTGCCAGCGGGGGATGATGACACTTGGGGCGAGCCGGGTGAAGTGCAGCCAGCGGTGAAAAGAAGCCCCGCGAACGTGGAGAGAGCGAAGAAAAGTGTTCGGGAAGTAAGCATAGGGTACCTGTTGTAAACGCTGTTGTTTGCCTCAGAGCTGCGAACGGAAAAGTCCGCAAAAATGGTCGACTAGTTTTATTAACGTTCCGCGGTCGCGAAATTCTTGAAGTGTGAGAGGACGACTTTTCGCGATGTCATCCTGAATAATCTTCAGGTGTTCTCGGGCGACCTCTCGACTGAGGATATTGACATTAACCTCATCGTTGATCCCGAACGACCGGTTATCGAAATTGACCGAGCCAATCGTGACAAAAAAATCGTCCACCACCATGACCTTGGGGTGATACATGGCTGGCAAGTAGCAGTGGAAGCGTACACCCGCAGCAAGAAGCTTTCCCCAACGCGAGCGTGACGCCGCGCGCCCAAACCGAGAGTCGTTAATGGCTGGAACAACAAGGTCNNCCGCGAGGATCATCTCAACCGCAAGGTCGTCAGGAACAAAATAGGCGTGAGCGATCTGGATAGACTTTCTCGCAGCCGCGATTGCCACTAGGTAGGAGATGCGGGCATTTTCTGGGTCTTCCCCTGGACCACTCTTATAACACTCAGCAACCGTATCGCCGGCGCGAATCACCTCCGGAAAATACTCGGCACCAAAAAGGAGTCGCGAGGTGGTCTGAAGCCAATTCGTCGCGAACGTTGCTTGCATCTGAAGGACAGCAGGCCCTTCCACGCGAATTTGTGTTTCGCGCCATTTTTCCGCGGAATCCGCATTTCCCATCCAACGATCGTCAATACACATGCCCCCCGTAAACCCTACCCGTCCATCAACGATGAGCCATTTACGATGAGTCCGGTGATTGATGTTCGGCTTGATTTCATACCAGTGCTCGCGCCCATAGACGTAAAACTCCACCCCGGCCCCTTTCATACGCTCCTGGTCTGCTCGTTCCAACTTGAGTGTTCCCATTCCATCTGCCAGCACGTGAACTTTGACGCCGGCACGAGNNTAATGCCTCAATGAATTGGTCGCTGATCTGCCCTGATGACCAAATATAGGTCTCCAGTGTAACCGTCTTTTTCGCCTGCCTGATGGCCTCTAACATAACCGGAAAGAAGGCATCGCCATTTACCAACGTATCGACGCGGTTGCCGCCACTAAAGGGCGCGCCTAACAAGGAACCTAGCGAGTGAGCAAAGACAGGCGTCTCAACAGAATGCTCTATTTCTACAGGTTCGCCTAAGATGCGCGCTGACGTTACCCAGAAGAAGAATCCGAGAAGTAGTACGACCGCGACAGAAAGAAGTATCCAAAATCGAGAACGAGAGCCGGAATTCCCGGACGACTGAGTCGACGTTTTCCGACGAGAGGCGCGCACAGAACGGNNTGGGACCGTATGGACCAAGAGACATGCACTCGGTTCCTGTGAGTTACGTGACTGAAAAACGAACCGTCGTAAATTTTAGTGGTCTCCCGCTCCACCTTGTCCGCTGCGAAACGACATCATCCTCCCTCGACTCTCGCTCCAACACGCAAACTGAAGATGCCCGTGCGGAGCAAACGCTGGATGTTCGCTTTTATAGCGGTGATAGTCCTAGCAGCAATTGCTGTGGAAATGTTCACAACAATCGATCTCCGGGAAATCCCGCAACTCATGGGACGTCTCAATCCGGTGTCGTTGCTATTGCTGACATCCACCTTACCCATCTTTGGATTCCCCATCAGCGTGGTTTATCTCGTACTCGGNNGGGTACCTATCTAATCGCCAAAAGCTTCCTCCGCGCCCCCGTTATTCGCTGGCTCACGCGCCGCAAACATCAGATACCGGAAGTTCCACAGGGTGAAGGGGCGGCGATTGTCGTCGTCGCCATCCTTATGCCCGTCCTTCCGTATTTCATCAGGAACTACATCCTGGCTTTGGCCGGCATTCCGCTAAGGATTTATCTCCTCGTCGGCGTCCCCCTCTATACCCTGCGCTCAGCCGTCACCCTCTTCTTAGGAGACTTGAGCGGCCAGCCGAGTCGACGGGGATTTATTATTCTGGGTGCGATCTATGTGGTGAAGCTGAGTATTTGTGCTGTCATCGTCTGGTGGCTTCGGAAGCGACACAAAAACCCAAGCTCGAAAGCAGGATCGCCTCAGGAGACAAATTCATCTTCCCGGACCCTTGCGACGACACGCGCAAACTGATGTGCTCCCCGGGTGACTCCCCCTCTCGCCTCAGTTCCGTTTGAGAAACTGCTCGATGTCGCCAGTCTACGCTACCGAAAGAGCGGGATCACAGCTTGGCAATTTGGCCGAGGGAAACTTCGGCATGACCCCCTTTATAGAGCAGTATGGGAGAGACCGGAGCTCCACCGGACTGGGACGCTTATCGATATCGGCTGTGGCCAGGGACTCATACTTGCGCTCTTTCTCGCTCAACAAACCTTGGCTCCGTCATCCATCGAGATTCCCAAATTGGTAGGGGTAGAAACACGTCCCGGAATTGCCCAAATTGCACGGTTAGCAGTGAGCCCACCCGTGGAAATCATTTCCGCTGACATCCGCCATACCCCGCTTCCGCGATCCCAGACGGTTTTAATCTTTGATGTTCTTCACATGATGCCAGCGGTAGATCAAGAGTCCGTCCTTGATGCAGCACTAACCTCACTAGAAGTCGGGGGCACCCTCATGCTGCGAGAGGCCGACGCGGCGGCAGGATGGCGTTTTAGATGTGTTGCCCTCGCCAATCGTCTCAAAGCGCTGACGAGAGGGTATTCCTCTCGCGATTTCCACTTTAGGTCGAAGGACGAGTGGTTAACCGTGCTTGAAAGAAAGGGAATCCAGGCTTCAGCAGAGCCTATGAGCGCGGGAACTCCTTTCGGAAATGTGCTCTTTGTTGGATACAAGCGACCGTTGGCCCCTGGATGCAGCGATCGCGACGAACCCTAGAGGGTTCTAGGTCTTACCTATCAACGCTCAGGTCGTGGTGCTTGCCTTAACTTTACTGTACGCTGTCTGCGTGCGCTCCCATGCTTGGCCGACTTTTTCGCGACGGTCAGTCCATGTCTCCTCTGTCGCCTTGGCCGTCTCTGCTGCCATGGAACGAAAGTAAGCGCGGGATTCTTCCATCTCTTTCATCGCGAAGTCCCAAGCCTGGGTGCTTGTTGTACCCTTGAAGCTCGCTCGTTTTTCATTGAGCTCCTTAACCTGCAGTTCTAACCGGGCTTCGAGACGAGCAAGACCTTGCTGGAAGTCTGAGCGTTGTTCGAACTTTAGATCTTTGATCTGATCCCACGTAGCTCCGGATATCTCGGTCGGGACCGTCGNNACTCCCGTCACGAATACGTGGAGTCACGGTACGTTTAAATGAAGTCATGGCTGTGATGAGATATGGTACTTGGTGAACTAAGACACTGATACCGAAGGACGGAAACAGCGTTCGTTATGGGGTAATTCCCGATTTAGGGTGAGGGCGGGCTACCCATAGCAAAGCGACGACAATTAACGCCGTTTTTCAAAAGAATGTATTTGTCAGTTTCGGAGGGTATTATCAGGCTACCGCACATGGGTTTAGATTCCCCACAGCCCTTGCGTATTTTTATTGCAGAAGATCATGTGGCGATCCGTGAAGTTCTCGCCGCTTACCTTCAAACACGGCCCCACCTTCAGGTGGTTGGCGAAGCTTCTGATGGTTTGATCGTTTTGGACCAGTGTAGGAAACTTAAACCGGACTTGGTCCTTCTCGATATAGATCTACCTGGGATGAACGGGATCTTGATCGCTCGCGCACTTACCAATACAACTCCAGAGACGCATATCCTCATATTTTCGTCGCACTACGACACGGCCACCGTGCGCCAAGCTCTTGAAGCAGGAGCCAGAGGCATCATTGAGAAAACCAGCCAGGTCGATACGCTGCTCAAGGCCATCGAAACCGTAGGCGCTGGCCGAGCCTACTTTGGAGAGCGCGTTACCAAGATTCTCCAACAATCGTTTTCAGATCCCAGCTCCACACGTTCCTCTGACAATCTCACGGCTCGCGAACGAGAAGTCCTGCAACTCATTGCCGAAGGGTGCAGCAACAAGCAACTAGCTTAACGATTAGGCATCAGTATTAAGACAGCCGAAAATCACCGTCATCATCTGATGCAGAAGTTGGGGACACGTAACGCCGCAGATCTTACCCGAGAAGCGTTTCGTTTGGGCTTGGTGAGGATGTCGTCGCCCCCCCAGGGGTGATTTGGGCCTCCGCTTCATGGTATAAGTCAGGCTTTAACCTGGCGCTAACTGCCAGGTAACACACTGGCCCATTCCGGTTCGTAAATTCTTTATGGATAACGTTATGCGTAATCTGTCATCACGGATGTAGTGCTCAGAGGCCTCATCGTTCCGGGAAGATCTCTAATCGAGACGAGCACCACGGGCGCCGACCGATGCCAGGAAATGGTTTACCTGGTGTAGTATTTTTCCGTATCGCGACTAAGGAGCGCATAGGTACGTATGTAACTGAAATTGAGCTTTTTATAGATCATGCTGAGTACTTCTATTTATCAGCATGTGAATAATGAAACTAATAAGCATATCGCCCGGGGGGACGAAAAGGGTGATACTGCAAATGAGAAAAAATCTTAGTTTCTACTTAGCCCTCTTCAAAGTTGGCGGTTACTTACTAACGCCACTTTTACTGGTAATTACCTCGTCCTTGCGCGCCGACACGAGCAGTGGGTCTTCCACCTTCTCGCTGAGTCATAGCGCAGCAGTTACAACCGGCACAGTTTCTATCTTAGGAAGCAAAACTGAGTCCACTAGCCATGGGCCCGTCTCCGTCACGTTGCCAAAATTCAGCCCGGCCTTGGGCACTCTTACAGGGGCGACTGTAACAGTGACAAGTACGACTGGTACCGCGGGTGTCAAAAACACCGGTTTGCTAAGCCTCCTCTCGGGCGGCAGTTATTCACGAACACTTAAAGTCGATCTCAGCGCAGGCACGCTAACGAGGACTAGCCAGGAGTCATTACTCACGTCTGGCGGGACACTGCTGACTCTCCTTGGCTTAGGGGGAACACAAGAAGCTGGTGGACCTATGTTATCGACCACCTTCACGATAAATCAAACCTCGGATCTCGCCGCGCTTACCGGAACAGGTGATTTCTCCCTCTCATTCTCCGCGACGAACACCTTAACCATCTACACACTAGCGTCGATTTTCAACGGCGCTGGATACTCCGTTTCAGGACTGTACGCTGGAAATGTTTCTGTCACCTACACGTTTACGCCGCCTGCAATTGCTCCTAGTATCATCACCCAGCCAACTTCCGCTANNACCTTCACTCTCGCCAGCTCCCAGCTCAGCGACGCGGGTACCTACTCTGTTATTGTCTCCAATAGCGCTGGCTCGGTCACCAGCGCCGATGCAGTGCTCACGGTTTCTCCGGTAGTCACCGCTCCGACCCTCTCCTCGCAACCAGTATCTCAATCCGCGACGGTCGGCAATTCGGTCACCTTTAGTGTCACCGCTAACGCCAACAACGGCGTCCTTTCGTATCAATGGCGCAAAAATGGTTCTGCTATCAATGGGGCCACTCAAAGTACCTTCACTCTCGCCAGCTCCCAACTCAGCGACGCGGGCACTTACTCTGTCATTGTTTCCAACAGCGCCGGCTCAGTCACCAGCGCCGACGCAGTGCTCACCGTTTCTCCAGTAGTCACTGTTCCAACGTTCACCACCCAACCCTTTTCTCAGACCGTCACTGTAGGAGGCTCAGCGACTTTTAACGTCACCGCTAACGCCAACAACGGCGTTCTCTCCTATCAGTGGCGCAAAAACGGCTCCGCTATCACCGGTGCGACACAAGCTAGCTTTACACTCTCCAGCGTACAGCTGGTGGATGGGGGTAGCTACTCTGTTGTGGTCACCAACAGCGCCGGCTCAGTCGTCAGCGACAACGCTGTCCTTACCGTCAGCCCCCTGCCCGTGATCCCTTCGTTTTTGAGTCAGCCGCAGTCACAATCCGTTTCCGTGGGTGCCGACGTAGCTTTTTCCGTCTCCTTGGAAGGCACCGCTCCCCTAACCCTACAGTGGCGCAAAGGTGGGGTAGCCATTCCTCTCGCTACCAACAGCACGCTTTCACTCTCGAACGTTCAACTCGCTGACGCCGGTGTGTACTCGGTGGTGGTCTCCAATAGCGTAGGTTTGATTACCAGTGCCGATGCAGTACTCACCGTTTCTCCGGTAGTCACTGTCCCGACCCTCTCCTCGCAACCCATCGCACAATCCGCGACAGTCGGTAATTCGGTCACCTTCAGTGTCACCGCCAACGCCAACAACGGCGTACTCTCTTATCAGTGGCGTAAAAA
>DKKJ01000021.1 GCA_002455175.1 Opitutaceae bacterium UBA6669
TGACTACCAATGACGCGGCAAATGACATCGCGCACTTGGGTCCTGCGCCCTCCTTGCTCCTGCCAGCAGGCTTCCGCCCGCTCGGTAAACGCATCGATTTGCTGAGGCGTACGCGCCGTCATGCTCAGCCCGGATTACGCCGCCTGCTCCGCTGCGACCGCTTTGTAACGGAACTCGAGCTGAATCCGATCGAGAGCGTACGCGCGATTTTCCTGAAACTCCGCCATGACCTCCCGGCAAAATCCTTCCAGGTTCTTGCCCTCAAGATTGAGTGGCAGGGTTTCCAGGGTCTCCTGAGAGGCACCAAAAGCAACCACCTCAATCCGCTCCTCCAACCACTGCCGCAAAGGACACAACGCGGAGATCGCCCGTTCGGCTGCCGAACTCTGGAGCGCAAAGTAGCAAGCCACACACCGTCCCGGCCGCACTTCGTTTACCACACAATCACGCAGATCCAACAGTGTATCTGCTTGCAGACAAAAGGGACCCGCCAGCGGGGCTAACACGGGATCGAAGGAATCTGCGAGCGGCATGAGCCCAATTAAGTGAGACTGAGAATCAGCCTCAAGATAAAAGAGCCACTATTTACCGCTCCTAATGACTCCCATGCACAAAAAAACCACCTGGGTAACCAGGTGGCTATAAGAAGCTTATACTGTAGGTAAACCTGCGCGCAGATAGCTTAGCGATTAGCGCTGTAATCCCCGCACCAATCGGCGGCTTTGGTTTCTGGGAAACGAGACTCGAACTTCACTCCGGCATCGACGTTGAAAACCACCGTCTGGGGCGCGTGGCGACGGCACTGACCTTGGTCAGAGCTCGCCTGCGCATTCCAATAATTGCAGGACGAACAACGGGCGGCAGCGGCTTGGGCAGGTTGGGTGGACGTACTCATACCCGCACCATCGTCGCTCTCCTGCACTTCTCAACTCGGGAAAATGATTTGTAACCACTTGTGGCTGAAAATCAGTCTCAATGAATCCACCTTATTGAGACTGGCTCACGTTCTCAATAGACCCATTAACGCAACGTCCGTAATCTGTTCGTAAAAAGTGACTTGGAGTTCCGCCCTAAGCCCTCACGCGTGCCCTCTCACTTAGCTCGGGTTTTTTGAGCCAGGGCCTCTTCGACGGTCTTCTTCTGCCGGGTCAGTGCCGGTTCCGTGATCGTGCTGAGAACCTCCTTGGCCTCCTCCATCTCATTCATCTCAACCAAGACTTTCGCGCGGTGCACCCGACAGGTTTGCTGTTCAATCCCTGGTTTGAGATCGGCTTCAAACTTGGTCCAGAACGCCAACGCCGTCTCCCAATCCGGCTTTTCGACGTCGTAGAACGACAGCCCGTAACGGTAGGCATAGCGCCAATCATTCGGCGAATTCAACGATGCCTGAAGGAAAGCCCGCTGCAGCGCTTCATCGACTTTAGTCGCAGTCCACTCCCCGCTTTTGAGAAAATCGTCGCGCGCCTCGGCTAAGAGAGTCCCGAGCTGATAGTGGTAAAGCGATTCCTTCGGAGCCAACCGGATCGCCGCGAGGAAGTAGTTCAAAGCCTCTAGGGGCTTCCCCATCTCAGCCACGTGATTGCCCAATTGATTTTTTACTAGGGGCAGCTCCGGATCGAGCTGGTTCGCCTTGAGGAGTAGACCCGTCGCGCGGCGTCGCTCGTCGATCACCGGATGATCGAGAAGGAGTGCATAGCTGACGTAGCCCGCAGCGAGATCGGGATTACGCCGCAAAAAATCCTCATAATCGAAGCAGAGCTGCTGCAACGGATGGCGTAGGTCCTCCAGTTCCACCTGCGACTGCTTTTTCTCAGCACTGGCCAAGAGTTCTTTTTGACGTGCGACCAGGGCCCGCAACGCCTCGTCCGGAGACGCATCCGCAGCCATCAACGCCACGTCAGAGCAGGCGACTGCCACCATCAGAAAGAGGAAAACGAGAGCACGCACAGGAGACATCATAGAAACGGGAGACATCTTATCACTACCTCCGACGGAGACGAGCCGGGACACTCCGCAAGCGAGGCTAACGTTTTCCGACCTGCTCACCCCTGAATTGTGCCCGCGTACACGTTCATGCGGTCGCCCCGAAGAAATCCGACCAACGTTTGACCACTCTCGCGCGCGAACTCCACCGCTAGGCTCGTGGGCGCAGAAACCGCTGCTACACAGGAAATTCCTGCAGCCAATGCCTTCTGCATCAGTTCAAACGAGACGCGTCCGCTTACCAAAAGAATCGCCTGTTCCAAAGGCAGCTTTTCGGCAAAAAAAGCCCAGCCCGTCACCTTATCGAGGGCATTGTGTCGCCCCACATCCTCCCGCACGACCAACAGGTCACCGTCAGCCGTAAAGAGCCCGCTCGCATGCAGCCCACCTGTTACTGCAAATCCCGCCTGAGCCGCGCGCAAGCGGTCGGGTAACGACTGCAACACCGAACGCGCCGGCACAAACGCAACGGTCAGCGGCCGGCACGTAGTCCGAACCGCGTCGATGCTCGCCTTCCCACAAACCCCGCAACTCGAGGACGCAAACGTATGCCGTTGCAGGCGCGCCCAATCGACGGGCACCCGGGCGTCGAGCAGCGCCTCTAAAATATTGGGCTGCGGCTCTCCTCCAGAGATGCAATGCACGAGATCAAGTAGATCCCCACGGCCCTGAATAATTCCTTCCGTGATCNNAAGCTGAATAATTCCTTCCGTGAGAAGAAACCCTGCCGCCAGCTCGCGATCATGACCGGGCGTGCGCATGACCACTGCCAAACTCTTTCCTTCTACCCGCAGTTCCAAAGGCTCCTCCGCGGCCACCCAGTCGTCACACCCAGACACGTCTTGCGCCGTCCAGCGCGTGAGCGAGACAGGAATCGACGTGCGCGACAACGGAGCGGTCATCACCTCAGCCTGCACCCACCCTCCTCACTGCGCAACCCGCCTTAGTCTCAAATTTCAAATCTCAAATCTGAAATCCTCAGCGCGAGTCCCGCCTACGCGCCCAGACCAAACTTCTGCGCCAAACGCTGGCACGCCTCCACAATGACGGCCGCCCAAAAGGCGAAGTAGATCACCATTCCCACAAACACCGCGTACCCAGCGACAATTCCCACTCCATCTTTTTGCAGCGAACTGAGGGTCAGAATCACGATCACCAGGGCGGGCAGCGTATTGGTAAACGGGGGCACCGGCGGGAGGGGCAGCATCAACACCATCGCAGCGAGAATCACCATGACCGCATGAACCCGAGTCTTCCACAGAGGATCCACGAGGAGGCGCCAGCGGGGTTTCATGCGTCGTTCGAACCAACCAATGACCTTGCTCCCCGCTTCGAGAATCTTGCCAAGCGTTTTAGGCGGCAACGTCACGCGGCGCAACCGCTTCGGCAACCAGGGCGCTAGACCCAGAGCGAACCGCAGCGAAAGCAGAAAAATGACTAATCCAAACGGGGTGGACAGCCCTGGGAGGGTAATGGGAGAGCAAAAGGGCAAGGCGCAGACCAAGACCAACAACGCCGAGGCCCGGCCCCCCAACGTGTCCATGAGCTCACCGAGCGTCCATGCTCGGGTGGGTGCTGACGACGCGAGCGCGTGGAGATCGAAAGCGAGCGACTTAACGGGCGGAGCGGAACTTTCTGGTGATGGGAGGGACGTGAGAGACAATCTCCGCCATCCAATCTAGGTTCCGGCGCAAGTGAAACGTGAAATCACTCGCTCACCTATCTCGCTCTCTCCCATGCACCCAGGGGTCTCTCCTTTCCTTCAAGACGTCGCCCGACGCGCCTGGGGATATTTCCGCGATACCGCCCACCCCGCCACCGGGCTCATCCCAGACCGCGCCCGCGCCGACGGCAGCGGGGTGGGAAGCGTGGCCAGCATGGCTGCTACCGGCTTTGGCCTGACCTCTTGGGCAATCGGCGCCCAACGCGGGTGGATGAGTCGTCAGGAGTGCACCCGTCGTGTCCGCAAAACACTCGATTTCCTGCTCCACGGCACACCGCACCACGCCGGTTGTTTTTATCACTTCGTCGATGCCGCCGGGGGCCAGCGCGTCTGGCAGTGCGAAGTCTCCACCATCGATACCGCGCTTCTGCTCGCCGGGGTGATTACCGTTCGCGCGGCCTTCTCCGACGACCTTGTGCTGACTCGGGCCTGCGATCAGTTGGCACAGCGTATCGACTGGACCGCATTCCTCACCTCTGCGGGCGTTCTATCTCATGGATGGAAACCAGAAACTGGCCCACTGCCCTGGTCGTGGTCACACTTTTCTGAACACCTGCTCCTCACCCTCCTGGCCATTGGTTCACCCACCCATCCTGTTCCTGCGGAAACCTGGAATCGGTGGAAGCGCAGCCCTTGGGTAGATTTTGGCGGGTACCGATTCCTTCATCATCCCCCACTCTTCGTACATCAATTCCCTCACGCCTGGTTCGACTTCCGGGGGCTTCGCGATGGAACGATCGACTATTGGCAAAACTCGGTAGACGCCACGCATGCCCACCGGCTGTGGTGCCAAACACTGCGCGAAGAATTTTCCGCGTGGAGCGAAACCGACTGGGGCATCACCTCCAGCGATGGAATAAATGGATACACCGACTGGGGCGGCCCACCGGTCGATCCCTCTCAAGGACGCGATCCGCGCATCGACGGAACGCTTGTCCCTTGCGCCGCCGCCGGCTCGCTCTGCTTCACCCCTCGTGAAAGCGAACAGACCTTAGAAGAGTTTCAACGGCGCTTCGGCTCTCGACTCTACGGCCGCTATGGATTCGCCGACGCCTTCAACCCAGAAACGAACTGGATTGCCCCTGATTGTCTAGGGATCGACCAGGGCATCACACTCCTGATGATTGAAAATCTCCGCGACGGCTTGGTTTGGAAGCTTTTCATGGCGTCTTCCGAAGCTCGCACCGCACTCCATCGGATCAACTTGGCATCTTGAAGAAGCCATTCCGATCAACCCAATCCAAGAGCTTAACGAAATCCAAGCCTCCGCGTGACGCCGTGATCTGCGCATAATTTGGCCAAATCCGCCCAGCACGGTACAAAAAGTTGCGCAATCATGACGTAACGGCATCAAACCTGCCTTTGTCTTTTCGCCCTTCTCTGCTCGAATCCTCCTCCTTATGCCAAACCAAGCTGATCCGATCGAACTGCCTCACCTCCATCACGCGATCAACCTGCGCCTGGCCCTGCTGGGGTGTCCAACGATGGACGATGCCCAGGGCGCGGTCTGGAATAAGCTGACGGCTCCCATTTTCGCCCGCCACCGAGAAATCACCCGACAACTGGCGGATCGCCTCTGTCCCGTCGACAGCCGGATTCAGCACTTTTTGACCCAGTATCTGGCCGACATCGGTCCAGCGGCACGACTTCCCACCAAAACGTTCGTGCTCGACCAACCGGGATTGGCCCGCGAACTCTCCCTCCCGGCAAAAGGTGACCACTACGAATCGCCGTTGCTAAAGAGCTATCGTCTGCGCAATGGCGTGCTGCACAACCCGGTCAATGACCGTCGCACCACCCAGGGCGTTTTCCATATCGCCGAAGGAGGCTTTGCCGTTCCCGACGACAAACTGTCGGTGCCCAAAGTTGCTTTCTCGCGCCTGCTCGCCTTTGCGCTCAATCCTCCGAGCGAATTGCTCCGCCTCCCCTTCACGGCCGGGAGCTCAGCCGAGGCCGAGTGTTTCGTCTCCCTCCTCCTCCGCCCTCTGGTGGTACCCGCCATCCCCGGCTTCACTCCGGAAAAGCGGATGGAGATTCGTTTCTTCGCTCCGGGGTCGTTGGTTTCGAACCTCGATTTCGTCGAAAGCATTTTCGGCAACGCCGGCGATCCACATCTGCCTGAAAATGATGCCTCGCTCGATGTCGATGGGTGGACCGGTCACAGCGGATGCGTTATCCTCGCCCCACACTTGGTGAATGTGCCCAAGCATGCTCTCGGGTTGCCGCACTGGAATCTAGCGACACCGCGACAACGACGCGACGGCATGTGCTGGAAGACCGAGGAGGAACGGTACAACGGTGGATCAGCGTTCAAAGTCTGTGCTCGCGATAGCCGCGGGGTGATGGTGACGATCATCGCTGACAACTACTACGGCTACTGCAAGAAGGAGGTCAAAACCCAGATTAGCTTCGCCGCGAACCTCTACGGCTCGGCGGAAGAAGAACATGCCGGTGGCGCGCTGGTCTTCCCGAGTTACGACCTCGGCAATGAGTTCGACGCCTACGGAGTTCCTGAGCGTTACAGCGTGGCGGATGTCGCCGCTCGCCATCCCGGGCGATTCGATCTCCTGCCAGAAGGCCACGCGGTGGACAAGGTTCTGCCCGATACGATACTGATTCCCGAGCAAGCCCACTTCAGTCTCAGCGATCAGGCCATCACCTGGACAGGGTCCGACGGCACGCGCCAACGCATCAAACTCCTCGCGGGTAAAACGTACATCCGTCCCGGCGGCTACCGGGTCCATCTCGAACCCGTGCCCAACGAGCCAGGCGTTTGGCGGCTCATCTGTACCGTTGCCGAAGGTACCGTCTGTCACAAACCCTGCACCGTCTCCGGCGGAGGCAAATCTGAAATCTCTAAAGCCATCTCAGATGCCATCATCAGTGGTACCGTTTTCGTGGCCGATTTCGAAGCTGACATGGACCAGGTCGCGGCAATCCTCTCAAGGGATTGTTCGAACCGGTTTGTCGACCGCTCACGCAGCACGGACACGCGCCCGATTCTGAGTCCGGAGCGCTCGTTTGGTAGTGTTATCAAACTACTCACCCCGTCTCCCCGCGACTACACCTCGGAGTACAACGAATGGCTGCGTTCGATTCCTCCACACATCAAAGAACTCGTCTTCGTGGTGAAGCGCTTCTACCAACCGCAATGGGGCGACCGGTGGCGGGAACGTTTTTCCGTCGATCAAATCAATGGTCGGCCTGCCAACGAGCTTCGGCACGATGGGCGTAAGATTCTGGTGAATACGCTTAGGGTGGGCTTCGCCACGGATGGAGCTTGGCGGGTCTTCGGGCTACGTCATGACTTTCACCCAGCCGCGAAGGTTCAATTGGAGGACGATATCACTGCCTCCATCGTGGTGCCCGCCAGCGAGGTTGCGCAACGTCTGGCCGCTCCGGAAGTTCCCAAACCGTCCTCCTCGCAGACTCATCCGCCGTCGCTCAAGTTCGTGCAGAACTGCGAAAAACGACTTTTCCAGCGGCCAGACGATGCGATCCATCGCGGATACGATGGCCAGGCCGAAGCGGATATCGGCGGCAGTGGAAACTTCCTCTCCAACTACGCCCCTCTCACCGCAAAGGACGCCCGCGAGATCGTCGAGGACGCCATCGGATTCTCCGCGTTCACCGCGCCTATGCAGGCGTTGATCCGAGCCGCAGCCAACGCTCCCGACGGCCAGTCCCCCACTTACTTTGTCTCCTCGGCGCATCCACGTATCGTCGACGGCAAATTGACCAAAAACCCCCGTTACCTACAACTGCGCCCGGATCTCGCGCGACCCCAGGAAGCAGCTGTTGCCTACCTCGGGCAAAGTCTTCACCGCAAATTGCCGCCGGAGGTGACCACTCCGCTCACGCCGGTGCACTTCGTGGTGCCCGGTCGTCGCAATAATCCCCCCGAAGGAAAGATCCGCCCACTCTGCGTCTTCAATCCGATCCACCATATGGAGCTGCCAGAACTCTTCATGGAGTTCATCAGCTCGATGACAGGAAAATCTCCGTCAACCACTGGCGCTGGTTCTGAAGGTGCGCTGACCAAGGCTCCGTTCAACGCGATGCCTCCGGTCATCGATCTCAACGCCGCTTTAGTCTCGCTGATCCTGACGCACCACGACGTCTTCATCACCGCGGCTGGCTACGTGGGACCCAAGGTCCGAGTCGATCACGACATCAGTCTGTTGGTTCCCGAAGTGTTCTCGCGGATGAGCCCCTCCGAGCGCACCGCCCGTGCGCTCATCGGGGATGGCTGCCTCGAGCCGTGTGTGGATTTCGACTACCAGGGACAAACCGTCGCTGCTAGCCGTCTCGGCTATCGTATCACCCGCCGGTTTATCCGCATCTACTTCGGACGGGTGTTTGCCCATCCCCACGCGGTCTTCACCGACGAGATGCTTCAGCCCGAGCTGCAGGACTTAGCTGTCTTCGCAGACGGGATGGAAAATATCGTGAGCACACACCGTCGCGTGGCCGAGAGTTACTTCAATGACGGGAGTATCGGACTCGCCTGCCCTCCCCTCCGCGCGCTTCTCGAGATCATGGCACACGGCAAGACCAGCGACGGTTTAACCCTCGCTGATAAGGAGGTACGCGAGCGTTTCTCCCGCGAACATCTTTTCCAAAGCAGTTGGTACGCAGCGCGGCTAGATGCCAAACAGCGGAGCGACGAACAACTGTGGTCACGTCACGTGGAATCGCTCGACCTCTTCCTGGATCAGCGGCACTACGCCGACATCGCCCAACGTCTGGGTATTCGTGAACGACTGGTTCGGGCCCAAGCCCAACTCCAGCGGGTAACGTCTGCGGAGTACCGCAAGGTGCTGACGGGAACACTCGGGGTGCAGCCCTTCGCTTGAGACCCCAAGCTTCATGTCCAGCANNCCGGCTGGACTGACAGTATGCCGAATTCTTGACCCGTACAGCGCGTCGCGCTCCGCCTCTTAGCCAGGGGTAGGCGCGCACGGCTCCCGACCGCCACAACCTAGGGCGGTCGAGCACTTGCTGTCCGCAGATTTTTGCGCCCCACTTAAGGAGCATGAACTCCTCGCCCGCTCGGGGCCACCGCATCCACTATGCCTGGATTGTCGCCGCTGTGACGTTTGTCACGCTCTTGGCCGCCGCGGGTTCTCGTGCCACGCCGGGCGTCATGCTTCTGCCTCTCGGCAACGAGTTTCAATGGAGCCGGGCCAAGGTGTCCTCAATCGTCTCCATCAACATCTTCCTCTATGGAATGATCGGCCCTTTCGCGGCGGCTCTCTACCAGCGGTTCGGACTCCGTCGCACCATGATGGCCGCGATGGCGTTGGTGAGTGCTGGATACGGGCTCTCTATCTTCGCCACCCACTTCAGTCATTTCTTGATTCTCTGGGGGCTTCTTGTCGGCAGTGGTTCGGGCCTTGCAGCCACTGTGCTGGGAGCCGCCGTCGCCACACGTTGGTTCACCAAACGCCGCGGGTTGGTCGTAGGTCTGCTCACCGCGAGCACGGCGACGGGACAGCTGATTTTTCTTCCCTGGCTAGCCGCCGCCGTGACGAGCCAAGGATGGCGCTCGGCTCCGGTCATCGTCGCGATTTGCACCGCTGTCATGATCCCGCTGATTTGGATTTTCATGCGCGATCACCCACGCGACGTGGGCCAGAAAGCCTATGGCGACACCGGAAACGAGACGCCTGATCGCGAGATCACTGGCAATCCCGCGTGGCGAGCCCTCAGCGTCTTGGGAGAGGCTGTCCAGCGCCGCGACTTTTGGCTTTTGGCCGGCTCGTTCTTCGTGTGCGGCGCCAGCACCAACGGCCTGATCGGCACGCATCTGGTGGCGGCTGCCTTCGACTGCGGCATTCCTGAGGTCCGTGCTGCAGGGTTGCTTGCTGCCATGGGGCTCTTCGATCTGGTCGGCACCACGGCGTCGGGCTGGCTGTCCGATCGGTACAACTGCCGCTATCTGCTCTTCGGATATTATGGCCTCAGGGGATTGTCTTTACTCTTTCTCCCTAGCGCATTGGTCGGTTCCAGCTTTGGCTTGGGACTTTTCGCGGTGTTTTACGGTCTCGATTGGATTGCCACCGTGCCGCCCACCGTACGCCTGACCGCCGATGTATTCGGCAGAGAAAAAGCCGCCATTGTTTTCGGTTGGATCGTCGCCTCCCACCAAATCGGCGCCGCCTTCGCCACCTACACCGCCGGCTACCTGCGCACCAGCTTCGGCAGCTACTCTCCCGCCTTTATCGGCGCCGGCGTGCTTTGTTTGATCGCGGCCCTGGGCGTTTTGCCGATCGCAGTCAAACGGTCTACTAGCGTGAATGCTTAAGGCCTCCTCTCGCAGAGCTCGACATACAAGCGCAGCCCGCTCCGACCTCTGTCGTCGATCGCTCTTGAGAGGCAACAACTAGGACTTGGGGCTGGGCCGACTATCTAAACCAATAAGCGTCAGCAGTACAAAGAGTGCTCCGGCACTGACCCAAAGCAGTTCTGTACTTATGCCCAACAAGCGCCGCGTGGCCCATGAAAGCGGTCCCATCGGACGCAGTGCGGTCAAGGCCACGCCATCCTGAACACGTTCGTTGCGAACTCTGAGACCGTAAATCCCCGGAGGAATACGGATTGTCACGTTTTCCCAACTGTAAGGTGGAATGTCAGTCAGACTTAAGCTGGTTTCTCGGCCCGTATTCTGGTCAACGAACACGACAGATGTCCGGGATCCGACTCCCGTGTGAAAAAGCGACAGTTCTCCCGCGTATCCATCAAACCGGAAAGGTTTACTCAGTGTTTCTCCGGTTCGCGACTGCGACGTACTGCTGATAAAGGTCCCCCAAGCCGAGTACCTCCCCGTTCGCGGCACGCCACCAGGCACAGCCCCAAGCCGCAACAACCCTTCGTCGCCTTCCAGCCACTGAAAAGGTGATACCCTCTGGAGACTGGGAGGTAAGATAGGCTGAAGAACGGCATCATCCACGACCGACAGAATCGAGGTCGCGTCAAAGTGAGGAATGAACGTCCATGGCTGACCTTTCAAAGCATCACCACTTCGAGTTTCGACCACTTCGCCGACGAGACGAGACTGACCAAAGCGGTCCTGCTTACGTGGAATAATCATCGCTTCCCAAACAGAAGCGGACGTCGACACCCAAGCGCTCAGGAGAAAAAAGGCGAAGACGGCAAAAGCACATCGCGCCAAGCGCAGCGGACCAAGACCTCGTCGGTACAGTTCGCACGCTGCCAAGACATTGGCCAACGGCAAAAAGATCAAAAAGTCCACGTAGCGTGAGGGTATACCTGCTCCTCCCATCTGAGCTCCTCCTCGCGCCCAGGCCTGACCTGCAGCTGCTGCGATCGACCATAACCCCAGCATAACAGCCCGGTCACCAAAAAGCGTGGGTGAAATTCGACCACTGACTCTTCCCCCAACCAAAACTAGCCAGGGCAAGTTCATGAGAACAAAGCTCAACGCCGGCAAGCGCGTCTCTGGCCAAGCCAGGGCTGATGTCCAGGCGCTCATAAAACTTGCCCAGTCCGTCGCCCGCAACTCCGAGTGCCCCGGCACTGCAGGCCTAAGAAGCCACGCCGCAACGAGGACGAAAAGACCGCCGATCACTAGGTAAAGCGTCCGGGCCCCCAGTCGACGCCGCGACAGCGCGCTCTCAATTCCCCCTCCAACCAGGGCTACTCCCAGAAAAACCACGGTGCCAGAGCTGACCAACGCCACGAGGGTGGCTACGAGCGCCACTGCCAACCGCGCCTTGTGATGACTACCCTCTGTCGTCCACCCCCACATGGCGATAACTGAAAGTCCCAGCGTAAAATAAACCTGAGACTGGAAGCCCCATAGCGTGTTGTGCCAGCTGGCGATGGGCAAAAAAAACACCGCGATGGCCAAAGCGATCATCGTCTTTTGAAACCCTGATAGCCCTCTGGCCACCCATACCATCAAAGCCGCGGCTGTGAACGCTGAGAGGCATGCACCCGCCACCATCTGAACCAAAGGATCCCATTGGCTGTTCAACGATAGGAGCGAGACGTTCAACACCTGTGTCGCCAACAAGCGGTGCTCATTATGTGGACGCAAAAAATCCCTCCACGTCCACGCGCCTGTTTCCCAAGCGTGGTAAAGTATCTTTGCTTCACCCTCCCACTGATCGAAAAAGGGAATATCGTTACCCGCGTTCGCGATTAGGGTAACACGTGCTAGAAGAATGAACGCGAAAAGCGCAAAACCGATCAGAATCGTCCCATTCGCCAAGCCAGTTGCGCGACCGTATGGAGCTGGAGAGGGTGACGACATCACTGTGTCAGCCTCGACAAGCGAAGGCTAAGCGCAACTCAGAAGCCGAATCGCTAGCGGCCAACCACTCGACCCGTCATCCGAGTCGCCAGATGAGCCTTAAGCTTCTTCGCGTCCTTGCTCACCGCACCACATCCGCTCCCTCCACAACCCGAAACGCGGCGGGATTTCGACGTTGTGCGCAACACCAGCCAGAGGACCGTGGCCGCAACCACCGCCAGGGCGGTCAGCGTCTGCCAATGAGTATTCGCCGGGCCACCGAAAATGTACTCACTCAGCGTCATGATTTCTAACCTCAAAAACAAATTCGTTTTCGTCAAAATCCTAAGGCTCTTCCCACTTGATACACGATGAAGCTCAGCACCCAAGCGGTACCGGTCATGTAGCCCAGCTGGAAGAGCGGCCAGCGCCAGGAGTTCGTTTCCCGCCTCACGATCGCGATGGTGCTGATACACTGCATGGCGAAGACATAGAAAACCATCAGTGATAGACACGTAAGCGGTGTAAACAGGGGCGCTCCGTCCGGCCACTTGGCCGCCAGCAACGCCTGACGCAACGGAGTCGTGGNNCGTCATCTTCGCCCTGCGCGTTGAACACGACGCTCATCGTGGAAACAAAAACTTCGCGGGCCGCAAAGGAAGCAATGACCCCGATTCCAATTTGCCAGTCAAAGCCCAACGGCTTCACCACCGGCTCAATAAAATGTCCCGCCTGACCTGCAAAGCTGTGTGTAATCTGATCCTGCGCACTCGCTCCTTCAGGTGACTTGGGGTACGTCGCCAGGAACCACAGCACTATCGAGATCGCCAAAATGATCGTGCCCGCCCGCTTCAGAAAAATCCACCCACGCTCAGTCATCTGCAGAAAGACATCCCGAAGTCGCGGAAGACGGTAGGGAGGCAGCTCCATGATCATGAGCGGCGGTTGTCCCTTGAACAGGGTACGCTTAAAAAGCCAGGCAAAGCCGAATGCTCCGAACGTGCCCAACGCGTACATCGAAAGCATGATTCCTACCTTGGTAAGAATGGGCACCTGTTCTCCAGGGACAATCGCCGCAATCATCAGCAAATAAACCGGTAGTCGCGCCGAGCAGCTCATCAAGGGCGCCACCAGAATGGTCACGAGTCGGTCTTTGGAATCCTCAATGGTTCGAGTCGCCATGATCCCAGGAATCGCGCAGGCGTAAGAACTGAGGAGCGGGATAAAGCTTTTTCCATTGAGGCCAACCCGATTCATCAAGCGNNAGAATCAGAATCTGCGGCAGAAAAATCACCACGCCACCCACACCTGCAATCGCTCCATCCGTGATCAAATCGCGCAGATCCCCCTCCGGCATGGCTCCTTTTACCCAGTCCGAAAGCGCCGCCACATGATCGTCGATCCAAGTCATGGGATACTCGGCCAACGTGAAAATGCTCAGAAAAAGCAATCCCATGATCGACCCAAGCACCAACCAGCCCCAAACCGGATGCGTCACCACCTCATCAATACGATCGCTGGAGTTGACCGCAGAAAGCTCACCACTGCCCGTTCGAGCCACTTCCGCGCAAAGACGACCGATCTCGTCGTAACGGGAGCCTACCAGAGCGGCCGCCCAATCGGTGCCTTCGTCTTTCCAACGTTTTTGCCAACTTTGGAGAATGGACGTCGTCCGCTCGCTCAAAGGAGCCGACCCTGCCACCCGCACCGTGTCTTGATCCGTCAGGAGGAGCAACGCTTCCGCCCGAGCCATCAGCGGCCCTTTGCTGTCGTTTTCCGTCAATGATGCTTGCAGCTCAGACACTGCGGCCGCAATCGCCGCGGGGACATTCCAACTGTGTCGCGGCAGCGGTAAATCCGCCCGACTCATCGCCAGCTTGAGCTCCACGAGGCCTTTGCCATGGGCGGCTTCGCAAGCAATCACCGGGATACCCAGCTCTTTCTCCAAATGTTCGATACGAATCTCAATCCCCGCTTTAACGGCGAGGTCCATCATATTCAAAACCAGGATGACCGGACGACCTAGGTCGAGGATCTGGTGTACCAAGTAAAGATTTCGCTCGAGATTGGTGGCATCGACGATGCAAAGGATGCGATCCGGCGCAGCCGTATCGGCTCGGCGCCCCAAAAGAACGTCGCGCGTCACCGCCTCATCCGGAGAACGTGCCGCCAGGGAATAAGCCCCGGGAAGATCGATCACCGTCAGCGGGTGTCCATGCTGTGAATACGCGGTGCCTACCTTCTTCTCCACCGTGACACCCGGGTAGTTCCCCACCTTCTGCTTCAAGCCAGTCAGCGCATTGAAAAGGGTGGTCTTTCCACAATTGGGATTGCCGACCAAGGCGTAAACCGGCGCACCGCGCGAAGCCGAAACAGCCTGCGTCGGGAAAGGAGGAAGCGACGCCGTCATGAGGAAACAGGCTCCACGCGGATCTGGTCCGCCTCGGAGCGTCGCAGGGTCAGCCGATAGCCACGTACTTCCACCTCAAGCGGATCGCCCAAGGGTGCCGTTCGCACCAGCTTGAGACGCGTCCCGGGCAACAGCCCCATCTCACGAAGCCGCAAAAATGCCGCTCCTGCTTTCGGATAATCGCGCAACACTCCCGCTGCGCCGACCGTCAAAGTAGAAAGAGGTACCACGTCTGCCATAACATCCGGATCGCGCCCCAATCACCTCACCGCGAGGTACGACAGCACTCGACTAAAATCTGGCTAGCCGCGCCGTGACTCAACGCGACTCGCGTTCCATTCACTCGACAGATCACGGTCGATTGCCCCGACATCTTGGTCACCATCGCCGACTCTCCGAATCCTAACTCACGGATACGCTGCTTGAAGGTCCCTTCCCCCGTTAGCTCATACACACGACCTGACTCCCCTGCCGATAGTTGGCAGAGCGGCAATCGCCGAGGATCGGTGTCAGTAAAAGCGGAGGACGACATGGCAGCTACGCAGAAAAATTAGATGATGAGACTCAGTTTCACTGTCAACCTCCCCACCGTAGTTTCATCGAGAAGCCATCTGAATGCGAATGCTCCTTACTTATCATCAGCGGTGTCTTATTTTTACATAAAAAGCTCTACATAAGATAATTGCCTAATTGTAGTCCCAACTGCATCCGGACTTCTGGCTTGGCCCAACTGCCATCTGCAGGCTAATTCGTCACGGCGTCTCCCCGCCCCCCTGCCCTGCTATGATCGATGCGCTCCTTTCCCTTCCTGCTCCCTTGGCGTCTTACCTCTCCCATCGCCAAGTCCGAGCCTCGTGGGAACGACGACTGCGGCACCCCTTGGTCCGATCNNAACTAGGCTCGGGCGGCGGGACCGTTCACCTCCTCCACTCCGCTTGGCGACGAGACCTCCCTCAGGCTCGCCCTGGTGACCTCCTCGGGTGGGTCAACGAGCGGGCACGTCTCATCCTCCACGCCGGGGGCGAGAGTCGGCGCCTCCCCGCCTACGCCGCCCTGGGCAAGGCATTCCTGCCCCTGCCCCCACTCACCCAGATTGTCTCTCCCCGGCATGACCTGATGCNNTGCTTTGCGACGTCCAGCTTCCCCGGTATGCGGAAGCACTCGCAGCGGCGGGTCCACACGCACGCGCCCTCGTCACCTCGGGTGATGTCTGGCTCGAATTTGAACCCGGGGATCTCCCAGAGATGACCGGCGATATCGTGGGTCTTGGCATGAGCGTGCCCCCCGAAGTCGCGCGACACTTCGGCGTCTTCTTTATTAAAAAGGGGCATCGGAAAAAGGGCACTGCAGAACACCCCATCTCTTTCTTCCTGCAAAAACCGTCGCCTGAGGAGATTCGCCAACACGCCACCACTCACGATTTCTACGTCGATACCGGAATGTGGTTATTGAGCGCGCCGGCGGTCCTCAGTCTCTTTCAAGCCTGCGGCTGGAGCGAAAAGGCCGGATTCTCGACGCCGGATCAGCTTCCTGGATACCTTGATCTTTACACCGAAATCGGCGGAGCGCTGGGAGCCCAAGCGCGGCTCAGCCCGCGCTTAAAACGCGCCGGATTTGGCCGTCTGTGCACAAGCGTGATCCCACTAGACCCTGCCCGCTTCGAGCACTTCGGGTCGTCGCGTCAACTCTTCGAAGCGCTCGATCATCTGCAAGCGGGGCAATTCGCCGCCTCGCGCCATTACTTCCTCTCCAGTGCTTCACAGGAGTTTTCCCCCAGTCCGGCCAAGCCATCATGGGTCGATTCCTCCCGCGCCTCGATCGCTCGTCCGCTGTCCCTAGCGGGATGGAACCTGGTCAATGGCCTGCCTCGCGGACACCGTCTCGCCCACTTGCCAGAAGAGCACTGTGTGGAAGCCATTCCGATCGGCAAAGGCCGCTATGTCCTGCGACCTTATCACCTGGACGACTCACTGCGAGGAACACCCGCCACCGGCGCAACAATCTGCGGCCACCCCGCCGCCGACTGGTTGCCNNCGGTTTTCCCACCTGGAAGCAGACCGACGTTTTTCAGCTCCCCATTTACCCCGTCCTTACCGCGAGGGAAATCACGCAGCAAGAAGTCGACGGATTTTTTGCGTCGGCCCATGCCGTGCCGACGGCCTGGTCAAACGAACCAACTCGACGTCGAGTTAAAGCTGCCGACATCGCCGCGCTCATCGACCACGCCGCCGCGTTCACCGCACGGGTTTCGGGGCAGCGAGAAAAAATCAGGCTACACCTACTCAAGTCAGACCGGCCTAATGGATCTCTTTTCAGCACGGACTTTCACGCCCTCGCGGACCTTGTGCGTTCTTCTCCTGTGCTCCGGAGTCTAGTACGAGCGCGCGGTGAACACCTCGTACTCCACGCCCCCGATGCGGTAGCCCAGGCGCGCGTGCGCATGCTCCTCTCTCAGCTCTCTACCGGGAAACCGAGTGCGCATCACACTCAGGCGGCATTCACTTGCCTTCGCCAAGCCGTCGTCTCCGCTGTAGGCAGCGGTCCCGTTCTCCCGCGGCACGCCTTGAAGGAAGACCAGATCGTCTGGGCCCGCAGTGCCGTCCGCCTCGATCTCGCCGGAGGGTGGACCGATACTCCGCCTCACTGTTTTGAATACGGAGGGTCGGTGGTAAACGTAGCCGTGACGCTCAATGGCCAGCCGCCCATCCAGGTGTTTGCCCGGCGGATACGCGATCCCTTTATCCGCCTGCGCTCGATCGACCTCGGCGTAGAACAGACGCTGGATACGCGCGAAGCCTTGGCGACCTACGCCGATCCTCGCTCGGGCTTCAGCCTGCCCAAGGCAGCGCTGGCATTGGCAGGATTGTTGCCCGAGTATCACCTGGGTTCCGCCGGTGCCTCCCTCCGTACGCACCTACAACGACTGGGCGGTGGTCTTGAGCTGTCTCTCCTCTGCGCCGTGCCCAAAGGCTCCGGTCTTGGCACCAGTTCCATTCTCGGCGCCACCCTCCTCGGCGCCCTCAACCAATGTTTCGCACTCGGGTGGGATCCCATCGATGTGTACGTGCGCGTGCTCGCCATGGAGCAACTCCTGACGACCGGTGGCGGCTGGCAGGATCAGGCTGGCGCCCTGTTCCCCGGGCTTAAACTCATTCAAACCGAACCCGGATTCTCTCAGCGTCCCACCGTGCGCTACCTGGATTATTCGCCGCTGCGCGAAGCGTTTTCCCGAGGGCATTTTCTTCTCTATTATACGGGACTCACACGCTACGCCAAAGGCATCCTCCAAGAGATCGTCCATCGGTTGCTGCTCGGCGAACGCACCACGCTTCTTACCTTGCGCGAAATCCAGGCCAATGCGCTTCGCCTCCATCAGGCGCTGCAGCAAGCCGACATGCCCGCAATCACGCGTGCCATCCGGCGCTCATGGCTGCTCAATCAACGTTTGGACCCCGGCACCAACACACCCGAAGTCCAGGCCATCCTCGACCGGTGCACCCCGCACGGATTGATCGCGGCGAAACTCCTTGGAGCCGGCGGCGGTGGTTATCTCCTTCTCTGCACGCACGACGAGCGGGCNNAAGCTGAAAGCGGAAAGCTGAGACATAACTCCCGATTGTCCGGCCAAGCTGAGCGCGTCTTTCCTATATCTGATGTCAGCATTTCAGTTTTTCCCTATTTCCGCATTTCTCTGTCAGCTTTCCGCTTTCAGTTTTCAGCTTTGTCTCCCTCCCCTCCTCTTCGCAACGGGAACCTCGCTTTGCCGTTCGGGACTAGCCTTACTCAACCCTTCTCGCCATGGCTCTTGATTCCCTTCCTATCCTTTACGTCAAAACCGGATGTCCGTGGTGCACGGAGGTCATCACTTTCCTCTCCGAACACGGCATCAGCTACCGGGAGCAAAACGTCTCCAAAGATCCCAGCGCAAAGGCCGAGATGGAACGCAAATCAGGCCAAACCAAGGCGCCGACGTTGGACTGGAAGGGCAAAATCCNNCAGCTTTCCGCTTTCAGCTTTCCATGCGGCCTCTACGCTGAGCTCATGTTTCCTCGTGTTCTCAGCTTGGTCCTCGTTGCGCTCCTCCCGCTGACGGCTTGCAAAAAAGCGGAGAACGCCGCCACCTCTTCTGCGGGAGCGTCTCGCACCGATCTCAATTTCGGCAACGGCACCGAGCCTCAGGACCTCGATCCCCAGATCGTCACNNGCTGGACGATCTCCGATGACGGTCTGGTCTACACGTTCAAGCTTCAGCCGAACGGCAAGTGGTCCAATGGGGAGCCGGTCACGGCCCAAGATTTTGTTCGCTCCTATCAACGCATTCTCACGCCTGCCCTGGCGGCGGAATACGCCAACAAACTCTACCCGGTGGTCGGCGCCGCCGAGTTTAACCAAGGCAAGCTCGCCGACTTTTCCCAAACGGGTTTCAAGGCCCTCGACGAACGCACCCTGCAGATCACGCTGAAGCGACGCACCTCATTCCTCTTGGAATCGATGAAACACTACGCGTGGTTTCCGGTGCACCTTCCCACCGTCGAAAAGTTCGGCGGTGCAACGCGCAAAGGATCAGCGTGGACGCGTCCGGAGAACATCGTCGGAAATGGACCCTTCGTCCTGAAGCAGTGGGCCATGCAGCAACGCATCATAGTCGAAACGTCGCCCACCTACTGGGATAACGCTTCAGTAAAGTTAAAGCGTATCGTCTTTTTCCCCACCGAAAACATCGATACGGAAGAACGCATGTTTCGGACCGGCCAGTTGGATAAAACCAACGAGCTTCCGTTGGACAAAACCGACGTCTACCGGCGCGACTAGCCAGAAAACCTGCGGATCGATCCCTTGCTCGGCATCTACTTTTTCCGCATCAACACCACGCGTGCGCCGCTGACGGACAAACGTATCCGCCGTGCTCTCGCCTTGGGCATCAATCGGGAACAGCTGATCGAGCGCGTGATCAAACAAGATCAGCTCCCTGCCTACAGCGCCTGCCCGCCGATGGAAGCCTTCACGTCTCCCGCCCGTTTGCAGGGAGATCTCGCGGAAGCCAAACGGCTTCTCGCCGAGGCGGGCTACCCCGACGGCAAAGGCCTTCCGCGACTGGAATTGCTCCATAACACCAGCCAAAACCACAAGAAAGTTGCCGAAGCCTTCCGTCAAATGTGGAGGGTGAACCTGGGTGTGGACGTCGTTCCCGTGAATCAGGAATGGAAGGTCTACCTCGATTCCCAAGACACCCTCAATTACACCCTCTGTCGCGCGGGTTGGATCGCCGACTATGTCGATCCTAACACTTTTTTCGACCTCTGGCGCACCGGTGATGGGAATAACGATACCGGCTTCAGCAATGCGGAGTACGATCGACTTCTTGAAGTGGCCCTGAATGCGCCGACGGATGCGGAGCGCATGGCAACCTACGCTAAGATGGATGCCATTCTCATGGATGAAGTGCCCATCATCCCCCTTTACTTTTACACCCGCGCCTACGCGGTGAACCCGAAGCTCCATTATCCGAAAAACCCGGTCGAAACACCCAACTGGAAGCACGTTTACTGGAAGGAATGACCGCCTTGCCTTCCGGCAGATTCACCTGAAAGCTTCCCGCGCATGCTTCGTTTCTTTGCGTCACGCCTACTCCAGTCAGTCCTGGCGCTTTTCATTATCATCACCGCGACCTTCTTCATGTTGCGGTTTGTTCCTGGCGGTCCTTTCACCGCCGAGAAAGCGGTCACGCCCGAGATTTTGCGCAATCTCGAAGCCCACTACGGTTTGGATAAGCCGCTTCTTGTCCAATACTTCGACTATCTTGGTAGTTTGCTACGAGGCGACTTCGGCCCGTCGTTCAAGTATCCCAACCGCACGGTCAATGAGATCCTAGGCGACAAACTGCCTGTTTCTCTCGAATTGGGACTCCTCTCTCTCGCTGTAGCGCTAGTGATCGGACTTCCCCTCGGAACCATCGCCGCTGTCAGAAGGAATACCTGGGTCGACTACACCAGTTCTTCTTTCGGCATGATCGGGATCTCCATACCGACCTTTGTGGTCGGGCCCCTCCTGGTGCTGATCTTCGGAATCTACCTACGCTGGTTCAACGCATCGGGGTGGTATTCCTTTGAGGACCGCATCCTCCCCTGTCTGGTCTTGGGAATCGCCTACGCTGCTCCCATCTCGCGGCGCGCGCGAGGTGGCATGCTCGAGGTTCTTAACCAAGATTTCATCCGCACCGCGCGGGCCAAAGGCGCTTCGGAGTGGAGAGTGATCTTTAAGCACAGCCTCCGGGGAGGCTTGCTCCCGGTCGTCTCGTTTCTCGGGCCCGCGATCGCAGGCATCCTCACCGGCTCGTTTGTGATCGAAACAATTTTTCAAATTCCCGGCCTCGGTCGCGAGTTCGTCAACAGCGCGTTCAATCGCGACTACACTCTGGTCCTCGGCACCGTCATTCTCTACGCCGGACTGATCATGGTGTTGAATCTTGCCGCGGACGTCGTGCAAGCGTGGATGAACCCCAAGGTCCGTCTCGACAGCTAGGAGCACTGACACCATGGCTACGCTCGCACCTTCTGCCGCTGCTACTCCGCCTAACCCGCCTCCCTCGGTAGCGATCGAACAGGGAAGTTCGCTGTGGCACGATGCCTGGTTACGGCTCAAGAAAAACCGCCTCGCGGTCTTCGGAGCATTTACCCTCATCATTGTCGCCCTCGCCTGTTTCCTTGGACCGCTGGTCAGCTCCTATGGATACGAAGAGCAAAACCTGGATCTCGGGGCGTCTCCACCCAGCGCGGCCCACTGGCTCGGAACGGATACCTTGGGTAGAGATCTTTTAGTGCGTCTACTCATCGGCGGTCGCGTGTCGCTCGGCGTGGGTCTCGCCGCCACCGTCGTCGCTTTGACCATCGGCGTGGTTTACGGAGCGGTCGCCGGCTACTTCGGCAAGAAACTGGATGCGGTCATGATGCGTATTGTGGATATCATGTACTCCCTCCCGTTCACGATCTTCGTGATCCTTCTCATGGTATTTTTTGGTCGTAATATTCTCCTCCTTTTCGTCGCGATCGGCGCGGTGGAGTGGCTAACGATGGCTCGCATTGTCCGTGGTCAGGTCATGGCGGTGAAGCGCATGGAGTTTATTGAAGCCGCCCGCTCACTCGGCTTCGGAAAACGGCGTCTCATTTTCCGCCACATCCTTCCCAATATTTTAGGGCCGATCATCGTTTACACGACGCTGACCATCCCCGGTGTCATGCTCCTCGAGGCTTTCCTAAGCTTCCTCGGACTCGGCGTGCAACCGCCGATG
>DKKJ01000260.1 GCA_002455175.1 Opitutaceae bacterium UBA6669
AATGCGGTCGGGGCGACCCGATCTAACGCTAGAGCCCCGCTCACCCATGAGAAGCCGTTGCTTTTGAAAAGCCGCTTGACTTGACCAAACAGTCAACTATCAGTTTTCGCCATGGGACGCACCTCAGATGCCGACATCCGGCTGATGGACGCGGCTCTCGACCTGATCTGGGAAGAGAGCTACGGCGCCGTGTCAGTGGATGACATCTGTACGCGGGCCGGGGTTAAAAAAGGGAGTTTCTATCATTTTTTCAAAACCAAGGCAGACCTCGCCGTGGCCGCATTAGAACGTATGTGGCTAACGGAGACCAAGCCGCAGCTGGACCATGACTTTTCACCCTCGCTGAATCCATTGCAGCGCCTCGCTGGAAATCTGGAGCGGATTTATCTGTACCAGATCGATGTGAAGAAACAGCACGGTAAAGTCCTTGGATGCCCAGTCTGTAGCGTTGGCTCTGAAGTGAGCACGCAAGAGACGGATGTAGGGGCCAAAGTATGTGAAATTTATTCCCGCAAACTGAGGTACTATGAGTCGATGATTCGCGATGCTATCGCTGAGGGTAGCATCCCGCCTTGCGACGCGCATGAAAAGGCCAGTGCTCTCGCAGGTCTAATTGAGGGACTCACCACTCAATCGCGTATTATGAACGATCCTGAGGTCTTGAAAAACCTCCCGGCGACGGCCCTCGGATTCCTCGGAGCTTCTCCCGAATCTGTCCAAACCACACTCAGCCGCTAAAGGGATCATGCGCACAGGTCGACGTGCGCCTTTTTTTCGCCCGCTTTATAGACGACCAGTCAACTATTTCCTATGCAGACCGTCACTACTTCGTTCGCGACCGACCGTCGCTCCTTCTTCCGCTGGCCGAATCTGCTTCGCCCAAGCGTTTTGCTGGCCGCGTTTTCCGGCCTGGCCACGGTAGCGGCTTTCGCCGCAGACGTCCCTGCCGCACCGCCTGCTCCCAAAGTGACCGTCGCTTCCGTGGAAGAACGTCTCATCACCGAGTTTGAAGAGCTAACCGGTCGAATCGATTCCCTTGAAACGGTAGAGCTACGCGCACGCGTTTCAGGCCATCTGGACACCGTGGAATTTCAAGCCGGCCAGTTGGTGAAGAAAGGTGACGTGCTTTTCCGCATCGACCCTCGCTGGTATCAGGCACAGTTCGACCTGGCCGCGAGCCTAGCGGACGTCGCCGAACGCGAAGCGCGCCGCGCCGAGGAGCTCCTGCGTGCCTCCGCGATTTCCAGTGAAGAGGCCGAAAGCCGCCGCGCCAAAGCCGCCGCAGCGAGAGCGGAACTCGCCACGGCTCGTCTTGATCTTGAGCACACCGAAGTGCGTGCTCCCATCACGGGACGCGTCAGTCGAGCGCTGGTGACACCGGGTAATCTGATCTCCGGGTCTGTCGGTGGCGCCACGCTGCTGACGACCATCGTCTCCGTGGGCGATGCTTACGTCTACGCCGACATTGATGAATCCACCCTTCTTAAGTTCAACCGGCTGGTCAGCCAGAATCAGCTCGCGACGCAGAACGGTCGGATTCCAGTCGACCTTCAACTTGCCGACGAAACCGCTTATCCGAGGAAAGGATACATCGAGTCGGCTGACAATCGGGTGAATCCGGAGACCGGATCGCTCACTTTACGCATGGTGTTTTCCAACAGCGATGGTGCCTTGATTCCTGGGCTTTTCGCCCGGGTACGTGTCCCAGTGAGTGCGCCGCAAACTGCCTTGCTGATCAGTGAACGCGCAATCGGCACCGATCAGAGTCAGAAGTTCGTACTCGCCGTCGCCCCGGACAACACCGTCGCGTATCGCAGTATTCGCCTCGGAACAACCGTGGAAGGAAAAAGAGTCGTCCGCCAAGGCCTCAAAGCCGGTGAGACTATCATCNNCGTCCCGGCATGACCGTGGCACCCGAGCGGGAGGTGGCCGCAACGCCATCCAGCAGCGCCCAGGAAAAGTCGCTCGCGCTCCGCTAGTCCCACCCTCGCCCTCCTCTTTGCCTCAGGCGCTCCCCCGTCGGGTGTCGTAGCCCCTGCTTTGCGCCCGCCTCGTTCGCACACGCCATGAATATCGCTGATTTCTTTATCAAACGCCCGATTTTTGCCGGCGTTCTTTCGATCATCATCTTTCTCGTGGGAGCCATCTCCCTCTTCCAACTGCCGGTGAGTGAGTACCCGGAGGTGGTTCCGCCCACGGTGGTGGTCCGCGCTTCCTACCCGGGAGCCAATCCAAAGACCATCGCCGAAACCGTCTCCTCTCCGCTCGAGCAGGCCATCAATGGCGTGNNGCGTGATGACGCTGACCGTGACGTTCAAGCTGGGTACGGATTTGGACAAAGCTCAGGTCCAGGTGCAAAACCGCGTTGCCCAGGCACAGCCCAAATTGCCTGAGGAAGTCAGACGACTCGGCGTAACCACGGTGAAGAGCTCGCCGGATCTCACGATGGTGGTCCACTTGTTCTCACCGAACGATCGGTACGATGACGTGTACGTGCGCAATTACGCCACCCTTCAGGTGAAGGACACCCTCGCTCGTCTCCCCGGCGTCGGTCAGGTCAATATCTTCGGCTCCGGTGACTACGCGATGCGCGTCTGGCTTGATCCCCAGAAGATCGCAGCCAAAGGGCTCACCGCCTCTGACATCGTCGCCGCCATCCGCGAGCAGAATGTGCAAGTGGCCGCCGGTGGTGTGGGGCAACAACCCAACTCACGTCCCGTCGACACTGAACTGCTGATCAACACCAAGGGTCGCCTCACCAGCGAGGAGGAGTTCGGCAACATTGTTGTGAAAACGGGTGTACGCGGCGAACTCGTCCGCTTACGCGACGTTTCCCGCATTGAGCTCGGTGCTTCAGAATACGCACTGCGTTCATTGCTCAATAATCGTACCGCTGTCGCGCTCCCCATCTTTCAGCTTCCCGGTTCCAACGCGATCGACGTGTCAAATCATGTACGCGCGACGATGAAGGAGTTGAAACAAAACTTTCCCGACGGACTCGACTACAACATCGTTTACGATCCGACGATCTTCGTTCGGAAGTCCATCGAAGCTGTCGTCCATACACTCCTTGAAGCCATCGTGCTTANNGTGGCGTGCATCGCTTATCCCGCTCGCCGCAGTTCCCGTGTCGCTGGTCGGCACCTTTGCTGTCATGAGCGCGCTTGGCTTTTCGATCAACGCGCTCTCCCTTTTCGGACTCGTCCTTGCCATCGGGATCGTCGTCGACGACGCAATCGTGGTAGTGGAGAACGTGGAGCGAAATATCGCACTCGGACATCCGCCGATGGAAGCGACACGCATCGCGATGAGAGAAGTGACGGGCCCGATCGTCGCCACCGCGCTGGTGCTCTCGGCCGTCTTTATTCCAACCGCATTCATCACCGGACTCACCGGGCAGTTCTATAAACAGTTCGCGGTGACCATCGCTATCTCGACGGTGATTTCAGNNGCGCTCAGCGCCATTCTGCTCAAGAGTCACCATGCACCGAAAGATTTCCTCTCGCGGGCTATGGACAAGTCGCTCGGCTGGTTTTTCCGCCCCTTCAACCGCTTTTTCGACTGGGCATCCCAGAAATACTCTAATGGCGTGGCCCGACTGCTGCGCGTCTCGGCGATCGCGTTGCTCGTCTACGCTGGCCTGCTCGTGTTCACCGGTTGGTCATTCCAGAAAGTGCCCACTGGTTTTGTGCCGACCCAGGACAAACAGTACTTAGTAGCCTTCGCTCAACTCCCCGATGTANNCTCGCCCAGTAGCGGGATCGTCTTCGTCAGCCTCAAGCCGTTCGAAGAACGCCCGGGCAAAAATCTGACCGGAAACGCGATTGCTCAGGAACTCCAGCATCAGTTCGCAGAAATTCAGGACGCGTTCATCGCCATCTTCCCTCCACCACCCGTCCAAGGGCTCGGCACGATCAGCGGTTTTAAACTCTATGTGGAAGACCGAGGAGACAACGGCTTGGACGCGCTCTACGGAGCCACACAGTCCCTGCTCGCCAAAGCGTCGGAAACACCAGGACTGGCGGGNNCCAAAGCGCAGGGCGTTCCGCTCCAATCGGTTTTCGAAACCATGCAGATCAACTTGGGTTCGCTCTACGTCAACGACTTCAATCGCTTCGGGCGCACCTACCAAGTCATTGCGCAGGCCGACGCACCTTTCCGAGCACGAGCGGAAGATATCACGCGATTGAAAACTCGTAACCATGCGGGTGGCCTGGTACCGTTGTCCTCACTTGTGACCGTCCGCGATACGTATGGTCCGGATCGGGTGATGCACTACAACGGGTATCCCGCCGCAGAAATCAACGGAGGCCCCGCACCCGGTTACAGCTCAGGTCAGGCTGAAGCCATCATGCAAGCGCTGGCGAAAGAGACACTGCCTAAAGGAATGACCTTGGAGTGGACCGAGCTTACCTTCCAAAAAATCATCGCCGGTAACGCCGGGCTCTGGATTTACCCTCTGTCGATCTTGCTGGTTTTTCTAGTTCTCGCAGCGCAGTACGAGAGCTTCCGACTACCGTTCGCGGTCATTCTCATTGTCCCGATGGCTCTCTTCTCTGCGATGGTTGGGATCTGGCTAACCCGCGGCGAGAATAACGTATTCACCCAAATAGGACTGATCGTTCTGATCGGGCTCGCCGCCAAGAACGCAATTCTGATCGTCGAATTTGCGGTCAAGCGACGGGAAGAAGGCGCCAGTATTACCGAAGCGGCCTTGGATGCGTCACGTTTGCGCCTTCGACCCATTCTCATGACCTCGATTGCCTTCATCGCCGGTGTTTTTCCGCTGGTGATCAGCACCGGTGCCGGTTCTGAGATGCGGACAGCCATGGGTGTAGCCGTCTTTGCTGGCATGATCGGCGTGACCTTCTTCGGCCTTTTCCTCACACCTGTATTCTACGTTGTCCTGGAAAAGCTGGGGTGGAAAAAGACCGCGGTGGAACCGCCCACTACAAACCAACCGCGTCCGCATCCAGAAACGGCTTCGGTCTAAACAGGGTTGATGCGTGGCGATGGCGACGACACCGACCGTCGTCATCGCAGGTGAATCACTTCTCGTGACGCAACCAATTCCCGGTCAGGTCTGGAAAATCAGTGAACACACCATCGACCTTCGCCTCGCTAAAGAGAGCGGCATGCAGTGCATCCAACGAAGGACATCCGCTAGGCAATTCGTCCTTCCTAACCGTGTAGGGGTGAACCCGCAGACCGCAGGCATGGGCACGCTGCACCAAGTTGGAAAGCGCCGGCCGTCCTGGGGAACTCTGCGACCAGGTCATCACTCGCGAAAGAGGAGGGCCAATACCATCGACCTCCTTGCTTAGCCGCTGCAGTCCCGCGTCGCTGGTCAGTTCTTCGTAATCGGTTCCGTTCTCCCCCGTTTTCGCAGTCCCAACCAGCAGGATCAATCGTCCTCTCCATGCCAGTTCCTCGCGCAGTCGCTTGATCTCGGGATATTCGAAACACTGTAGCCAACACGGGTCATCCTTCGAGCGATAGTGAAACCGGTCCAACACCGCCAGAACAGCACTGCTGAGATCGTATCCCTGTTGGCGATGCCAAAAAGGCTGTTTGATCTCAGGATAAATTCCCACCCGGCGCCCCGTGGACTGATTCAAGCCAGCGATAAATTCAAGTTCCTCGGCTAAAGTAGAAATTTGAAAGGAGGACATTTTTGGAGGAAAGCGATGAGGAAATACGGCCTTTCCTGTCTTGATTGAGATACGTTCCGTGACCCGCAATTGCTTCAACTCAGCGACCGTGAAATCCAACGCATAATAGCGACCATCGGCTCGATGACGGTCAGGGAAACGCGTGGCTACGTCGGTGGTGGTGTCGACATGGATGTCGTGGAGCACCACAGGAACGCGATCCTTCGAAAGCACCACGTCCTGCTCGATCAAATCTGCTCCCATCCCGTAGGCGAGAGCCTTGGCGGGAAGCGTATGCTCTGGCAGGTATCCACTGGCGCCACGATGAGCAATCACTAGGGGGCGATTTTCAGACGCAGCTTGCACCCAAAGGGGGTGAGCCAACATCACCCAACCAAGAAGTAGAAATCGGATTTTCATGATGCAGAAATACGCGGTCCTCCCGAGGTGCGATGAGCGAGGGTCAAAGCACTGAACCCCATCGCCAAAAGACAACAAACCACCATGGCGCCAAAAACACCGTTCCATCCCCAATGATCCACGATCCAGCCGACGCCTGTGCCAGCCACGCCGGAACCAAAAACATAGCCAAAAAAACCAGTGAACCCCGCCGCGGTTCCAGCCGCCTTCTTCGGGACAAGATCGAGGGCGTGTAGACCAATGATCATCACAGGACCGTACACGAAAAATCCGATCGCAATCAGCGATGCGACATCGATCCAAAGAGGACCGTGACGGTTCAGCGCATAGATGAGCAGCGAGACCAAAGTCAGCGCCATGAAGAGAATGGTCGCCGGAGCGCGACGGGCTTTGAACACCCGATCAGAAACCCAACCACAGAGAAGGGTGCCGGGAATGGCTGCATATTCAAACGCGGCCCAGGCAAAACTCGATTGCTTGAAGGAAAACCCCTTTTCCACCTGCAAATAAGTCGGTATCCAATCGACCACTCCGTAGCGGACAAAGTAAACGAAACCGTTCGCCAGGGCGATCGCCCAGAGAAACTTGTTCGCGAAAACATACTCAAAAAAGATCTGACGAAACGTCATCGTCTCCTCGTGTTTCTCCGAATAGTCGGGCGGATAATCGTTCTTGTAGGCTTCGATGGGAGGAAGCCCGCAACTCTGCGGAGTGTCACGTAGCAGCCACGCCACCACCCCCGCACAAAGCGCTGCTACGAGCGCGTTGAAGTAGAATTTGGCTCCCCAGTCGTGGAAAAGAAACACGCCTAACAGGGCCAGGCTGGCGACCAATCCGCCCCCGATGTTATGCGCCACGTTCCATACCGCCACCGTCAGCCCGCGTTCCCGCGTGCTGAACCAATGCACCATGGTTTTTCCGCACGGGGCCCAGCCCATGCCGTTGAACCAACCATTGAGGGTTTGCAGCGCCACGATCATCAGAAGTGAACCATACACGGCTGACCACGTCCCAAACAAAAAGGTCACCGCGGCGGTCAGCAAAAGGCCCAGGCTCATAAACCAGCGTGGGTTGCTCCGGTCTGAAACCGACCCCATGATAAACTTGGAAACACCGTAAGCGATGGAAAGGCCCGTCATAGCCGATCCCAGCATGGCTTTGGAGTAGTGCGGGTACTCGCGAAGGATATCCGGCATCGCCAAGGCGAAATTCTTTCTCACCAAGTAAAACGCCGCGTATCCAATAAAAATACCGAGGAAAACCTGCCGCCGCAGCCGCCGGTACTCACGATCCACTTTTTCCGGAGGAAGAGGCGGTGCAAACGGTGCGGGTTTCAGAAGAGAAAACATAAAGGGGTAATAACTATTCAGATCAAAAATGCTGTTACGCCGCCGCGAGATCAGCAGCCGTAACCCCTGAGTGCGAGTCCACAATAGAGGGACTTCGTTACAATTGATCNNCTCCAGGGCCGTTCCCGGGCGCCCCGAGACGATGGCGATGAATTGATAGTCTAGCGCGTAGCTACAATGTAATCACAGGAACGCGATCACGGCCAAAGTCTTAAAGGCGGGAAATTCAAAAGCACTACGTCTACCCAGTACACTCGACGTTAAAGCCCAAACGTACGAGATCACGCCGATGCCGGACGGTTTCATGATCATCGATCCGGCAGCCAAGTCGCGCCGGTTGCAGGCTCTGCGCAAGCTTCGGGCGCTGCCCCCGATTCAAAGCGAATGGCCTCGTCCGTAGTCGATGCCGATCCACCTACTCGACACAAACGCCTTTTCTCGGCTCGCCCGCGGCACGGACAAGGCGCTCTTCCTTCGAAGACGGTCTTGATCCAGGTAGCAACGGTCATACGCCAGACCGCGGCGAGACTGCACCGCCTCGTCAATATATTTGCTTAGTTGAAACAAATACCCCGCCAGCGGATCGGGGCTATTCGGGAAAACAATCGCATTTCGGGAGACCGAAGGAGTTCCAGATCATGTCGAAACTGCTCCTTAAGACCTCCCGAGATGGCGAGGTGAGGTCTGGTAGGTAGACGGCCGGGCAGCGCAGCTGGCTCAGAGAGTTCGTCCCCCTAAATCGCGAGTTCTGAGAAAACGTGAGACCCTCTGCCGAATGAATAGCGAGTGACAGTAGAGCCGGGCCAGATAGTCCTGAAGCGGCTAATAGCCCACAAGCTCGATCGATTGCTTTACACATCTCTTGGGGAAAATGATCGAACACGATTTTTTTATCACCACTCAGTGTGGTCATTAGGCCAGACGCCATTTCGAATACGCCAAGCCGTGTCACCCTGGCGTAAGAACATAGTGAACCGTGACGATTGTTCAGTTTCTGAAATGGACCATCAAAACTCCACTCGACACCGCGGAATCCTCCATTGTCCATACGGTAGTTCCCTTTAGCAAAGAGGTCAGCGAGTTTCTCCATATCGATTAATGTNNGTGGCCGCGGAGAAAGGCGCAATCACGACAGATACATGCGTAGTTGGGCCTTCACTGCCGTGTATTTCGGGAAGAACTCCTTGCCTGGTTTCAACGATACTTCGCATGGCGCTTTCAGCCGCCTCCGCTCCAATGAAAGCCCGACGCAAAGGCTCAATCATCATCGGTACGTTTTGCCCCGCCGCACGGGTGTAGAACCGAGGAAAATTATCGTGGAGATAGCAATGCGGTGCAGCAATCGAAGCCGGTATTCCGAGTATAACTACATACCCGTCTCCTAACGTGATAATGTGCTCTTTAAAATCCGGGAGCGGCGGTCGAACGTTAGAGCGAGCGTAGTTTTTCATCTGCGACAGCGCTTTGTCGAGANNGAGATTATCAACTGTAAACCCAACCACCTCAGTGGCGACGTAGTTTGTTTCTTTAACGCCGAAAATCAGGAACCCTCCGTAGGTGTTCGCGAACGCAATGGTATCCGCCAAGAAAGCGGCTTTCGATTTGGGTTCGTCGAAATCGTGCAGTGTCTTTTTGAAGTCTAGGTCTTCGGACTCGAACACTCCAATCAACTGGTGGATGTCCTCGGCGGTGATTTGCTTGAGCGGTTTATTTCGGAACAACATATGTAAGTGCCTTGGGCATGCGCAGCAATCTTCCGGTTTAAATCGCCGAACCCTGACTAAGCAGCGCGTGCCATACTCGCTTTCCGGAAAAGGTGCTCCCGATGTAGTCCCAATGCTCCGCGATGAACTCACCGCCTGTCGAGATGATCTTCACCTTCCGTTTCATCATTGGGATCCGAAGATCGATCGCAGCGAATAGCCTAAGCTCGCCATCCCGGTACTGTAGGTCGAGAAAGTGGCAGTCGCCGACACGTTGAAGCGCTGAGCGTCGAGGATGCGGCATTGCTGGCCAGAGCTCGTACATCCGCCGCCGGGTATCCTGCGGGACTTCCCTGCCGGCCACGATCAACTGATGAGAACGCTCGTTGAGCGCCTCCCATTCGTAGACTTTCGCCGTCGCGATGGCCAAATCCTCGGCAGCCATAGTTTTGCAGAGAGAAAGATCGTGATTGCTAGGTCGATCGCGGTGAACTCTTCGTAGATCCAAAAATATAGCCCCTCCAGGTGACGGCTCGCAACTTCTAGTTGCGCGCTTTCTTCGCGAAGAACGATGTACTGGTTGTAGGCTCGAGCCCACAACTCTCTGATTCGAGTCGCCTCTGAGAACTCCCCAGGGGATCGCTTCGGTCAGGCACCATTGATCTTCGTTCCGGCCGCACTGGCCTTGAGTTTCTTAGCGTGTCAGTCGATGCGACGATCTTGCGCCAGGTTTCAAGCAGGGGTGATTTCTCGGACGCGAACACACCCCGGACGTCAATCGCCTAGTGATCGATGAAATGCCCGACCTCGTGTAGGAGCGTGAGCTCGGGGAGAGGACTTGCTGGACTGCCCCCATCTCGACAGTGTTACCGGTCNNGGTTGCAGTGCTTCTGTCAGACCTGCAGCTTCCCCATCTCGAGGAGTCCGATCGATGCGGCGTAGCCACTGTGCCAAATTAAGGTGATACTTGCAGTCTTGTCGTCGCGTTCACCTTCCACGACCACCACAGCCGCCGAGAAATGCTCGCGCATGATCTCCTCGATCCTTTTCAGGGCATCTTCTTAAGCCTGGGTCAAGCGACACCTCCAGCAAAGGATTGTCGCGAGGAAGGAGCATGCCTAAAGAGGGCGGCACCATGCTTCACGACATCTTGAGCGCCTTGATAGCGTTCTTCTCCCACAAAGCGATCAGCGACTATCTCTTCCCAATGGTTTCCAGCATCTACATAACATTCGTCACTATCCGACTCACCCAATTTTTTGACGTTAGGAACGAATGTATAGACGCGCTCAACAGATTGACCTTCCTCCACCTTGAGCCACAATTCAGAGACGGTGAAGACCTTCAGAGGGAAACTGTCGCTCGTATCCAGGATGTGCGTAAGTTGACTCTGAAGTTCGGACGCGGTGGCCACGGAGTGGCGATCCAACGCCTCAATACGCTTTGCGATCTAATCGTCGATAACTACCTTGAGTCGGTTGATGATTCCCGAAACGCATACTTGAACAAGATGCGCGAAGAGAAGGGCGAAGCTGAATTTTCCGACCTTGATATGGACAACCTCCACAGAGGTCTCTTCCGAGTGATTAAGGATACTAATCAAAAATTTTTTCTGGCGAACTACGATATCGCAGAGGCGCACCTTATAAACCTTACCCCAAATTTTTGGGACGCACTCTTGGTAAACCGAATAACGAATCTTCGGCCGTTCCGCTACGTTTCCGATCGCCTCAGCTATCTTCGCGAACTTACCAATGGAGACGACCCAATTGCGTGGCCCGACTACCGAGCAGCACTGAGAAAAAAGCGGAGGAGGGTTTATTGATTCCAGCTCCTGTCTGCTCCGGCATCACCGGATCGGCATCAATCTCGCCAGTTCGTCTTCATCAAACCCCCTAAACTCAGGATAAAGTCCCGAATGTGACGCGCATGCCTGGAACTAGACCGGCGATTGAACGCGTCACATCTTCAATTGATTGAGATCCAAACAAATTACCGAAGATCTCAGCATCTGTGCCTGAAACTGTGACACGATGCACGCGAAAGCCCTTAATCGACGTTAGTAGCAACGAAAGTTTTTCCTGAGGGATCGGCGAAGGCATCTCCAACTTAATTTTGAAAGTAGCATTCGCCCATGGCGGTAAGACAGCGAAACTTGCGCGCTGCATCGCTGAGACGGTAGCTACCTCGGCAGAAATTCGCGTTAGTTGCTCCAGAATGAAATCGTCCCTTGGAACCTCGCGGGTGTTCATCTTTGGTAGTGTGAAATCACCTATGCTCTTCAGAAACGTGGAGTAATGTGGGTCTTTCTTCGCCGCATCCCTCGTGCCCAGAATCTTCTCTTTGAGCCGAGACTTGAAGTCAGTGATCTTGGAAAAACGCAGATCCCTCGGGTACCCTACGTGCTCGATATTGCCAGTATCGAAGGAGAAGTCGGTCTTGTCGTCCTTAACGAGCACCGTAGGCTTGTCGAACGCGAGGCGCATTCCCAGTTCGAACATGACATTGGGGTTCCGCGCACTGACGTCGCAGACAACAATCTCATTCGTGTAGAGATTNNTAGCCGGGGCACGAGCCCACAATCTTTGATCGTTTCCTCCAAGATCGCCTTCACCTCCACCCAATGTGGTGCGTCACACCCGTCGATTGAGGAAATCGGCATCACAATTCCACATATCGATTGGGAATCTCTTTTCTCCGTGGATGGCGACTCGTGGGCAGGCTGGGATTTACTCATATCTAAATGCTGCCACTAGCAATTTGCATGAGCCAAGTCGCAAATCGAGGCGAAATTACGTATCCAAGGGCGAGGCGGTCTTGACCTTATCATGCAAACACAGGGGTTCGACTTCCAGGTCGTGATCGCCGCGTGAACCGAGTTATTTTGAACCATAAAGCTTCAAAAGCTCAGCTGCGAGATCCGCTTTCGACTGATTCTTCAATACTGCGTCTGTCTCGCTCAGGGTTTCGATAATCTGGATCGACATCCCGACCGCGTTTATTCGCTCCAGCATCGTCACGTACTCCTTCGCCTGGGTCATGGTAGCTTTGTAGATTAGAAGAAACGATCCACCAAGAAAGCTGATTAGAACCCCAGATATCGAGGTAAGCATACCTGCATTGGTCACGCCTTCCCCGATCATCATTCCGTGGGCGCCATAGCACACCAATCCAAACCCAGCTGCCATCACTATCACGCAGAGTACAAAAATCCAGCGGACTTGAGACAGATNNCTCTCGAGCTTTTCCTGAGCCAGATCCCAAGCCAGCTTCGATTTTTCCGGCGTCTTCCTGAGTTCCGCTGAGTACGCCACAATACGCTCATTGCGATCCTGTTCTCGTTCATTTGCACGCCTGTAAGCGATAACGGCAGTCAGAAACCCTAAGGACCCCACTACCATGGTGACCGCTCTAGACATTTCGTCCAAAGGTTTTCTCCCACGAATCCATTCTAGCAGAGCTAAAAGAAGGAGTCCGTACGCGCCTACTAATCCCCCTGCAGCCATCACCAGGTAATAAGTCGAGCCTAAGCCAAACCTCTTTTGCATGCCGCTGTTAGATTGCATGTGTTGCAGTAATCCACTTGTCGTCTCAGGATATGTCAATGCGTTGCAAGCCAACCTAGCCTAGCATGGAGAAAAAATCACCCACACACACGGGATTCTGCGAGAACAACTCCTCTCCGTTTATCGACTCCCATAGCTTTGAAAAGCGAACTTAGCTGGCTTGTTTTCAGTACGTGCCCCTTGGAAGGCCCATGATCTGTTTTCTCCAATCGTCACGCCTTCGGCCTTCGCATCCTCCTCGCTACAATTTTTAAGCCGCTCTACCCTCACATCCTTAATCTCAAGGGCGATCCGACCTAGGCTGCGGTACACGTGAAGCGGGAGCGCACTCACGATCCGATCGGTGAACGCCGGTCTTGCAACAACTCCCACTCGCGATCGGTGATCTCGCAGTGCTCAACCTTCCCATCTTCGGAGTAGCGGCGAGGTGATCTGGATTCTTCTGCTCATAGAGGGGCCCGCGCCAGATTCCCCAGAGATGCCGAAATGGCGTTCCCCCCGACGGAAGCTTCCAGGTTTCACTCCCGGGCGGGTAGTGGATTGAAGCCTTAGGGTGGCTGTGACTTAACGGCCATCCGCATCTGGGTCTTGACCCGTTCAGGAGCGCCCGGATCAACGGGCCGCTGAATACGATCGGTCGTTCCTTTATTTCTTGAGCTCAGACTGCTTGTAGTAGTACCGCTCCGTGTGAACCACTGCCTTTTTGTAGGAGTGCAACAGCTGCTCCGCCCAGCCCCTTATATTCATTCTCGCGGGGTCGTGCTTCAGGAATTGGTCGGCGCTCGATGCGCAGCCCAATAAATCGGTGCACTCGTCAACGAGTCCTTCAGATCGGTCGAGTCGTCCCGATAGGCGGCAGCGAAGATCATCATGATCAATCATCATGATCATCTTCTCCCACATCCACGATGGTTCACAAGCGCAGCCCGGTAGGCGCTGATCACCTACGTGTACTCCTCGCGGAAACGGCGGAAATTGGACGATTCGGCCCAAGCGAACGGNNAATGGAAATCCAACTACGCCAAGGGCGAACGCCGCCAAGCTCAACCCGGCGAGCAATGCGCCGACCAGCCAATGAAGTAGAGCGCTCACTCAGCCACCCCTTCGCGTATTTCACGAGAGCGCATCCCGGGCAGTTAAAGACATCTTTAGCCCCGCAACGAAAGGTCCGATAAGCCTTTCTTTGGGTGTTCCGACGTTTTTGCCGCGATCAACAGAGCGTGGCAGTGTTTTCTGCGAATCCCGAAAGACCCGTGATTGCTCTCGGAATCCTTGGGAACCGTCTTGAGCGTCCGCAACGCCGTCGCGNNTTTCCGCCGCGGTAGATGGCCTTATATTCGATTTGAATGGTCAGCACAGGCAAAGAGCTCTTCCGCATGGGTTTGCCCGGCTGGGACGAACGCCAACGGATCGATAGGCAGCTACGATCGAGGCGCTCTGCTCTTTGGTCAGTGCTTTGACGCGGTTGGCGATTGCCTGCCAACCAGGGGTCCGTACTCCCTCACGACGTTGCCAATTGTGTTGGCGATCGGTTGGCGAGCCAGCAATGTATCGGACTGAATCGAGCTAGGTTCGACCGTGTCGCTTCGCTCTCAAATCGGCTTTTCCGCTGAAACTCCCGAGCAAGTGGTGGACCTTACTGGACTCGAACCAGTGACCTNNCTAACCAACTGAGCTAAAGGTCCACTTGTCTGCGGTCGGCGAGTAAGCAGGAAAACCCGGGACCTGTGCAAGTAAAAATCTTAGCCGGTGGCCGCAGAAAAATAACGCTCTGCCTGTACACGATCGATCGCAATCTGGGTGCGCAAAGCATCAAGATTTGGAAAAGTTTGCTCGGGACGAAGAAACGACAACCACTCGACAATCACGGGATCTCCCTGTCCCAACCCGCAAGGTCCCNNATCCAAACGAGGCTCCCGTGCGGTCTCAACGGTAGGCCGTAGTCCGTAGTTCGCGACTCCGGGGAGCCACTCCGCCTGCGGTTGTGTTGTGGAACGGATCCGCACGGTATAGACGCCGAGGCGGGGTCTGAGCTCAGGGTTCCACGGCAGATTTAAGGTCGGAAACCCAATCGTGCGACCGAGCTTTTTTCCTCCTTGGATCACTCCTTCGGAAAAGTAACGATAGCCCAACAAGGCGTTGGCTTGGGCGATGTCCCCGTCTTCCACCAGGCTGCGGATTCGGGTGCTGCTGACGGGTTGTCCGTCGTGATTCACCCGGGGCGCGCTAAAGACCGAGATGCCCGCCTGCTTGCCTTGCTNNTCCGACATAGAGGGCAGCGAGTGTCGGTAACGATGTCTTCAAAAATGGGAGAAACTCTTCCGGCTCCAGAGCGGCCAATTCCCGGGTAAATGGCTCCGTGATCACCGCATCGACTCCTTGATTCAAAAGGAGTCGCTCGCGCACGTCGGGAGATTGGAGCTGGCGTACGGGATCATCAGGACGAAAAAGCCGGCTGGGATGAGGCCAAAATGTCAGCACGGCTGAGCTGGCATCCTGCTGCCGCGCCGAACGCACAGCCGCTCCCACAACCGCCTGGTGGCCCAAGTGGACACCATCGAACATGACAATTGCCAGGTGAAGGGGCTTTTTGAATACCCCCTCCGCTCGGCTCACTCCGGCAAAGGACCGCGTCTCGCTCACAGAGGGTATCCGACTGGAACTGCAGACCGAACTGGAATCAGCCGACTTTCAATCTCTTGGCGTGACATCGCTTCGAACTGATCGATGGTCAGGGACTGCGAGACCACGAACGTATGCGTCGCGGTGCGTCGCAGGGCCGAGAGGTGTGCTCCACAGCCCAATTTGGCACCCAAGTCATTCGCCAAGGTACGCACGTAGGTGCCTTTGCTACACCGGAGAATAAAATCCAACTCGGTCGGAGCAAAGCGGGTGATTTCCCACTGCATCACGCGAACAAAGCGAGGCTCCCGCTCGATGTCCTCGCCCTTGCGGGCGGACTTGTACAGGGGAACGCCATCTATCTTGATCGCCGAAAACATAGGCGGCGTCTGGTATTGGTCGCCATGGAAGCTGCGCACTGCCGCGAGAATCTACGCCTGCGTGTAGGCCGGTACCGGGCGAGTTTCCAGCACATCGCCTTCAGCATCCTGGGTATTGGTGACCTGTCCCAGCTTGATCGTGCCAGTGTATTCTTTGTCGAGGCTGATGAGGTACTGTGACGCGCTGGTTGCCTTACCCACCAAGATAATCAAGAGTCCGGTGGCCATGGGGTCCAATGTACCCGCATGACCGATACGCTTCATACCGAGCTTCCGGCGAACACGAGCCACAACATCGTGCGATGTGTGATCCGTTGGCTTGTCGATGAGCAAAACGCCGTCGAGGTCTTTCTGTGGTGCGAGCATGGTCAGTTTTTCGCCTTCGCTAGATTCACCGCAGTGATCTGGTCAGACAGTGCCGCTATCAAGCGGGCACGAAAAATCTCTGTCGTTACGCCCTTCAGATTCAACCCCGCGGCGCAGGCATGGCCACCCCCGTTGAAGCGCGCAGCAATCTGATCCAATCGATAGGCTGGATCCTTACCTCGAAGGCTAGCTTTGATGCCGCCTTCTCGTTCTTCGATCAGGACACCTACTTCGACCCCATCGATGCTACGGGCATAGTCCACCAGACCTTCGGTATCCTCAGCCTGAGTACCCGTCTCGGCGAAAATCCCCAACGGGAGCAACCCGAGGCACACTCGACCGCCGCACTCCATCTGGAGCGATGCCAGGAAGCGTTGCAGCAGCTTCAACTTGCCCGGCGATTCGCGTTCGTAAAGCTCCAGACCAACTGCTGAAGGTTGCGCGCCCTTAGCTACCAGGGCTGCGGCTAGCAGGAAGGTATTTCGGGAGGTGGAACTGAAACGAAATTGTCCCGTGTCGGTGACGATTCCCGTGTAAAGGGCCTGAGCGGCGACGGGGTCAATGGGTAAGCTGTTGTCGAACGCTAGGCTCGCCAAAATTTCGCAGGTAGCAGACGCACTGGTATCCAAAAAATTGTGCTCCGCGTAGCCGTGATTTGACAGGTGATGATCGATATTGGCGAAGGGTCGAGGAAACCGAGCCTTCATCTTTTCCCCGGGGCGCGCATGGTCCGCGCAATCTACGAAAATGGCGACGGCTTCAGGCGGAACTTCGTCGGCCTTCAAAAACGGAATTCCCACGGTGAGGAATTGCAGCAGACGGGGCACCGGATCGGCGTTGGCGCACACCACGGTATGTCCCAGTGCTTGGAGGATTCGCGCAAGGCCCACTTGAGAACCGATGCAATCGCCGTCGGGACGTGCATGACCAACCACTGCGATGGTCTGCCCCTGCAGTGCAGGCAGCATGGCCGCAAACGTTCCGGAAAGTTTCGGGGAAAACGCCCCTGAAGAGGCCGCTTGCACGCTCATTCCTCTTTTGCGCTCGGAGGAATGGAACCGTCACTGTCAGAACGGGGAGCTGGCCCACGTCCTTCCCTGATCTCAATTTCATTAAGCGCGCGCAGGATACGAGCTCCGCGCTCGCCGGAATCATCGAGGATGTACTCCCAGCGCGGATTCCACTTGAGAATCACCCGCTTCCCCATCTCGCGCCGAATTTCTTCTGCATGCTTCTTGAGCCAACGCATGCGGTCGATGCAGTGATCCTCGTTGCCGATGATGCCTACGAAAGCTTTGCCGGTACGCAGGTCGCTATCGACCTCCACCCCGGTGATGGTAATCGTCACGGCCTCGGATTGATACTTCTTCCGAAGGTAGTCGTTCATTTCACGCTGAACGAGCTCGTTAATGCGAATCGTGCGATTGGACACGGGAAAACAGGAGGTGAGAGCGGGCCGTGAGGAGAGAAAACGAAGACCTTGGCGCCGTGCTGTCGATCAGCCCGGCACCTGGTTCGCTTTCAAAACAAGAGAAGGAACTAGAGAGAGGCCCGAACTTTCTGAACTTCAAAGGCCTCGATAATATCGCCGATTTCGTAACCGTTGAAGTCGTCGAGTTTGATCCCGCACTCGAGACCGGCACGGACCTCGTTCGCATCGTCTTTGAAGCGCTTGAGGCTNNTCCACCTTGCCTTCGTAGACCGAATCCTTCTTGCGACGAACACGAGCGCGTGAGTTGCGAGTGATTTTCCCTTCCGTGACCAAACAGCCAGCAACAAAGCCCTTTGCCAGCGGGAAGGTCGCGCGAACTTCTGCCGCGCCGGTACGAACCTCGCGGAGATCAGGATCGAGCAAGTCGGCCATCATCTCACGGACCTTGTCTCCAAGTTCGTAGATGATGTCGTAGGTCTCGACACGCACCTTATGGTGTTTGGCGAGCGAGGTGACGCCGTTCTCGAGCTTCGTATTAAAGCCGATGACGACGGCTCCCGCAGCACTGGCCATGAGGACCTCGTTTTTGGTGACGAGACCAACATCCGTGGAAACGATCTCAAGCGCCACTTTGTTGCTCTTGATGCCCTCCAAAACATTACGCACCGCTTCGGACGAACCATACACGTCCGTCTTGATGATGACCTTGAGGGTCTTGGCCTGAGTGGCAGCGATATCGGCGAAGAGCTGTTCGACGGATACGTTTTTCGGAGAGGCAGCCTGTGTTGAGGCTTCCTTGCGGACTTCCAGCTGCGCTTCTTCCGCCATGCGTTCGGCTTCGCGGGGGTTTTTGACCACCTTGAATTGAGCACCGCTCTCGGGCGTGCCCGACCAGCCAATGATACGCACCGGAGTCGAGGGCGGAGCCTCCTTCAGATTCTTGCCTTGATCATCGAACATGGCACGAACCTTGGCCCAGTGAGGACCGCACACGAGAGCGTCACCCACCTTAAGGGTACCACGTTGCACGATGACTGTAGCGAGCGGACCGCGTCCCACATCGATTTGCGACTCGATGATAATTCCAGAGGCCTCAGTCTTCGGGTTGGCCTTCAGTTCGAGGACGTCGGACTGGAGAAGGATGTAATCGAGCAGCTCGGGAATTCCGGTTCCTTTGACGGCAGAAACGGGGACCGTGATGGTCTCGCCACCCCAGTCTTCAGGGGCGATCCCGCGCTCCTGCATCTGCGTCTTCACGCGATCGAGGTTCGCACCCTTCACGTCCATCTTATTGACGGCCACCATCAGCGCGACCTTGGCATTCTGCGCATGCTTGAGCGCCTCGTCAGTCTGCTGCATGAAGCCGTCGTCAGACGCCACCACCAAAATGGCGATGTCAGTGACGTTAGCTCCGCGAGCGCGCATCTTGGAGAATGCGGCGTGACCGGGAGTATCCAAAAAGGTGATCTTCCGACCTGAGTGCTCGATTTGGTAAGCACCGATATGCTGGGTGATCCCACCCGCCTCACCTGCTGCCACGTCCGCTTTGCGGATGGCATCGAGGAGCGAGGTCTTACCGTGGTCAACGTGACCCAAAATACAAACGAGCGTAGGACGAGTGACGAGGTTGGCGGCATCATCGATCACCCGTTTAACCTGCTTCGCCTTTTCCTTTTCCTTGGCAGCCTGTTGCGTGGAGGCGTCACCGCGATGCTTGATCTCAAGTAAGTAGCCGTGGCGCTCCGCCACCTTGATGGCCACCCCTTCGTCCAGGCTCTGGGTCATGGACGCAAAAATCCCCATCTCCATCAGCTCCGAGATGAGCTTGAATGGCTTCAATCCCAATGCCGTCGCAAAGTCGCGGACGACAATCGGGGGTTTCATGTGGATAATCTTGACGTCACCCTGCTGGGAGAACGTCGCTACGGGAACCGCAGGGCCCGACGTAGGCAACACCGGCCCTGGTCCAGGAGTCGGAGATGGGGGTGTACTGACGGGCGTCTTCGGGGCAAAGCCGGGGAGCGCGGGCGGTGCGACGGGTCGCGACGGCAGCGAAGGAGGTGCCGAAACCTGTGACGGCGCGGCCGGTGGCGGGACCGGCGGAGCGTGAGGACGAATGACCGGAGGGGCTGAAACGGGGGCCGGTGCCGCGGACGGCACGGGAGCAGGTGCGGCTGCGGGCGGGCGTGGAGGCAACACGGGAGGTGGCGCAAACGCCGTGGGACTGACCGCCGGAGGACGGGCGACCGGAGGGGGAGAAACAGGAGCGGGCCGCGAAACAGGCGGTGGGACAACAGGGGGACGCACGGGCAAAGCGGGCGGTGAGGAAACGGCAGGGCGCACAGGCCGGGGTGCGACAGGTGCAGGTGCCGAGGGCGCCGCCACCGGAATGGGTGCAGGTGCAGGCGCCGTAGTCGTCGTACGTGCAGCGGTGGCAGCCACTTTGGCCTCCTCGCGCTCCCGCTCCACATCATCCTTGGATTTTACGAAGGCACCCACGGGCGACTTCGACGGCTCAGCGGCCGCGGTTTCAGACGCGCTGGCAGCGGCGGCGTCCGCAGCTGCTTTCGCCTTCGCCGCGAATTCCTTATCCACCTCTTCTTCGTAAATCTTGCTGACCGTGCTAGAAACCGAACGCGTATCTGCGGACACGTAGCCACGCTCCTTCAGCAAGGCCAACATCTCCTTGCCTTCCATATTATATCGCTTGGCTAATTCGTGAATGCGGATGCTCATCGTTCAGTACTGGGCGGTGTAAGGCGTGGTGACAGTTGTTAAGGAAAGGAAGAGCAAAGAGAACAAACGGCTCCGGATCAAGCGGTCTGGCCGTTGACCCGAGCTAAAATCGCCTCTGCCTCCTCCACGGTAAAGTTCGAGCTGACCAAGTCGTCCACCGACATGCCTTCGAAAGCGGCGGGGGAACTGACACCAATTGCAAACAATCGGCCGGCAAGTGCCGGATCGAAGCCGAACGCAGTGACCAAGGTATTAATACCCGCAGTCCGCGGATCTGCAATCTGGGTCTTAAATTCTTCTACTTCTAAACGCCAGCCGAGAAGGCGAGACGTGAGGCGAACATTTTTGCCGCCTTTACCGATGGCGACCGCTAAATCTTCAGAGGCTACCCGAACCAGAATCCGACGGTTTTTCTCGTCGAAGTGCAGTTCACGTGGAACCGCTGGACGCAGCGCCTCGATCACCATCTGCTTGGGATCGGTGAAGTAGTTGATAATATCGATCTTCTCACCGTTGAGCTCACGAACGATCGTTTTCACGCGCGCACCACGAGCACCCACGCAGGCCCCCACGGGATCGACCTTAGGATCCTTGGACGTGACAGCCATCTTAGTACGATAGCCGGGCTCGCGCGCAAACGATTCAATTTTGACGGTGCCGTCAGCGATTTCCGTCACCTCCACTTCAAACAGGCGGCGAACGAAACGTGGCGAAGCACGGCTCAACACTAGCTCAGGACCGCGAGGGCTGTTTTCAATATCGAGTAGCAGGCAGCGAATGCGATCGCCCGCTTGGTATTCTTCACCAGGAACCTGCTCTTTGCCCGGGAGCACTGCCTCGGCCTTGCCCAAATCGACGAAGATGTCGCTGCGTTCCTTGCGGCGAACGGTGCCGGTGACAATGTTGCCGACCATGTCCTTAAAGTCATCGTAGATGCGCTCCTTCTCGAACTGACGAAGACGCTGCATGACCGCCTGACGGGCCGTTTGCGCTGCGATGCGTCCAAGCGTCGAGGGATCGAGCTCCTTCTCAATGAGCTCGCCCAATGCTGCGCCAGGGCGGATAGCTTGCGCCTTCTCAATATGGATTTCCGTCTTCGGATTACTGACGGAGTCGACGATCTTGAGGACGGACCACGCTTTGAGCTGACCATTCTTGGGGCTGATCTCTATCTTAAGCTCTTGCCCGGAATTCACTCCCTTCAAGGCAGCCGCCTTGATGGCATTGACAATCGCCGCGATCATGTCCGCGCGACCAATCCCCTTCTCCTTCTCCATGTACTCGAGGACAGATAGAATTTCGCTGCTCATAGGGCTTGTTGNNTTGTTGTTTAAAGAGAAAAAAAAAGCGGGCCAAAGGCCCACCTCAACTAAAAGTGAACTGAACTTAACTACGAACACGCTATTTAGCCTGCCGCGCAAACGCTTGTCAAGCTCCCGCCCCGGTTCCTTCCACGGTTTCCACGCCCCGACACGCAGAGACTCTTTCGTACTCTAACCACCCCTGCAAGACGCCTTGGACCCACCCGTGGCAACGGGGTTGGCCGGAGCTACCCAAGTCGAGGATTTTTAACGCCCTCAACAGACTGTCGGGAAGATCTCCCACAAACCAATGAAACCAGTAGGCCCCCCACTCCCCTTTTGGCCGATCCACAGCGACGAGTGGCAGCATCCCATTGCAAATAAGCGTATCCAGCCGAACCCCAGGTAAAGCGTCTGCGAACAGTTCCGTGCTCCACTGTCGCCTGAGTTCGCTCAGTCTTCTTTCTTTGCGGAAGCCAGCGGCGGTATTTGCGGACAGACGGAGGTTGGCCACGGACACGTTAGGTGGCAACGTCAGCGCTTGCCACAGCAACGGCCAATGCGGTTTGCGCTGCACCCAGTGGGCATATTGCCAAAGCCGCCTCCAGGGCCGATTTGCCGGACGAACGCCCTGGACACTCCAACGTCCTCGTTCGCTCGCATACACTTCCTCCGGTAGCGAAGGAAACTCTCGCCAAGCCGCCAATGGCCAGCGCCCAGCGAGGCGCAGCATGGGTGCTCTATTGAAGCGATAGCCTAAGATCTCTAGAGCGGTTTGGTGGCAGGCTTCTTCCCAGCCTAACTTGGCTACACGAGTGGCCGCAAATCGAACCTTTTGCTCCCAACGCGTCGCGGCCAACGCCTGGATGCGCTCGTGACGCTCCTCGCACGATAAAGCGGCAAGAGATTCAAACGCGCGATCAGCAGCTCGGTTANNAGCTCCACCACGGCGTCCGCCGCATAATCTTCCAATGAGTAGAGGAGTAACGGCAGAAGATTGAGCACCGGGATTTCCTGATCCTGATGTCCCAGCGTCGGCGCGCCTTTTCCTTCAAACAAGACCACGTGGAGAATGACGTTCGCGTACATGGGATCATGCGCATGCCCGTGCGCCTTCCAATCTGCCGCTCGCAAGTGGAGCTCGACGTCTCCCACGACCGTTCGCCCTCCCAACCGCAGCTTCGCCCCTTTAAAGTCGGGCCCGCCCAGTACGTTCCACCGACCAGGTTCAATCACCTCAACGTTAACACCTGCCGTGGTCCTTGCCTCCGCTAGGCTGAACTCGCCCCGCATCCAGATTCGCTGGAGTAACTTCTCCGAAAAAATAAACGGGCCATACAACCCTTGGATCTCCGCCACATGCTCAGCTGTCGCCTCCATAGACCTAAGAACGAATGTCCTTTTCCAAGCTACAAGTCACTCGATGTCCGGAAAAAGGGCTATTGAGAATCCGAACCTTAAGAATGGTGCGTGCACGACAACGAGGTGGAAACGAGCGCTGAGTTTTGAAGGCTCGATGCTTGCGAATCAGGACGCGCACTTATTCGCTCGCGATTATGAACCCTGGAAAACTGGTTGGAATCGGCATCCTCATCGTGGTCGCCGTCGTCGCGCTCTCCCAATGCACTTACGTGGTCGAGCCAGGTGAACGCGGTGTTTTGGTCACACTAGGCAAGGGNNAAAGGTGGATGACCAACCCCGGCCAGAAGGGTTTGGGACAAAAACCCCGTTCATGTCGCGACTTGAACGGGTGACCGTTCGCCAACAGACTCAAGTCTTGGAATCGGAGTGTTATTCCTCCGACCTTCAACAAGTTTCAGTGACCTTACGGGTTCTTTATCGCATCCCCGAGACCATGGTGGTGAAGGTGTACAAAGACTACTTGGGAGACCCTTTTGACAACTTGATCGCTCCCCGGGTGCATGAGGCGCTCAAGGAAGTCAGCGCACTCCAAAGTGCCGAGCAGATCGTCCGGAAACGTGAGGACGTCAAAACCAAGGCGCTCGCTGCCGCACGCGAGAAGATTGGCAGCCTTCTTCACATTGAAGACCTCGTGGTGGAGAACATCACGTTATCCAAGGAGCTCGAAGCAGCCATNNCGGATCCGCGGCTTAGCGCTGCAAGAAACTCCTGGGCTGATCCAACTCCAGATCGTTGAAAAATGGGACGGACGAGCTCCCCTCGTGATCGGTGGCCAAGGAGGCGGTGATGGACAAGGAACGAACCTCATCCAACCACTAGCCGCACCCGGCGCGGCGCTGTCTTCGCCTTCGAGCCGTTGAGTCGTTATGACCTCGGTCGAAACGGCCGAGGGCGCCGACCCCGTCTGACCACAAGCANNCCTCCCCTTCGTTTAAACGTAATCTTGGGTTGTTGGCGGCGGTGCTGGTGCTGATCGCGCTTTTTCTCCTCTTCCCAAAGCTATTCGCCTTCGCGGAGCTCGCCGCTCGTGAGCTCCGCGTATTTTGGTGGCTCGTCCTGCTCGTCGCGCTGGGAGCCTGGCTGGCTTTCTTCGCCCATAAAAAACGCGATTGAAACCTGCCGCAAGCTCCCTGACAGTATCCGTCCGTGCAACCCGGTGGGGTGGCAGAGTGGTCTATCGCGACGGTCTTGAAAACCGTTGAGCCGCAAGGTTCCGGGGGTTCGAATCCCTCAGGNNCCATCGTGACGCCTGTCGTGTAAGCGACCTTCAATCCGTTGCTTAGGTCCAGCTATCACCGAGTACCTAACACCAAAATCCGAGTGAGGCCTGGCAAGAACCTCTCAGCGAAATACAAGCAGCCTTTAAAAATGGTGGAGCAGATGGGAATCAAA
>DKKJ01000069.1 GCA_002455175.1 Opitutaceae bacterium UBA6669
GCATATTCGCCCTGGCTGCCGGCATTAGGTTGCAGCGACACGGCGTCGAAGCCGGTGATTTCGGCCAGCCACCGCTCCAGATCGTCGGCCATGGCGCGGTAGCCGGCGGCGTGCGCGGCCGGCGCAAAGGGGTGCAGCTTGCCGACCGCCGGCCAGCTGACAGGCATCATCTCGGCGGCCGCATTGAGCTTCATGGTGCACGAGCCCAAGGAAATCATCGAGTGACAAAGGGAAAGGTCCTTGGCCTCGAGGCGTTTGATATAACGCAGCATCTCATGTTCCGTGTGATAGCGGTGGAAGACGGCGTGATCGAGGAACGGGGTGGACCGGGCGTGAGGCGCGGGAAAGTCCGTCTGTGCTGATTCGGGCGCTGGGAGAGTCGCCGACTCTCGGAAAAGGGTGGCTAGCAGCGCGATGTCCTGCAGGGTCGTGGTTTCGTCGAGAGAAAGTCCGACGCTGGTTTCGCTCACGGCCCGAAGATTGATTTTTTTGGCGTGTGCAGCAGCGTGTACCCGAGCGGCCGATACGTTGCTGATCACGAGCGTGTCAAAGAAAATGCCCGGAGTGACTTTGGCGCCCGCTTGGAGTAGGGCTTGTGCGAGCATCTCCGTGAGTTGTTTTACTCGGCGGGCGATTTGGCGGAGTCCTTCGGGACCATGGTACACCGCGTACATCGAGGCCATCACGGCGAGCAGCACCTGAGCAGTGCAGATATTCGAAGTGGCTTTGTCGCGACGGATGTGTTGCTCGCGGGTGCCCAAGGCCATGCGTAGAGCGGGGTTTCCTTGGGCGTCTTTGGAAACGCCGATGAGCCGGCCTGGCATTTGGCGCTTGAACGAATCCTTGGTGGCGAGAAACCCGGCGTGAGGCCCGCCGAAGCCGAGGGAGACTCCAAAGCGTTGGGCGGAGCCGACGGCGATGTCGGCTCCGAATTCACCGGGTGAACGCAGCAACGTGAGAGCCAGGAGATCGGTGGCGACGATGACAAGAGCGCTCGCTGCGTGGACCTGAGCTACAAAGTCGTCGTAGGGGTAGATTTGTCCCCAAGTATCCGGATACTGGATCAAAGCGCCGAAGTACGAGTTATCCAAAGGCAGACTTCGGTGGTCGCCTATCACCACTTCAATGCCGAGGGGTTGGGCGCGGGTGGTGACCACCTCACGGGTCTGAGGGTGGCAGGCTTCGGAAACAAAAAAGCGGTGCCGCGTACCGTCTGCGGCGGAACGGAGAGCCATCGCCATGGCTTCGCCGGCCGCGGTGGCCTCGTCGAGCATGGAAGCATTGGCGATTTCCATCCCTGTGAGCTCGATCACCAATGTCTGAAAGTTCAGAAGCGCCTCCATACGCCCCTGGGAAATTTCCGCTTGGTAGGGCGTGTAGGCGGTGTACCAGCCGGGATTCTCTAGAATGTTGCGTTGGATGACGCCGGGTGTGTGCGTATCATAGTAGCCCTGTCCGATGTAGCTGCGAAAAACCTGGTTGTTTTGTGCGAGGGCACGCAGTTCAGCTAAAGCGGCACTCTCGCTCACGGGCGCCGGAAGTTGCAGGGGTTTCGGCAACCGAATCGACGGAGGTACCGCGGCATCGGTGAGGGCGTCCAACGAGGAATAGCCGAGCGCATCCAGGAGCTTCACCAGTTCCTGAGCATCCCCACCGTGGTGACGGCGGGCGAAGGTATCCAAGGCGGGAAGAGGTTCGCTCGAAGAAGCGGCGGCGGAAGAGGCAAGAGGCATGGCAGAGACGAAAAAAGCAGGTTACGGCTGGGGCGTCGGAGGGGCAACTGACATCTGGAGAAGCGATCGGTTTAAAGAAGTTGAGTTTCGCTGGGCGCCACCCTTCTTGCCAACCCATGGATCACGCCGCTTCGAGTGCATCGCTCCCGCCTGCAACCTTCCCGACTCGTCCGGAGAGAGCTGCTTATATCGATCTCCGTTTGGCTGAGCTGTATCCTTCGCCGGCCATACCGTTGGATCATCGTGATGGGTACACCTTGCTCTTGGCGGTGCTCTTGTCGGCGCAATGCACAGATAAGCGCGTCAACCTGACGACCCCGGCCCTCTTTGCCCGCGCAGCGACGCCGGCGGAAATGGTTAAACTGACGGTGGGAGAAATCGACGCGATCGTTCGCCCCTGCGGACTTTCGCCTCGGAAAGCCCAGGCAATTCACCGCTTGTCCGAAATGCTCCTGGAACTGCATGGCGGACGCGTGCCCTCCACCTTCGCAGAGCTGGAGGCCCTTCCTGGAGTAGGGCATAAGACGGCCTCCGTGGTGATGTCTCAAGTCTTTGGCTTTCCGGCGTTCCCAGTGGACACTCACATCCACCGTCTCGCGCAACGGTGGAAACTAACCAATGGGAAGAGCGTGGAACAGACCGAGGCAGATTTAAAAAAGCTCTTTCCGGAGGAGCATTGGAATGCGCTCCANNCTCCACCTGCGAATTATTTACTATGGCCGCGAGCAGTGCACCGCGCGCGGTTGTGACGGCACGGTGTGTCCCATCTGCCGCACGCTTTTCCCTGAGCGAAAACGTCCCGTGGCTACCCGGAAGTAGTGGGTACGAGTTTTTTATTATTTAAATTTCTATGGATAAAAGGGTTGTGAGGATAAGGTTTAGATGAAGGTCGA
>DKKJ01000126.1:0-17070 GCA_002455175.1 Opitutaceae bacterium UBA6669
GGCCCACGGTCTCTCGTGGCCGGTTTTTTTTGCAGGCACCGCGTGTTTAGGTGAAGCAGTCGGCGTTGTGTGCAACGCGCGATCCCTGGACGCGAGAGACCGCGTCCCTCCCTTGAAAATGCGGAAATTTCGAAATGCGGAAACGCTGAAATTCGGAGAGCGGGGCGCCCGGAAAAGCGGAAAGCTGAGAGCGGAAAGCTGAAATTTTCGGAGGCGGATTCTGGTGGTTATTTGGGAGGGCCCACGGTCTCTCGTGGCCGGGTTTGTTTTGCAGGCACCGTGTGTTGACGTGGACCTGCCGGCGTTGTGTGCAACGCGCGATCCCTGGACGCGAGAGACCGCGTCCCTCCCTTGAAAATGCGGAAATTTCGAAATGCGGGACTAGGTTGGCGCGGGGATTTCGGACGGCCTAAAGGCCGGACTCCGAACTCGGAGGGGGCAGCGAGAGCACCAACGACTCTAATGTCTGCAGGTCAAATTTCAGCTTTTCAGCTTTCTCCATTTCAGCGTTTCCTCCCGCCCCTCCTCTCAGGCGAGGTTGAGCGTGGCCATTGCTTTGTTGTGGAGCTCGCGGTAGGTGGCGGCTTGATCGGGGGCTTGGAGGTCCAAGGCGAAGGTCGGGATCATGGCCTTCATCCGCGCTTTGCCTTCGGGCGAAGAGAGAAGGTGCGGGAAACAGGTCTGGATCACTTCGAGCACGATGCTGACGGAAACGGACGCCCCGGGAGAGGCTCCCAGCAGAGCAGAAATGGTCTTTTCCGGATTGGTGATAACCTCGGTGCCGTAATGCACGATTCCGGCCTCGCCGTCGGTTTTCTTGATCGCCTGCACGCGAATGCCGGCATCGATCAACTTCCAGTCCTCCGCTTTGGCCGCAGGGTAAAACACATGGAGCACTTCCATACGGTCCGCCATGCTTTGCGTACCTTGCTGAACCAGGTAGCGGACGAGATCGAGATTGTGGATACCGACTTTGACCAGGGTCGCGAGATTGTGCGGACGGATCGAGCCCATCAAATCCATGCGGCTGCCTTTGCGATGGAGGAACTTGGTGGTCCAAGCGGCGAACGGCCCGAAGAGCAATGTCTTCTTCCCATCCAAATATCGGGTATCCAAATGCGGCACAGCCATCGTCGGCGCAGCGCCCAGGGCTTGCCCGTAAACCTTGGCCTGATGTCGCTCGACGATCTCCGGTTTTTCGCACACCAGCCATTGTCCCCCGATCGGGAATCCGCCGAGCCCACGGCTTTCGGCAATTCCCGATTTTTGCAGCAGAGGAAGACTGCCACCACCCGCTCCCACAAAAACAAAGTTTGTGCGGGTCGTCTTGGTCTGACCCGTCTTCAAGTCCTTCGCCACCACTTCCCAGCCATCGGCGGTGCGATTGAGATCGACCACTCGATGACTGCGAGCAATCGCGCAGTTCGGCTGGCGTTCGAGCCACTGAAGGAGCTTGCGTGAAATGGCGCCGAAATTCACATCCGTCCCGCCTTCCATCTTGGTCGCGGCGACCGGAACGTTGCCGCGTCCCTCCATCAAGAGAGGCGCCCAGGACTGTATGACCTTCGGATCGGTCGAAAACTCCATCTCGCGGAAAAAGTGATGAGCCGAGAGTCCTGCGTAACGGGCTTTCAGATACGCCACCTGTTCTTCACCGTGGACGAAACTAATGTGAGGGAGCGGGTTGATGAAGTCACTTGGCTTGTCCACCATCCCCTCGGCCACGGCATGCGCCCAAAATTGGAGGGTGCGCTCAAACTGCTCAAAAATGTCGATCGCCTTCTGCACCTTGACCGTACCGTCCTTTTCACGATGCGGAGTGTAGCTCAGTTCACAAATCCCCGCGTGGCCGGTACCCAGGTTGTTCCAGCCGTGTGAGCTCTCTTGCGCGAGTTCCTCGGTCACCTCGTACACCTGGATCTTGAGCTCAGGCTGCAGCTTTTTGAGCAAAGCGCCCAAATTGGCGGACATGACGCCGCTGCCGATAAGGACGACATCCGGATGTTCGATGGAAGGAGTTGGGTTCATGGGGGCTTCAGCCAAGGTGCAAGGCCGTCCGGACTCCAAAGTGATGTCAGAGCGACCTCGCCTTGGCGTTTGGGATAGCCATGAACGGAAGAACCTGAATAACGCCCCTATCAGCGCAACCCAATTGAGCGCTTATGGTAGATTTTGGTAGATTGTGAGAGATTAACCTCCAAACTCATTCGTTTCCTCCCACGCCCCCCATGGCATCCTCCACCGTTTACGCAGCTGCGGTCGATCTCGGCGCCACCAGTGGCCGAGTCATTCTCGGCTCCTGGTCCAAGCAACGCCTCCACCTCAATGAGGTTCATCGCTTCCCCAACAGCTTCCGCAGCTTGGGCGAACACGACTACTGGGACATCGGTGGTCTGTGGGCCGAAGTCCAAACAGGCCTACGCGCCGCCGTCGCGGCTCTGCCCAAAGGAGCGACCCTCGCTTCGGTGGGGGTGGACACGTGGGGAGTTGATTTTGCGCTGCTTAATGACGCCGGACGATTGGTCTTTCCTGTTCATGCGTACCGCGACGTTCGTACCCAGGCCGGACTCAAGCGGCTTGCAGGGACGCGTGCTGCGCTTGAGCGGATCTATGCGGCGACCGGGATTCCCAACGTTTTCTACAATAGTTCGCTGCAATTGGAGGAAACGGTGGCCTCGTGCCCGGCCGTGACGGATCTCGCCACTCGCTGTCTTTTTCTGCCCGATTACTTCAACTACCTACTTTCGGGGAAAGCCGCCAACGAGCTCTCCATCGCCAGCACCGCGCAGCTGATCGACGTCCATAGCTGCGACTGGTCACGCGCGGCCTTGAATCACTTTAGAGTTCCCGCGTCGTGGTTCAGCACTCCGATTTTCTCCGGAACCAAACTTGGAAAACTACGAAAAGCCCTAGCGGACGTCCACCCCGCGCTAGCCAAGACGCAGGTCGTAGCCGTGCCAGGACATGACACCGCGTGCGCTTACGACGCGATGCCCGCGTCTCCGGACGGCACGGATCTCTACCTGAGCTCAGGCACCTGGTCTTTGGTCGGATTCGAAACCGACCAGCCGGTCCTCGGCGCAGAAGCTCTGGCCGCCCGTATTTCGAACGAGCGCACCGGAGACGGTCGTTACCACCCGCTGACGAATGTCATCGGCCTCTGGCTCCTTGAAGGGACGCTCAAGGATTTCGCCACCCGCCCCAAGAGTGCGAAGGAGTGGACGCAGCTCATCACCGCAGCTGAAAAACTTCCCGCGCCCAAAGCCCTCATTGATGTCGTCGACCCCGCCCTAGGAAATCCGGCTTCCATGCGCGCAGCGATCGACGGGCAACTCAAACGTCGCAAAATCACCCCACCTCGTGATCTCGCTGGATACATGCGTTTGATTTGCGACTCACTCGGGAAGGGACATGCCGACGCCAAAGCCGCGTTCGAACGCCTCGCTCACCGCAAGTTCAAGCGCATCCTAATGGTAGGCGGCGGGGCCAAGAACCGACTCCTCTGCCAAGCGACGGCCAATGCGTGTGGCATCCCCGTCGTGGCCTTTGACCTCGAAGGGTCAGCGGTGGGAAATCTGGCGTCTCAATTTATTGCTTTGAAAGCGGTTAAAGACCTCGCGACGTTCCGTCGACTCTTAGGCAAAACATTGGATCAACGCGTCTACGCACCACGACACGCGTAACGCGCTGCGCTATTCCTTCGCCTTTCCGGTATCGGAGGTTGCCAAAGACTGCGGGACTCGGGAGACTTTCCCTTTCGCAAAAAGGAAAAGACTATGCTGAAGAAGTTGATCGCGAAGCTGCGCAAAACAATTGCCCCTTCGAGCGCCCCGAAACCCACGACTAAGGAACCCTCTTCTTCGGCAGGCCGCGCCCAATCGCCCGGCTCGCGGTCAGGCCAAGGTGATGGCCATCGCAAACGCGAGCGAGAGCGCGACGATCGTCCCCGCTCCGGGGAACGTTCGCGCGATCGCCAAGGGTCGTCATCGTCCTCCTCCTCTCCGCGCTCTCGTTCTAGCGGACCACGGCGCGAGGGCCCCACGTCGCGTCACTCTCGCTCCGAAGAAAAAGCCGAACGGCCAGCTCCAGCGACTCCGCGCAAACCAAAAACCACACGCGCTCTTCCTGAGGTACCGGCGGTGGAAAGCGCTTTTCGTACTTTGGGCCTCTCGGATCGAGTGGCTTACGCAGTTAAAGAAAAAGGATACGACGATCCGACGCCGATCCAGGCGCAAGCGATCCCCTTGGTGGTCTCCGGTAAAGATGTGATTGGCTCCGCGCAAACGGGCACCGGAAAAACCGCGGCCTTTGCCCTGCCGATTCTTGAGCGCCTCGGCTCGCGTACGGGACATCCGCGTTGCTTGGTGCTCGAACCGACCCGTGAGCTTGCCCTGCAGGTGGAGGAAGCCTTCAAGCAGTACGGCAAGTACACCAATCTCGATGTCACCGTGATCTACGGTGGCGTGGGTTATGGTAAACAACGGGAAGACCTGGAAAACGGCGTCGACATCATCGTCGCCACACCGGGACGGCTACTCGATCACATGGAGCAGGGCTCCATTAGTCTGGCCGGAATCGACATCCTCGTGCTCGACGAAGTCGACCGCATGCTCGACATGGGTTTCCTTCCGGACGTGAAACGCATCGTGGCGAAAACGCCCAAATCGCGTCAGACTCTTTTCTTCACTGCGACCATTCCGCCCGAGATTGCCTCCCTGGCCAGCTGGGCGTTGCGCGATCCGGTGGAAGTTAAAATCGGCCAACGCCGCTCGCCGGCCGAAACTGTGGCGCATGCGTTTTATCCCGTGGTGGCCTCGCAGAAGTTCGATCTACTGATCAAGCTTCTCGAAGCCACGCAGTTCAAGAGCGTCATTATTTTCTGTCGCACCCGCATGGGCGCTGACCGCATTGCACATCGTCTGACTGCGGCCAAACACACCGTGGGTGTCCTGCACTCAGATCGCAGCCAGCGGGAGCGCGTGGAATCACTGGATGGCTTCAAATCAGGTAAGTTCGAAATGCTTGTGGCGACCGATATCGCTGCGCGCGGATTGGACATCGCTGGCGTCTCCCACGTCATTAATTACGACGTACCAGAAAATCCCGAAGACTACGTCCATCGCATCGGTCGTACCGGCCGCGCGCAGACCACGGGCGAGGCTTTCACACTGGTGACCGAGGACGACGTGCGGAACGCCCGTTCGATCGAGCGCTACATCAATGCCACCATCGAACGGAAAAAAATTGGCGACTTCCCCTATATTTATTCCGCTTTGTTTGACGAAGCCGCTCAACCTGCCGCTGCCAAACCGGCGAGTCGCTTGACGCGCGGCGGCCGTCGGTAGTCGGCCGGCTGTTTCTTTTTCCTCCCCCTGCCAATTGACAGCGGAGGGAGCCAGCTAGCATCGAGCCCTGCGCGCTCGTTCCTCTTTCGTTCTTTTCAGATTCCGCTTCGCTTAACATTCATCGCGGCTTCCCTTGCGCGCCTCCACGGCGAAGTTTGGAGTCGACGATTAAACTCCCCCACCCCCAAAACGCACCATGGAAAAAGTCCGCCTCGGCATCATCGGTCTCGGCAACATGGGTTCTGGCCACGCCACGAACATCCTCGCCGGCAAAATCAAAGGATTAGAACTCACGGCGATTGCCGATGCTGATCCCGCCCGCTTCTCCCGTTTCCCCAGCGTCAAACCGTTTTCGACCGCCAATGAATTGATTGGCTCCGGTTTGATCGATGCGCTGCTCATCGCCACGCCGCACTACGATCACACCACGTTGGGCATCAAGGCACTCAAGGCGGGCCTGCACGTGATGGTGGAAAAGCCGATCTCAGTGCACCGGGCCGATGCCGATCGCTTGATTGCAGCTTACACCAACAAAAAGCAGGTGTTCGCAGCGATGTTCAATCAGCGCACCGATCTTTACTATAAGAAGATTCGCCAACTGATCCAGACGGGAGAACTGGGCGAGATCCGTCGGGTGAACTGGATCATCACCAATTGGTTTCGCACCGAGGCCTACTACTCCAGCGGCGGTTGGCGCGCCACTTGGGCAGGTGAAGGCGGCGGCGTATTGCTCAATCAGTGTCCGCACAACCTCGACCTTTTCCAATGGATGTTCGGGATGCCGAAGTCGGTTCGGGCGCATTGCCGGTTTGGACGCTACCATGACATCGAGGTCGAAGATGACGTCACCGCATACTTCGAGTTCCCCAATGGAGCTACCGGCGTCTTCATCACGTCGACCGGAGAAGCCCCTGGCACCAATCGCTTGGAAATCGCCGCCGAGCGCGGGCGCTTGGTTTACGAAAACGACCAAATTCTTTTCACGCGAAACGAAGTTCCCATGTCGGACTTTTCGCGGACCAGCCCANNGCCCCCAACCACGGCGGGCAACACAACGAAATCCTCCAGAATTTCGCCGACGCCATCCTTCACGGGACCACGCTGGTCGCTCCGGCGGTAGAAGGTGCTCACTCAATCGAACTGGCGAACTCCATGCTCCTATCTGCTTGGACCGACAAGATGGTTTCGTTCCCACTCGATGCCAAAAAGTACGAGCGGCTTCTGAAAAAGAAGATCGCGGACTCAGCCAAACAAAAGAAGCAGAAACGCAAGGTCGTCACGACGTCGGACGATTTCACCAAATCGTTCGGCCGCTGACCCGGTCGTCATGAAGTCCGCCCAGATCGCCGCTCAACTCTACACCATCCGCGATCATTGCACCCAAGCGGCGGACTTCGCTGCGAGCATGCGGAAGATCCGCGCCATCGGTTACACGGCGGTGCAGATCAGCGGCGTGGGTCCGATTCCGGAAGCAGAGTTAGTGGCGGTTTGTCGGGACGAGGGGCTCACCATCTGTGCGACGCATGAGCCGGGGGCCAAGATCCTCGATGAAACCGCTCAGGTGATAGATCGGCTGGGAGCGTTGCAGTGCCCTCTCACCGCCTACCCTTTCCCTGCTGGGATCGATTTCAAGGACGAGGCAGCGTTGGAAACCCTCACCCGGAAACTCGATCTCGCAGGCGAAAAACTCCGCCGCGCGGGCATCACGCTCAGCTATCACAATCACGCGATCGAATTCGTAAAGTTCCGCGGGGTGCCTTTCCTGGATTACCTCTATCAGAACACACACCCGGAAAATCTATCCGCAGAAATCGACACCTTTTGGATACATTATGGTGGCGGCGATGTGGTGGAGTGGTGTCGAAAACTCCGCGGCCGCCTTCCCTTGATCCATCTCAAGGACTACGGTTACACCACCGAAAACAAACACACCTACTGTGAAATCGGCGCGGGAACGTTGCCCTTCAACCGCATTCTGGCGGAAGCCGAAGCATCGGGGTGCACCTGTTTCGTAGTGGAACAGGACACTACTCCGGGTGACCCATTTGTGTCCCTCCGCCAAAGTTACGATTATCTCTGCGCTCACCACCTTTCTTAAGTCATGTCTCTGTCTCTTCCCTTCCTTCCCGAGGACTTCCTGCTCACGACAAAATGGGCTCGCACGCTCTACTTCGATCATGCGGTCAAGCAGCCGATCTTCGACTATCACTGTCACTTACCGCCGGACCAGATCGCGGCCAATCGGCAGTTCTCTAACCTGACGGAAATCTGGCTAGGTGGGGATCACTACAAATGGCGCGCCTTGCGGGCCGCGGGCGTTCCCGAAGACCTGATCACGGGAAAATCGACCAGCGACTATGACAAGTTCCTGGCCTTCGCGAAACACGTCCCGTTGCTCGTGCGGAATCCGCTGCATCATTGGTCACACCTCGAGCTCCGCCGCTCGTTCGGCATCGACCTCCTGATCAATGAGGCCAATGCCCCCAAGATCTGGGAACTGGCCAACGCCAAGTTGAGCTCACCCGCGCTGTCCGTGCGCGGGCTATTGACTCAGAATCGTGTCAATGTGGTGTGTACCACGGACGATCCCGCCGACACCCTCGAGCATCACCTCGCTATCGCGAAGACCGATCTGCCGACCAAAGTTTACCCGACATTCCGCCCGGACAAAGCCATCGCGGTCAATGCGCCCGGTGTTTTAAATCCCTGGTGCGATCTNNGTTAAAAACCTGTCTTCTTTCCTGGAAGCGCTCGACCAGCGTCACGCCTTTTTCCATTCCGTCGGGGGCCGCCTCTCGGACCACGGTCTCGAGCAGATGCCGGACGTGGAGTGCACCGAGCACGAGGCCTCGCTCATTTTCAATCAGACGCGCGCCGGCACACCTGCGACACCGGAGCAAACAGCGAAGTTTGTTTGGTTTGTCCTGGTGTACTTGGGGCAACTGGATGCCAAGCGTGGATGGACTAAACAGTTCCACCTTGGCGCTCTCCGTAACAACAACAGCCGTTTGCTCAAGCGGCTCGGCGCGGATGCCGGTGTCGATTCCATCGGTGACTTCCCGCAAGCCCGCGGTCTCTCCCGCTATCTCGACACGCTGGATCGCAATGACCAGCTCCCCAAGATCATCGTCTACAATCTGAATCCAGCCGACAACTACGCCTTCTGCACGATGATGGGCAACTTCCAGGACGGAAGCATCCCCGGCAAACTGCAATTCGGATCTGGATGGTGGTTCCTCGATCAAAAAGAGGCGATGGAATGGCAAATCAACGCCCTTTCCCAGCTCGGGCTGCTTTCCAAGTTCGTCGGCATGCTCACGGACTCGCGCAGCTTCCTCAGCTACGTGCGCCATGAGTACTTCCGTCGCCTTCTTTGCAAGATGATCGGGGAAGACGTCGAAGCTGGCTTGATCCCAGCCGATGAAGCCGCCGTGAGCAAACTGGTTCGCGACATTTGCTATGACAATGCCGCCGGCTATTTTGGACTAAAGGCCGGCAACCTCTAGACACCAGTTTTTCTCCTCGCGTCCTCTCCGGTGACTCCACTTGAGAGGACTGCGGTTCTATTCACGCCACCCTGATCCTTTCTTCGCATGCAACTCGGACTCTGCACCACACCTGACGTCGTCGCCACTCTTCCTAGCCTTCCGTTCGAGTTCATCGAAGCCCACGTCTGGCAGTTCTTTATCCCGGAACAACCGGATGCGGCGTTCGCCCCTAGGGCGGCGGCGGCCAAGGCATGCCCGCTCCCAACTCCTGCGGCCAACAGTCTATTCCCCCCCGACCTCAAGGTGACCGGCCCCTCGGTCGATGTGGCGCGCATGACGCGTTTTGCGGAGACCGCGTTTTCTCGTGCCGCCTCTATCGGACTGACAACGATCGTCTTCGGTTCCGCCGGGGCTCGCATGGTGCCAGAAGGTTGGTCCATGACGCGCGGGTTTGAACAGTATGTGGAGGCGCTCAAACTCCTCGCGCCCGTCGCTCAGAAGTACGGTATCATGCTCGTGGTCGAGGCACTGAATCGGGGAGAATGCAATCTCGTCAACACGATCGACGAAGGCGCTGAAGCCGTGAAGCGCTGCAATCACCCGAATGTGCGCCTTCTCGTCGATATCTTCCATATGCTGCGGAATGGCGAGTCTCCCGACGGAATCTCACGGCATGCAGCTCTGGTGACCCACTCGCATGTAGCTGAAGACAAGGACCGCGCCGAACCAGGAAAGTACAACGATGATTTCCGCCCTTACCTGAAAGCATTGCGAGCTGCGACTCTCTGCCAGCGACTCACCATTGAATGCGTCTGGTCCACGGGGGATTTGCGACAGGGTTATGTTGGCGCGTTGCAAGCGCTGCGTCGGCAACTCGCCGACGCGGGCTACTGACCACCCGCGCCCCGGTTAAGCTATCGAGTCGACGGCCTCCTCGTCTCCGTGATCAAGTCGACTGTTCTCACCGCTTATCTGGTGAGCATTTTAGCCTGGGGGGTACCTGTACTGTCGAACGGCGCAGCCCAGAACCCCAGCCCAGGGAACAAGGCAGGAGAGACCGTCCTCATCTCAGTTACCCCCGAGGGNNTCACGTACCAGCCCTGGTCGTCGCGCGGTGATCGTTTGCCTGATTTCTCTCATTGCGGTTACGGCGGGGGTGGCCTGCCCTTGCCCAAAGCCAGCGTACGAGAAACCCTCGAGGCCGAATCGGGTCACGTCGACGATAGCCCTCGAATTCAGGCAGCGCTCGATCGCGTTTCCCAATTACCTTTAGGCCCAGACGGGCTCCGCGGCGCGGTCCTGCTCAAGCGCGGACACTATCGATGCGACAGCCCCCTGCACGTGCGCGCTAGTGGCGTGGTTTTGCGAGGCGAAGGCTCCGACGAAAACGGTACCGTGCTCACAGCGCGCTTTCGTCGAGCAGAGGCGCTGATCACGCTTGGCCAAGACGTGCGCTTCCCCCTTCTCGGTGATGAGGTGGCGATCACTGATACCTACGTACCCGTCGGTGCCCGGCAGTTCCACGTGAACAACACGTCAGGCTTGCGGGTAGGCGATTCGGTTTTTTTCCTCCGCCGCGGAAATGCCGCGTGGATTACCGCCATCGGCATGGACCGTATTGCTCCGCGCCCTACAGATCCCAAATCAACGCGCCAATGGTCGCCCTTTGATCTTCGGTTTGATCGGAAGATCGTAGCACTCGCAGGCGACCAAGTCACCCTTGATGCGCCGCTGGCCTGCGCCATTGATGAACGCTGGGGTGGCGGCGCCATCGTCAAGTTCGACAGTCGCCCGCGCATAGACCGCTGCGGAGTTGAGTTTTTGCGAGCGGTCTCTGAGTTCGACCGCACCGAGACTGCCCAGCATCAGGATCAGCAGTACTTTTCAGACGAAGATCATGCTACGTACATCGTACAATTTGAAGCCGTGGTCGACGGCTGGGCGCGGGGATTGGTGAGCCAGCACTTCACTCACGGCCCAGCAGCGATGGAAGCGGCCAGCCGTTCCATCACGGTGGAAGACTGCCAGGCACTTGATCCCGTTTCCCAGATCACCGGCGGACGCCGTTATCCTTANNCCTCGACTGTCGCTCAACCCAGGACTTTGGGACCAGCGAACCCCATCACCGCTGGTCTGTCGGAGGGCTCTATGATAATGTCGAAACGTCCCTGGCGATTCAGGATCGTCAGTGGATGGGCAGCGGACACGGGTGGTCGGGTGCCAACTACGTGGCCTGGAACTGTCGCGGGACACTGATCTGCCAGAAGCCTCCCACCGCTCAAAACTTCGCGATCGGGTTTGTCGGTAAACGAGGCAAAGACGCCTTCCCCGGCCGCATTCCTGGTTGGTGGGAAAGCGAGGGCACCCCCGTGGAGCCACGTAGCCTCTATCGAAAACAAGTCGAGGATCGCCTGGCGCGCAGNNGCAGTGACCGCGGCTCCCACAGCTGTCGCCCACTCTAAATGCCTTTTTTCCGGCGGAGGACGACTGGACTTTGCTCCGCTTGATACACCCGTTCGAAGAACTGTAGTACCTGAGGGTAGTTCTCAGCGGGAATTTCAACGGCTTTCAAGATGAGTTCACGACTGAAGAGAACTTTCCCATCCTGAAACAACACCTCGCCGTGGTACGTAGCAAAAGGAGTTTCAATGGTCACCGGGCGACTCGCATCATCAAGCTCACATAGGTCAGGAATTAAAATCTCGCTTCGCTCAATGAATGCGCCGGCTTGCATCACAAAAGGTGCTTTCCGCTGTCCCTTGTCCAAGATCGGTATGCCGCGGTTTTTCAACAACGCGGGCTTAAAAACGAGCAGAGCGTCTTGCATCCAACGCCCGTAGCTGGGAGAGGAAAACGTCGCCACCAACGCAAATTTGCCTTCGTCGAACTCATCGTCTGCATTAACCTGCGAGACGACGGCGTTGCTCACGGTCGGCTGCAGCCAACGGCTCAATAGCTGTTTAAAATCTGACTGTTTTCGCCGGCTGAACTCCCGTCGTGCCGAGGCAACCGAGTAGCCGAAGAATCGCTCCGTCATCGTGGCTTGAATACTTCCGTCCTGAGCCAGTCGACCGACAACCTCTCGGACGAATCGGTTATTTTCACGGGGCATCTCAGGCAGTTTCACTAGGCCACCGTCACTCCCGGCAAGCAGTAACCCGTGAGACGCCAGCCTATTGTCAGCAAGCAAACCTAGCGGCGTGTAGCCGTCGGTCGGATCAAAGACAAGCAGCCTACCCAACACAGGGTGTTGAATAATGGCGTCCGACTGAATGTCTTCGCCTACCGCTATGGCCAGAATGCAGTGGTTGAACTGACTGGGCGACGTCCACTCCGGATGAAGTTTCCTTTCGTTACCAGAAGAGACCGCCAGAGGATAACTTTTAATGCCACGGGAGAGGAGCAAAGCGCGGAGCAAAGAGGCCTTGTCCTTACAATCGCCATAGTTACAGCGGAGGACTTGATCCGCCGGGCGCGGCTTCATTCCTCCGGCGTTAGCGATGTCCAACGCGATAGAGATGTAATTCACCTCTTGCACAAAACGAGCGAGCTTGGCCACGACTACGTTCTCGTCGCGCCCTTCCCCAATCAGCGTCGCTGCTCTCATACTCAGAGAACCTGTGTCACGTGCGGCCGAATCATAATCCAGAGTAAACCGCTCAGAGATCTCTCGCCAAGAGCTGTAACTCGATCGTACGGACTTGGGCGCAGGAGCGTCTGGAGGGATCAGACCTATCGCCACGAAAGGAAACGCTCGAAAGGAAAGCGGGGAGTAGGGCTCGCTCTTCCTCGCAGGAAGGGAACGCATCGTCCAAGAACTCAATCGAGCAGAATGATGGTCTGCAGACGGGGCCGTGTCGAACGAACGATCCACGAGCTGCCACCCTTTGGGCAATTCTACACTGACGGAGGAGTGTGAAACCGGCAAAGCCTCTTGAAAAGACCACGTGAATTCCCCCAATGTACCTTGGTCCTCGATCATCGCCTCGTAAGCGAAGACATCACCCACGTTAACCCGCGTGACTGCCGAAACGGCTCGACTCCGATGCTCGCCGTACAACTCAAGAGCATTCGAATAGACGGCAGCGTCACTGATGCTTTCTTTAGGAACGGCCACAGCGCTACCGTCGTTAGAAATAATCCACGCTTTGAAAGACTTCACCTGTGATGACTTTTCCAAGTAGAACACGTTGCCTTTCGCGTGCTTCCGCCCGTCTGGTTTGTCAATTCGCACTGCGTAACGCTGACGCGTCGTCATTTTACCATTGGCAGCAAGTTGAATGAGCGAATTGCGCGTTAAGACTAACGCTTCGCTTCCCTCCTCAGAGTTTCCTGATGTCTTCAAGAAGGGAACAAGCCACTCAGGAATGCGCTCCTTCGCTGCGACGAGAGAAACACCCGCGAGGCAACTCACAACAAGGATAATCTTTCCGCACCACTTTGGTAAATTGGATAAACCTAGCATCGACTACGGGGTCCTTTCACTCAGTTGAGCTCTTCGCGGTCACTTCACCTAGTCTTTCCGGTTCGGGTGAAGCGGAGCGTTTCAAGGTTAACAAATGGCCATCCCTGGTGGTGACGGCATCAAGAATCTTCTTCACGTCGGGATAGGACTTTGCCGGCGCCATAAAAAGATCCCAGGTCAAGGAGCGCTTAAGCACAAGTAGCCCTGCTTTTTCACCATACCGAAGATCGACTTGGTAGTCGCCAGCGGCGCCGAAGTTTAATCCTGCCGGCGCATGAGGTGACTCGACGACAAAGCCTTTGGGAAGATGGATGATGACCTCATCTATCTCTTGATAAAGGTAAGGAAAAACGATGGCGCTCAACCTGGCCTCCTCTGGAAACGGAGAGCGAATTCCTTTGCGAAATACAGACGGTTGGAAAAACAACCGATTGCCTGTGCGCTCAGCATAGTCTGGCACGCGTAAATGGAAAGTAAGCTCCAAGGGCAGGCGGGCATCTTCAGCATTTCGTATCACCGCTTTGCTCACCTCAGCTCCGGGAAGGAAGCGCTTGACCTCGGCTGCAATCATGTCGGAACGCGTCTGCGCAGAAGCGTCTGCGTACTGACGTTTCCCTGCTGCGGCTGAGTACCCTGTGCGCGTCACCACCACCTCGCCCTCTAGAACTCCGTCCTCTCCTAGGGTAAAGGTACCCTTAACATTGCGCGTGGTTTCCTTCGAGACCATCACAGGCATCGGAACGTGTAGGGCCTGCGCGGGATCGCCAACTAATACCGAAGTGCCCGTATGCCTCCAATCCAGCATTCCAGCGGGCAGGTACTCCGCGCCAGGATCACAGAACGTCCAGGTGTCTCCCTCCTTTACTCCCACCACAAGATCCTTGAAGACGAACGGCTCCGCCATGGCTGCCTGAAAGAAAATAAACGTGCGATCGTTAGTGCGCGCTAATCTCGCATCCAGATTTATGCTACGAGCGAGGCCCAGCAAGGCGACGGCTAATTCATCGCCGTTTCCTTGACGAGACTTTAGTATTTCTGCGGCGGAAGGATTGGTGGGGCCCTTCGATTTCGGCTTACTAGCGGACGCGCCCCGTTCTGATTCTGTGTTGATGAGATTGAGCCGGCAGTAATCGTGTAGCTTAATGAGCTTCTCTTGAATCGTATCTGACGGAGAAACCAACGATTCAGCCAACATGCGCATTTCTTTAGTCACCTTGCCTCGCGCTTGAGCCAGTTCGTGCAGAGCTCTCGAAGAGCTTTTCCAGAATAACGCGGGTTCAGTTTCGACCGTAGACGAAGTGAAGTACAAGACAACCGAAGGTTGGGTTTGGATTGTGGGCGGTTGAAACGGTTCGACACGTAATGGCGGTAAGTCTCGCAATTCGAAATTGTAGAAGGTATCTTGCCCACGTTTCAGGTTCAGATCTGGGGCACGGAAGGAGCGTGCCATGAAATACGTGCCGGGCAAACTGAGAGGCTTAAGTCGGTAGCGGCTGTAACGCACCGGGTCGGATCGCTGGAAGCTATAGGAAAAAAGGAAGGACGTCGAGTCACGGACTTCCCGATACCGGTAGTCGACGATCACCCCCGGCTCCAATCCGACGGGCGCAAAAGACTTTACACGCTGTCGGACGTCCTGGGTCCTGAGCACCTCGCGATCGAAAATTTCGTTAGGACGGAGCTGCTGAACGCCACCGTCAGGCTTGATCGTACGGACCTTAACGTCCTGGATAGACACTCCTCGTCGATAAGGTAGCTCAACTTTAGAAAATCGTTCAACACCTCGATCACTACGAAGTAGAACGCGGTAGTGGTACACCCATTCCGCATGTCCGTACTCCGATTCGTCTACATTGACATCGACGGCGACAAAGACGACGTCACTCGCCTCTTCAGCAGGATTTTTGACCACAAAGTCTGCCGGTGTGACCTCAGGTAAAGGTGCTGCCCGTACGGCAGAAAGTACGCTTAAGACTCCGAGGAACACCCACCAAAACTGGGTTTTACATCTCATAAAAGCTCCGCTCATTTAGGAAGCGTTCTCGATGGCAGAGTGCCCTTTATCTTGGCGATCTCATACTGCAGTTTAGCCACCATCTAGGTAGTTTCCACACCTGCCCGGCTTGAGGGTTGTAGTCCCTACTTGAGGAGATTGCCATCGCCAGCCTTCGGTTTGAGTCGCATGAGCGCGTCCACCAAGGTTCGGAGGGCGGGAGAGGCTGCTCCGCGCTGCCAAGCCACGTAAAGATTCCATTTCACATCGGCATCTTTCAAGGGAAGGAAGACCACCCCCGCCACCCGCGTTTTCCGATGATAATCCGGAAACAGACCCACTGCACCCTCGGTGAGAATCATCGCGAAAGAATCGGTAACGCTCTCCGCATTCTCGGTGAAGGTGACGCGGAAGCCGGCGGCCCGGCAGACGTTCTTTACCCACGCGTTGTGGCCAGGCATGTCCGCATCGTCGGCGCCGATGAATTTCTGGCCTTTTAGCTCGCACAGACGCACGGAGGACTGGGTGGCCAAGGGGTGCGTTTCCGCAAGAGCCACATAGACCGGCGAGGCCGCGAACTTTCGGAGGTAAAACTCGTTTCTCAAGGCCTCGCCGGCTTGCCCCATGATTGCCACATCTAAATCGCCCCGCCGCAGCCAAGCGATCTGCTCACCCGGGGTGAGATCGTGCAGCTTAGCTTTCACTTCAGGATGGGTCTTCTTCAACGCGAGCAAAGCAGGATGAAGGTACTCTGCAGCGGCAGACATCAGGTATCCGATTCGGATCTGCTCACTCTGCCCTTTGTTCAATCGCCGGACTTCCTCCAAGACGGAGTCGATCTGAACGAGCACGGGTTTGATTTTTTCAACCAATACATGCCCCGCCGCCGTCAACGCTACTCCGGACGAGGTGCGCTCGAGCAGCTTGCCACCCACGTCGCTTTCCAAGGCTTGCATCTGCCGGGTCAATGTGGATTGCGACACCCGGAGCTGATCCGCAGCGCGATTCAGGCTTCCGTGTTCGGTGATGGCGAGGAGGGACCGGAAGAGATCAAGGTTCATTTCGCGACTTGCTATGCACTTTACGCATAACTAAACCTGCGCGCGTGCATTAGGCAAGCCTGAGCCAACCTGCTAGTCTCTGAGCCATGAAAACACCCACCGGTATCCACCACGTCACCGCCATTGCCAGCGATCCCCAGGCCAACATTAATTTCTATGCGGGTCTCCTGGGTCTCCGCTTGGTCAAGAAGACCGTGAACTTCGACGATCCCTCTGCCTATCACCTCTACTACGGTGACGCCGCCGGCTCGCCTGGCTCCATCGTCACGTTTTTCTACTGGCCCCGCGGCCTGGGTTCGCAAGGTCGAACAAATCGGCGAAATGAACTTTCCCGAAATCGCCCGCAAATTGAATTTGAACACCGGTCCGGTGCTGGATGTCGCCATTCGCGCCGATGGCACTTTGAAAGAGGTTCGAATCGTGCGTTCTTCCGGCAATGCCGAGCTTGACCAGGCAGCGCAACGCATCGTTCGGCTCGGTGCGCCCTACGCGCCTTTCTCGTCCGAATTACGCCAGCGTTACGATGTTTTGCTCATTTCCCGCCCTTGGCGTTTCGAGCCCGGCGGGCGGGTGCGGTCCCGCTGAGCACGAATCGAACGAGGAGGCAGAAACCACGACTCAACAAAATCCACGTCCTGTAGCGGATCGTCCGAGCTGCGCTGGTAATGCGGCCACGACACCAGATCGACTACTTCCCGATACAAAAACTGGAAAAAAT
>DKKJ01000126.1:17107-18627 GCA_002455175.1 Opitutaceae bacterium UBA6669
CAGGATTTCAAATGTTCGCGCAATAAGTCCAAGCCCGCTTCGGTCTTGGCCGACAGCAGAATTTCCGTTCCCCACTGGCCATCGCGGACCAACGGCGACCGGCCACTGAGATCGATTTTGTTGTAAAGCACTGTGACCGGCGTATTCGCAGGCAACCGCTCCCGCAGCGCCTTTTCTTCGGTGGTCAGACTCAATCGATCGTCCACCACCATCAAAATCCGGTCGGCGGCGGCGATTTCCGCCCAGGCGCGTCGGATGCCCTCCTGTTCCACCGGATCGTCGCTGTCGCGCAGACCGGCGGTGTCGATAACATGCAAGGGCATTCCCTCGATGCTGATTTGCTCGCGCAGCACGTCGCGGGTAGTGCCGGGGACAGCGGTGACGATAGCGGCCTCTCGACCGGCCAGATGATTGAGCAGACTGGATTTTCCAGCGTTCGGCCGACCGGCGATCACCACGGTCATGCCATCGCGCAACAAACGGCCTTGTCCGGCGGCGGCTTGCAAGACGCCCACGCGCTCCCGCAGCGCGATCAGGCGCGCCGCGATGATGCCATCGGCNNGAACGCAGGGCGGCGCGGGCGGCGGCGGCGGTATCGCAGGCGATGAGATCGGCAATCGCTTCGGCTTGCGCCAGATCGAGCTTTTCGTTGAGAAAGGCGCGTTCGGAAAATTCGCCGGGTCGAGCCAGCCGCGCGCCGAGCTCCACGATGCGAGCCAACAACCCATCCATCACCACCGGCCCGCCGTGGCCTTGAAACTCCACCACATCCTCGCCGGTAAAAGAATGCGGGGCGGGAAAATACAAAACGATGCCTTGATCCAGCACCTCGCCCTCACCAGAGCGAAACCGGCGTACGATCGCTTGCCGAGGTTCTGGCAACCGCCCGCAAATAGCCTCGGCGATGGCGGCGCTGCGGGGGCCGGAAACGCGGACCACGCCGATGCCGCCCCGTCCGGGCGGAGTGGCGACAGCGGCGATAGTATCGGTCATCGAGGCGAGAGCGGCCTCCCCGCCACCGGGGAGGCGCGTGGGGAGCAACGCTACTTCTTACGCTTGTCGGGAGCCTTCAACGAATCGGGCAGCGATTGCTTGGCGAGCGTCACCAGTTTTTTGGCCTGCTCGCCCAATCCCGATGTCACCCCCTTGCCCTCCTTGGCCTTGAGCGCGGTGGCGTCGGCCCCCGACTCCACCCGCTTGGTAATCACCCACTGCTGGGCGATGGACAAGAGATTGTTCACCACCCAATACAGCACCAATCCGGCCGGAAACCACAGAAACATAAAGGTGAACACTACCGGCAGCGCCATCATCACCTTGGCCTGCACCGGATCGGGCGGGGCGGGGCTCAGCTTCTGCTGGATGAACATGGTCACGCCCATGATCAGCGGCAGCACGTAGTATGGATCGGGAATCGACATATCCTTGATCCACAGCATAAACGGCGCTTGCCGCAGCTGCACGCTCTCGACCAGCACCCAATAAAGCGCGATGAATACCGGAATCTGCACCAGAATCGG
>DKKJ01000390.1 GCA_002455175.1 Opitutaceae bacterium UBA6669
ATTCTCGGGGGCCGGGTCGGCTATATCCTGTTCTACGGCTTCGACGGATTTCTGCACCATCCACTGATTCTGTTCCGGGTTTGGGAAGGCGGGATGTCGTTTCACGGCGGCTTTCTTGGGGTACTGCTGGCGATGGGGCTGTTCGCCCGCAAATACCAGAAAGGCTTTTGGCAGACCGTTGATTTCATCGCCCCGCTGATTCCGCCGGGGCTGTTCTTCGGTCGAATCGGCAATTTCATCAACGGCGAACTGTGGGGAAAAATCTCCACGGTTCCCTGGGCCGTGATTTTCCCAGCGAGCGAACCCCTGCAGACTGACGTTGCGCTCATCGCCGCTCGTCACCCATCCCAACTTTACGAGGCCTTCCTCGAAGGACTGGTGCTCTTCGTTTATCTCCAATTTCGGTTCTGGCGCAGCGATGTGGTACAAAAACGCCCAGGCCAACTCGCCGGGGAGTTTTTAGTTGGATACGGTCTCGCTCGGATTTTTTGTGAACTTTTTCGCGAGCCCGATGCCACGCTGATTTTCGGTATCAGCCGTGGCACCTTCTACTCTATCCTCTTGGTCCTGGCGGGAGTCATTCTTCTCATTACCCGTACCCGGAGACCAACGACAAAGACCTGAAATCGGACCGACAAAACTTAAAGACGGTGCCGCCGCGCCAATTCACTCATCTCTCGATCGAGTTGACTGTCGGGGGTGGGCGCCAACACAAGGCGGGCATGGCCCAAGGCGCGAGTCGCTTCAGCTTGTTTTCCCGCGACTGCCAAATGCGACACAAACGGGCGGACGACCGCGTCAAAAAACGCGATTCCTGATCCCGGGCCAAACTGATCGACCACACTGCGGAAGAGCCGCATTTGCTCGAAGCTCGGCTGTGTTTCCATAGCTCGGGTGAGCTCACTCATGGCCTGTTCGAAAGAAAGGTCCGCCCGCGCCCCCTGATGTTTGCGAGCTAGAACTCTTTCCTCGTGATCAGCGGCACTGGTCTCTCCCCGGGTGCGCAGGCTTTTCGTCAAGAGGAGTCCGTAACGTAAGTTGAGATCGGGATACTGCTGGAAGGCGAGCGCAGCTTCCCGCAACGCCACCTCGGTGGTCTTCGCAGGAGCCCCTTCCCTTTCCAGTGCCAACAAGAGTACTTCCCAGGCAGTAACGTGCCGGGACTCATAGTTGACGGCTAACCGAGCCGCTTTCCGCGCCGAAACGGCATCGCCCGTATCCAGAAAGCAACGCGCGAACGCCTCATGGACCTGTGCTTGATAGAAACGCGGAGCCATGCGAAACCCGTCCGAGAGAAAGCGAAGCTCGTGATCAGAGAGATCTCCCCACGTCTGTGGGTTGTGCGCCAGCCCGGTGATCAGCTTTTGTTCCGCAATCCGGCCCGCATCCAATTGCCAGCGGCGATTACCATCCAAAAAACCAAACCAGGCATGTCGGCCGTCCAATCCTGATCCTCGGAAAATCATGCTCGGCACACCTCTCGCCTTGGCGCACTGTGTCGCGAAATAAGCTTGGTCCACGCAGATCCCACCGGTGGAGAGGATATCGGGGAGCAAATAATTCTGCCCTCCCCAATCGAAGCGGTTGGCATCCACCCGATCGTGACGGTAGGGCACCGCACTATAGGTATTCGCTAACTCCGCCAGCGGCATACGCACTGACGACTGCGCCCAGGTGAGTTCATCAAACGACACCGCTATATCGACGAGGAAAATCAGCTCGGCTGCCTTGAGGTGAGCTACGCGCTGCAAAAGACGACCCGAGCGGTCAGCTTTGACAAAGAAATCAAAGAGCTCACGTGCCTCCGGCAAGCGACGAGGCAGGACGGTTTCGCTGACCTGTCCATGAGGCCAACCGGGCGGTGGCGGGACGTCGTAGACTAAGGCGATAGCCAACGCCAGTTGCGCGTAGGTTTCGAAAGCGAGCGGATCCGACTGATGCAAATGATCCAGAATCGCCAGGACCTGAGGCAAGTAATCGCACGGGGAGAGAAGCTCAAAAAAAGACTGCGAAAACGACGTATGCGTGAGTAACCAAAATTTGAATTCAGGACGCAACAGTACACCCAATGCCTGAGGCTGTGGCAGGTAAGACACCGCCATATTACGATGTCCAACCCGGGCGTGGTTGACCGCATCCACCCAGCGTGGAATGAAGTCGGCTTCAGACTCTCCCCAAAGCGTGCTCCAGCGACCGATCAATAGCCAGGGATAGATTCGCTCCGCGTCAGCAGGACTATTCCCATAGGCAACAAGGGAACCACCCAGCACGCGCGCGCCCACTTCCGGCCACCCCACCCGCTCAGCAGTGCGAGCAAGTTCAGCCACCTCGGCAGTCTGAGGAGGCCGCGTCCATCCTTGTTCGGGAGCCTTCCAATCGGCGGCAAATGCTCCGACGAAAGCCGCCTTGCTGGTCAAGAATCCAACTAAGAACCGGGAGAGAGAGTAAAATCGAAGGGAGAACGACATGCGCAAAAAAAAGGCCGCCTCCAAGGCGGCCTTGTCTTATCGGTCTTGAAACTTACGTCGCCACGCCGGTATCAGCGGCAGGTTGCGTGGGTTCCTTCTGCTTGAACTCGAGCTTTTCGCCGTTCCGTACGACCAGGATGGATTCGCCATCCTTAACATCGTTGCGGAGCAACGCTTCGGCGAGCGGATCTTCGAGATAGTGTTCGACTGCGCGGCGCAGCGGACGTGCACCGTACTTTTCGTCGTAGCCCTTCTCGATGAGCAACGTTTTCGCTTCAGGCGTGAACTCCAGCGTGATCTTCCGCTCAACAAGACGCTTCGCGAACTTGACCAGCTCGATGTCCACGATCTTGACCAAATCGTTCTTATCAAGCGGCCGGAAGAAGATGATGTCCGAGATACGATTCAGGAATTCGGGCTTGAAGATGCGCTTGGCTTCTTCGAGCACCTTTTCCCGCATCTTTTCATGATCGGAGAAGCTGCCCGAAG
>DKKJ01000278.1 GCA_002455175.1 Opitutaceae bacterium UBA6669
CCGTCATATTTTTCCGCGGGGCGAGATGGAATTAGCCGAGTGGGCTCTCTCTTTTTTGATGCGCTGCGTGACGTGGATAGCCGAATGCCACGAGTCTATGCCGCCAACGATTTCCCGGAGAGCTGCCCGCCTGACCGAGGATTTGGGTTTGGTCGGGCATATTCTAGGATGCTGTGGCATGCGCTCCGCCTTTCATTTTTGGGACGCACGAAACGGACAGAAGGAGACGCCTCAGCGCAAAGGGTGGTTTGCACCCATTTGGGATTGTCTCCCGTCGCGAACCTTTTAGCCCGTCGAAAACGCCGACCGTTGCTCGTCTATTTCNNCGCTCGCGTTGGGGACTGTGCGCGGCTACCGAGCTTTGGACTACCTCAGAAGAAACTCGCCGACGTTTTTTACAGACCAATCCGTGGGCTGATTCACGCCGGGTGCATACGGTTCCTCCGGGTGTTCCTCCGGCGGCAAGTGATCTAATCGACACGGCTGTGAACCGTGAACCTCCATCAAGGATACTCCGAATACTCTCGGTGGGCCGTATGTCTCGTCTTGATACATGGAGGCCGTATCAAACGCCAACGGATCTTTATAAAGGATTTGCGGACATTATCGCCGCGTCGGAGCGGCTGAGGGTTCGAGGGATAACGGTGGAGGTAAATTTGATTGGGGACGGTGATGCTAAAGACGATTTGGTGCGCTACGCTGCGAATTTTCCGAAGTTGAGGTCGGTTCGCTTCCATGGATCGTTGGACGACGTCCAGCTTGCTCAGCAATACCGTGACGCTCACGTTTTCGTGCTTCCGTCGGCGGGGGAGGGTTTCGGTCTGGTCTACGCCGAGGCTATGGCCGCCGGACTTCCCTGCATCGCTGCACANNCTGCACATGCCGGGGGAGCAAAGGAGGTGGTGCTTGACGGTGAAGCAGGGCTGTTGGTTCCGTTTGGAGACCCGGCGGCATTGAGTGACCATTTGGACTGTTTGCTTAGAAACCCAACGCTCTTCCGACGGCTCAGCGCGGGAGCGCAGGCGCGCCATGACGCCTTGTTTTCACATCCCGTGACCTTGCGGCGCTGGACCAATCAGCTGCGCTCCTTAGGTTCTCCGGGGAGCGACCAAACGAGTCGTCGTTGAGGAAATCATGGTACGCCCCTCTCCTCCCACCCTGGTCGTCATCACGCAGGTCTTTCCTCCGGATCCTGCTGCGGTAGGTGCGTATCTTGAAGATGCGAGTCGCGAATTGGTCAAGCGGGGATGGAGGTTGAGGATTTTCACCGCTGATCGGGGTTATGACAATCCCTCGATTCGCTTTCCTCGAGTGACACAGGGAGAGGGCTTTGAGGTAAGGCGCTTGTCCGCATCGTCAGCGGGGAAAAGCAGTCTTAGACTTCGGTTGACTGGAATGGTCGGATTTCTGCTGCAAGCTGGCTTACGAACGCTGTGGCAGCCTGATCTGGCGGGAATTGTCGTGAGCACGTCTCCGCCGTTGGCTCCAGGAATCGCGACTGTGGTAGCGTGGATTCGGCGAGTCCCAGTGATTTTTTGGGCTCTGGATCTCAACCCGCAGCAAGCTGTGGCCGCAGGTCTGCTTTCACCCCGGTCGTGGAGCGTTCGTGCGCTGGGAGCGGTTCAGAGATGGGTCCTGCGTCGTGCGGCTCTGACCATCACTCTCGATTCGGCGATGGAGCAAAATCTTGGTCGGGAGGCCCCGACCTCAGTGCGAGCGGTGGTTCCGTTGTGGCCGAGAAGTGACGACCTTGGTCGCGATTACAGATCTGTGCTGACTGAGGCCGGAGGCGATGATGCAAACGATCACTTAACCCTACTGTACAGCGGCAATCACTCGNNGGTTTCGGTTTATCTTTGCGGGCGGCGGCCGACAGAAGACAGCGGTTGAAGAATTTGTGGTCAGAAAGCGACTGCAGAATGTGAGCGTGCTTCCCTATCAATCACCGGAAGTTCATGCTGACCTCTCTCGCTCCGTGCATCTGCATCTGGTTTCCTTTGGCGACGCGATGATCGGAAGCGTGCATCCGTCCAAGTTCTACACTGCGATTGGTGCCGGCAAACCACTCTTATTGCTGGGTTCGGGGCAATCGCCTCTAGCCTCCATTCTCGCGGAAGTGGGTTGTGGCTGGCGGATCGACCATGGCGATGTGGAGGCAATGGTGGCGCGTCTGCGTCACCTTGTGACGGTGGAGGGCCAACGCGAATTGAGAGACAAGGAGGCAGCCTCGGTACGTGCGTGCGTTACTCGGTTCGCCANNAAAGATGGACCAGAGCCAGGTTCTGGCCCAACTCGCCCATCGAGGACCAGACGGTAGCGGAGTGTGGGAGGAGGTTGTCGCCCCAGGTGCCCGAGTTAGCAACGCGCACACCCGCCTGAGCATTTTGGACCGCAGTTCAGCGTCTGCTCAGCCCATGGGTTGGGCTCCGGAAGAAGCGATCAAAGAAGAGCTGGTTTTGGTCTATAATGGCGAGATTTACAATTTCGCGGCGTTGCGCCACGAACTGGCTAGTCTTGGGCACACGTTTCGCAGCACCGGCGACACTGAGGTTGTGCTGAAGGCTTATGCGGCTTGGGGCGACAATGCTTTTGCGCGATTTGACGGGATGTTTGCGCTGGCCCTATTTGATCGGCGGCGAGGTGCCCTGGTGCTTGCTCGAGATCCGCTCGGGATCAAGCCGCTCTATGTTGGGAGAGGTGAGGATGGGAGTTTCGTTTTTGCTTCGGAAGTACAAGCTCTCATTCGAACATCGCTCTGCTCGAAAGAGATCGATTCTTTAGCCATCGCTGACTACTTGCGGTTGGGTTCATTTCAAGAACCGGCGACACTCTACCGATCAGTCCGCGCGTTTCCGGCGGGACACGTAGGCGAGGTCTCCCTGACGGAGGGTTGTCCTGCACCCCTGCGCCAAAAACCGTATTGGTTGCCGGAATGCTTATCGAGCTCTCGGTGGAACGGTGACACCGAGAGCTGGCGAGAGGAGCACAAGCGCGTTTTGGACGAAGCAAATAAAGGGCAACTGCAGGCGGACGTTCCCGTGGCGGTGTTTCTCTCCGGCGGCTTAGATTCAACCCTGCTGCTGGAGCGAGCCGTTGCCTGCGGTGGACAACGTTCGATCGGAGCATTCACTCTAGGGGGAGCGGCGGCTGAACAGGATGAGGCCGAACGTGCTCGTGCGACGGCTCATCGACTTGGAGTCACCTTTACCCGCGTCGATCTTGATGACGCCACGCTGCACGCGTGGGTAGCTTCCGCGCTATCATCATTGGATCAACCCTCAGGTGATGGCGTTAATCTCGCACTCGTTTCTCGGGCGGCGCGAGAGGCGGGATGGTCGGTCGCCCTGGCGGGCACGGGGGCGGACGAACTGCACGGAGCTTACGGACATGCGGTCCGCCTCGATCGCCTAAGACGTTTATTGGAAAGAGGAGGCCCGGCGGCGTTACAGTTTCTCAAACAATGGGGAAGGTGGCGTTGGGGGCGTGGGAGTCTCGATAGCGAGCGCTGGCGATTGCTCCTAGCGGCGTCGCCTGAAAGCGGGAGAATGCTGCGGGAGAAAAGGCGTTATTTTACTCCAACCGAAGTAGCGGATATTTGGCCGGGATCAGAAAGTTGGATACAGAAAGAGAGCGAGCCTATTACCGATGTGTGGGCTTTTCAGCAGAATGGATGGGTAGAGCAAATTCGCCTGAGCGAAATTTGTGGTTATCTCCGCAATACTCTGTTGCGTGACGCAGACGCTGTAACGATGGCCCACGGTCAGGAGCTNNGCGTAGAGCACGTATTGAGCGCGCCCCTGCGCATCACCTCAGGACACGGCCGTTCCCAAAAGCCAGAATTAGTTCGACTATTGTCTCAGGATGGGCGCCGCGACTTGCGAGAGGTCAAACAAGGTTTCACGCTCGATTATCGTTCGTGGCTACTTGGCGCATTCCGACAGCCCTTTCATGAAGCGGGGCGCGCCCTTGAAGATAAGCTGGGATTCCAACTTTCGACAAAAGCGCTCCTTGAAAATTTAGAGCGTGGACCGGGCCAGAAGCGGGCTCGCCGTTTGTGGTCCTTGCTAGCATTGGGATGGAGGTTGGGTCACTCGGGCGAGTGACCCAAATCTCGATGAGAAGAGCGCACGCAGTAGCGCATCACCTAAGATCTGACCATTCGGTCCCGGCCGGAGGAACTCGTCCCCCGAGAAATCGTTTGGCCAGCTTCGACTATCTATTTAGGCTGAAGGGGAAAGGGTGGGAAGCGGAGCCTCGGGATCGATCGGTTGAGACTGCTTTCGCATCTCCTTGCGAAGTCCATGCCGTCGCTCAAGCTGTTGGTGGAGTTTGTCCGCTAGCCGATCGAGAGCGACGTAAGCGTCAGTATCCTCCGCGCTCGCGACCAAGTCTGCACCCCGAATGACGACCTGAGCTGTGGCTGTGAAGTGATGCAGCCTTCCTAAATTTTGGTCACGGTGTAACCGAACCTCGATTCGAATGATCCTCTCGTCGTGGCGCAATACGGGAGCGAGTTTTGTCTGAATCGCGGTTTGCAGGGCTTCGGTAAGCTCAACGTGGATGCCCTGCATGGTGATTTTGGAGAGATCGATATCGTGAATCATGATTGAGGTGATGAAGGGGAAGGGTTGATGGAGGTGACTGGTAGGGGACCCAAGCGAGGATCACTCCAGCCTGTTGACCGCATCCCACCCAATGCCGCGGAGAGCAGGCTCTTGAACCTCGGCGGGGAGAGTGCGACTGACTGCGCCCTCTGAGACGTCGCCCGCGCTGTGAAGTTCATTTTTCTTTTTCTGACTTCTCTGTTTAGGTATCGGAAATTCTCCCATAGCTCGACCCTGCATTCCACCGAATGACATTAGGATAATCTTTTGCTACTGTAGCCTGGTCAGTGCAGAGCCTGCTTTCGACATTGGACGTGGCCGACGTCTGGCTGGACGGTCAACACGAACAAGTGTCCCTAGAGTTTAATACTCTTCGCAGCGCCTGCACTGATTTTTTTTGCCGAAAGGTGACGTCTGTTAAAGCGCAGATTTCGCGCTTACGTCGGGGCGAGCGCGTGACCGTGACCCCTGGTTACTTTCGCACGTCGATTTCTTGTTGAAGCCGCTTCAAGGCGAGTTCCATGTCGGGCCCCAGTGTGTCCTCCAAGTCCACGAAGACCGCGATGGCTTTCGCGATGAAAGCGTGTTTTCCCTGCAGCGTCCAAACAACGCGCGTCTGATCCCCTTGCACCCCTTCTGGCCGCAGCGAGAACGTCGAAATCGTTTCGCTGGCAGAGGGCGCGGTGTGGATGGCCTTGACGCGTAGGAGCGAGCCTTGACGACTTTCCACGATTTCCATCCGACCGGCCCCAACCTTTTCGTTGCCGTTCCAGGCCCATACAGAGCCCGCGCCTTCGCTAGGTCCATCTTGGCGGAGACGGACTTGAGGATCGACCTGCCTGAGCGGGTACCAATTGGCCCAGTATTTAAACTGATTCAGTTGATCAAAGGTCTCTTTGGACGTACCTCGCACGACAATGGAACGTTCGACCCGATAGTCNNGCCGAGCGCAAGCCGACGAAGGTACAGAAGCCAAGTATCAAGACCAACCCCGTCAGGATGATACGAGGGAAAAGAGTGAGGCGTCGCATGCTTCCAAACTTGGCACCTGTCCGACGTTTGGAAGGCTAAAGGAGGAACGATGGGAAGAGGCAGGAGTTTGCAAAACGTTTAGACCGCAGGTGGCGATGAGATTTGCAGTTGTCGCTGAGAGGCCTGCTGCCTTCAAGTGATGCCTAGCCCGCCTTGAGTTTGGGCGTCCAAACCCCCCGCAATTGTCATGGTTCGTTTTCATCGCGTTTTCATCGTTCTCGGTCTCGTTTTCGGCGCAGCCGCTCTCTTTTCACAAGAGTGGTATCCGGTGGCTAGTGGTACGGGCCTCCAGCCTGAGGAAGCAGCTAAAGCCATGAGTCTTCCGCCCGGTTTCAAAGCGACCCTGTTCGCAGGTGACCCCGATGTGCATCAGCCCATCGCCTTCACGATTGATGAAAAGGGGCGACTTTGGGTGATAGAAAATTACTCCTATCCCGATTGGTCACCTTATGGGCGCGACCGTATCGTAGTCTACGAAGACACGGATGGCGACGGTCGTTTCAATACGAGCAAGGTATTTTTTGATCAGTTGAATTTCGCTTCTGGTATCGCTGTCGGGCACGGGGGCGTTTGGGTCGGAAGTCCACCTTATCTCCTTTTTATTCCCGATCGTAATCGGGACGATCTACCTGACGGGCCTCCGCAACCTGTATTGGATGGTTGGGGACATCACGACACGCACGAAACGCTCAACAGCTTTGTTTGGGGACCCGATGGGTGGCTCTATGGGAATCACGGTGTCTTTACGTTTTCCAACGTGGGAAAACCAGGGGCACGCGATAAAGACCGCACTCCCCTGAACGCCTGCATCTGGCGCTATCATCCCTACAAGAAGACGTTTGAAGTCTTTNNTGAGCAATCAGTGGGGCCTGGATTTCAATGACGTAGGTGATTCGTTTGTCACGGCCTGTGTGATTCCCCATCTCTGGCACGTCATCCAAGGAGGACGTTATCAGCGGCAGGCGGGGAATCATGTGAATCCCTACACCTATGCGGACATCAAGACGATTGCTGATCATGCGCACTATGACGCCACCGTTCGCTTTCACGAAGCGCGCATGGGGCAGGGGGGAACGGATGCGGCAGGCGGTGGGCACGCGCATGCCGGTGCCTTGGTTTATCTAGGCGATTCATTTCCTGCGGAATACCGGGGGTCACTCCTGATGAACAATATCCTGGGTAGCCGGATCAATCGTGACATCCTCGAACGCCGAGGTTCTGGCTATGTGGGACACCACGCGCCGGATTTCATGAAGGCGAACGATGGTTGGTTCCGGGGGCTTCGTCTTGAGTTGGGGCCGGATGGTTCCGTGTTTGATTCGGATTGGTATGATCAACGTGCGTGTCACCAACAGAAACCCCAGGATAGGACCAATGGGCGCATCTACAAAATTTCCTACGGAGACCGCAAAGTCGTGGGCGTCGACTTGTCCAAAGAAACCAGTGAGCAATTAGTCAAATATCAGCTCCATGCCAACGAGTGGTTTGTACGCCGGTCACGAGTGATCCTACAAGAGCGCGGTCCAGATCCGGCTGTGCACAAAGCTTTGCACGCCCTTTTAACCGAAGAACACGACGTCACGCGAAAACTGAGGGCGTTGTGGGCTCTGCACGCTACGAGGGGATTGACGCCGGCACTGGCGAAAGAGCTTCTGGCCTCGCCGGAGGAGTATCTACGAGCTTGGACCATTCAACTGACGTGCGAGGATAAATCGCCTTCAGCTGAGTTCCTCGCACGTTTCGCAGAAATGGCGCGCACTGATCCATCTCCCGTCGTGCGCCGTTTTCTTGCTTCCGCAGCGCAGCGGATTTCGCTGACCGCTCGTTGGCCGATCGTCGAAGCACTGCTCCGACGTGTGGAGGACACGGGTGATCACAACTTGCCTCTTCTGTATTGGTACGCGGCAGAGCCTTTGGTCGCGGTCGATCGAGACCGTGCGGTTCAAATCGGTGCGCAGACGCCTTTTGCTGCGTTGAAACCATACTTTACTCGTCGCGCCGCTGCGCTGACAGAGGGGACAGGAGGCGGGACCGACACGGAGGGCCTGGCGACTCTGACACAGGGCTTACGCGACTCTGATGACGCTGCGTACCAGAAAGAAATTCTCGCTGCGGTTCTCGCTAAAACGGAAGGCCAATCCGATCTGACCCCTCCCGCGGGTTGGTCAGAGGTCTATAGCAAGTTGACCGCCAGCCCTGACACCGAGGTGGCGACTATGGCGGATCGCCTGACCGCCCGATTTGGAAACCGAGCGCTCACGTCGGCGAAGCGGGCGGTTCTGGAAGACCCCTTTGCTCCGCTGGCAGCTCGGCAGGACGCGCTCCGGATTATCGGAGAGCAAACTAATTTCCAGAATACGCCGCTGTTCCAGAAATTACTTCCGGAGCCGGGACTTCGCCTTGGGTCACTTGCGGCCCTCGCTCGTTATGATGTCCCCACCACACCCGGGGCGATTTTTGCTAACTTTGCGGGGTTTACAGCTGAAGAAAAACGAGCGGCGATCGGCGTGCTGGTGACCCGTTTGCCTTATGCTCAGGCGCTGATGGGTGCCATCAAATCCAAGGTGATCTCGCCCGCGGATGTTGACGCTTCGTTTGTACGGCAACTGGCGTTGCTCAACGACCCTGGACTGGATCAAGACGTTGCGGCAACCTGGGGTGTAGCTAAAGAGCGTCCTGAGGAGGTGCTAGCCGAGATTGCTCGCTGGAAGAAAGTCCTTACGCCTCAAAAGTTGGCGGCGGCAAGTGCGACCCGTGGACATGAAGTCTTCACGCGCACCTGTGCCTCGTGCCACACCCTTTTTGGTGAGGGACGTCATGTGGGGCCCGACCTCACCGGCTCCAACCGCGGCGATCTTGATTACGTCCTGCAAAACGTCATCGATCCCAACGCTATCATCGGCCGAGACTACCAACTCGCGGTGATTGAAACCAATGACGGCCGGTCATTAGCTGGCATCGCCAAAGAGACTCCTGAGACTGTAACCGTCGTCAATATGGCGGAGAGTGTTGTTTTAGCCCGGTCTGCGATCAAAAAGATGGAGCACCTAGAAGTCTCTTTGATGCCACCAGGTTTGTTCCAGGGCGTCAGCGAAGACGACGTTGCAGACCTGATCGCGTACTTGGCTACCGGTCAGCGGTGACGCGTCTGAACCGAGCTGAGCGGCCTCGGGGTGGCCATGGTGACCTCAGGGTGCCATGCCCACGCTTTCGCCGCTAAATTTGGTGAAACGTCGTTGCAGCGGCACCTACTCACATGCAGGGTGAAACCCATGCGCGCCCCTTTCGTTTTTGCAGTGCTTCTCTGCGGCGTTTTCAGTCCGTTCGCATTGGCCAAGAAGGACAAGAGTGCCCCCACTGCCGATCTGAGTCGATGGGTCGTGGAGCAAGTCCCAGGAGGATCGGTGAAGGTGAAGGGAAATGCGCTCGAGATTAGGGATAAAGGCGGATGTACCGTGTGGTGGAAACAAAAGCTGGAAGCACCGGTGGCGATTAGTTTTACCGTGACCGTGGTGTACCATGGGAAGCCGGGTGAGCGCGTCTCTGATGTGAATTGCTTCTGGATGGCGAACGAAACGCACACGAGTGCCGCGCCGTTTGCCAAGGGCAACGGGCGTAGCGGCAAGTTCTCTGAGTACGACTCCTTGCAGACGTACTACGTGGGATACGGAGCGAACAACAATACCACCACACGCTTCCGTCGCTACGATGGTACCCCAGAGCGCCCGATGTTACCGGAGCACGATCTTTCAGACCGTAAGCTGATGCTGGAACCTAATCGCCCCTATCGTATGAAAGTCGTTGCTGAGGACGGTGTGGCCGAGTTTTGGAGGGACGGTGAGCGCATCTTTGTTTTTACGGATCCCTTTCCTCTCCGGACTGGTTGGTTTGGCTTCCGTACGGTCAACAGTCATCTGCTCATTGAGGCCTTTGACGTCGACACCTCTCCATAAAAAGCGCCCACTGAAGAGGGTAGTCGCGTACCGATGGCGTCGACTTTTCTGAAGCTTAGAAGCGTTTGGTGACGTCGATGTAAACGAAGCGTGGGAGGAAGTATCCGGTCGATTCTGCGTAACCGGAAGAGGCCGCGGTCGGAGGGGGATTACGATCAAACAGGTTGTTCACTCCCAAGGTGACTTTGGAGTCCTTGGGGAAATCATAGCTGAGTTGCAGGCCCGTGATGGTTTGTTGTTTTACCCGCAAGGTGCTGGGTGCGGAGTCAGCGAAGCCGTGGACGTAGTCCACCGTGACGACGGTACCGAATTTCCCGTAGTTCCAAGCCACGCTTCCGTTTCCGCGAACGCGAGGTGATTCATAGGTACCCACGGTTTCCACCTGAGCCAAATCAGGACGCGTTCGGATGAGTGCGTGGTAAATCGTGCTCCCTGTCGCGCGAGTTGTGAAGCGACCAAACCGGGTGGTGGTGAGACGATATTCGGCGCTCACGTCCAATCCGGAGGTTTCGGCAGTGCCGTAGTTCCCCGTGACCGTACGGATCCGGAGCAGCTCGCCGGGCAGGTTGTTGGCGATGTCACTCGCGGTTGGTGTAGCGCGGTCGATAAATCCAGGGAAAAGACTGGGATTCGCCAGAATGATTGCCGGTGTCGCGGGTTGACCAATACGATCACGCACCTCGATTCGGTAATAGTCGACACTTAGCGAAAATCCGGGAACGAACTTCGGCTGAATCAAAACGCCGTAGTTCCATGATTCAGATTTTTCAGGACTGAGCGCAGGGTTTCCTCCCGAGACCAATTGGCGTTGCCCGGTATTGGTGTCATTGGCGTTCGAGCCAGGTCGACCTGCGCGCAGAGGGTCTGCAATGTTGAAGACGATACTGGTCGTCTGAGGCTGGTAGAGTTCGGGCAAAGACGGAGCGCGATAGCCTTTGCCCCAAGACGCGCGGAAGGTGATCTGGGAGTCCAAAGGCTGCCAGCGAACTCCGATCTTAGGAACGGCAGTGTTGGAAAATCCTTGATCGCTGTAGTGTTCGGCCCGACCCGCGGCGTTTAATTCAAGCGTGTGAAGTCCCGGCACAGACTGTGAAGGTTGGGTCAAGGGTACACTCACTTCGGCGTAGCCCGCTTCTACCCGACGCGATCCCTTGGCTTGGGGAACAGGTGTTGATTGATTCAAAAGTTGGTCTTGCGTGCGTTTGTCGCGGAAGCGTTCTTCGCGCCATTCGAGACCACTGGCCAAAGCGATGTCTCCGCCGGGAAGCGTGAAGAGATTTCCCGTGGCCTTAGCGTCGACCGCGGTCAGTTCCGTGAAGGCGTCACGCGTGCCGTTGGACTTCAGACGCGCGATCGTTGCCGGATTGTTGGCGAAGCGGCTGCCATTGGAGAACAGGTTTAATGCCGTAGCTGGATTAGGATCGGCGAGTGCAGCGTTCACCGCGGCTTGAGAAAGCCAACCAGACACCAGGTCGTTGTGGGACTTGGCCCGATTGTAGAGGACGGAGGTGTTCCAGCTCCACGTATCGAAGATATTGCCCTTCAATCCGCCGACGACGCGTTTGAAGGTGTTGGTGGTTTCGGTAGCGCGAGGGCCAGCTTCGGTGAAGCGATAGATGAGCGTCGCGCCCGCCGTGGGATCATTGGTGACGGCGACACCGAACGGATTGTACACCGCGTTGGCTGGAAGCACCACGGTATTGAGATTGGTGATGGGACTGGCCGACAGGTACTCGAGGTTGACGGTCTCTTGGTAGTTGAATTCTCCGTACGCGCTCAGCTTTGGGGAGAGTTCGTAGGAGAGCGTGGTCAAGAACCCATAGCGCTCGAGACGGGGCTGTGGGGTGAGGGCTTCATTGATATTGTGCCGATTTTGATTCGCGGTGGCGAGGGTGGTGTTGAACGTCGGAGGGTACCCCGTGGTAGCGGAATCCACGGTGAAGGTACGAGCGGCGGCGGCCGTTCCGGCTAGAATGATCGCACCGGTGATAGGATTGATGCCGCCGACAGGAACGATGAATGTTCCGGGATTAGAGCCATTCGAAAGCGCGATGACTTTCGGCGAGAGTTCTCCGTATTGGATCTTTGCCTGCCGCATGTAGTTGGCCAGGGCAAATGCCTTGAGGTTCCCGGATTTAGCACCGGTGAAAACACTTGCTCTCGTGGTATGAGCGGCGATTCCTCCTGGGAAATCACCATAGGAGGCTTTCACCGTGGTACCCTCGCTGAAGTCCTTCAGGATCAAGTTGACTACGCCGCCCACCGCGTCAGCTCCGTAGACGGCGGATGCGCCATCCTTGAGCACTTCCACGCGCGCAATTGCGTCGACGGGGATCATGTTGAGGTCAACAAAAGAGATGGTTCCCAGCGCCGCAGCACTACCACCTTGGGCGAAGGGGGCTGGAGCCATGCGGCGTCCATTCATCAGCACCAACGTCGACTNNAGGGAGACTGAGGCGGTACCAGGAGACGAGGTGTTGACGCGATTTTCGCCAAAGCCGTTGGCGCCGGCTTCAGGAATCTTCTTTAAGAACATATGGAGACTACCCGTGCCGGCTTGCTCGATCTCGACCGAGGTGGCGATGCGAAGATTGGCTCCTCCGACTGATTCGCCTGCTCTAAGGTTGGAGCCGGTAACCGTAAAGGCCTCCATTGCGACGGCTTCACCGGGATCAGTAGGAGACGTCACCGATGGAGACGTGGTTTGAGCAAGCATCGCGATAGGAAGCGCGACGCTGGCAGCTGCGGAGAGCAGGATGCGTGGTGTTGTTTGCATGAGCTTACGGAAAGAGCAGGAACGATGCGTGGCGCGCGGAGCCAGCAGCGTGACCTATTTGATGCGCGCCTGGATTTTTTCTCCGATCAGACGCATCTGTTTTTTAATTTCAGGGACGTCGAGCGAAAGGATTTTTCGGTCCTCCATAACGATACGTCCGTGGATGATGGTGGTGCGCACATCTGCGGGGGTGGCGGCATACACCAGCGAGGAGTAGACATCATAGAGAGGAATCATGTGAGCTCCCTCGGTATCGATGATGATGAGATCTGCGAGTTTGCCTGGTTCGAGGGATCCCACTTTATCTTCCAAGTGGAGAGCGCGGGCACCGCCCCGAGTTGCCATGTCGACGACATGCAGTGCGGGCATGACGTTACGATCCTTGTTGTCCAGTTTGTGGATTTTAGCCACGTAACCCAACTGTCCAATGATATCCAGCGTGTTGCCGCTCATCGGGCCGTCGGTGGCGAGGCCTATCCGCAGCCCTTGATTGTACATCTTGAGCGCCGGAGCGACTCCTTTGGCGGACTTCAGATTTGCGACCATGGCGTGCGCAATCCCGACATCGTTTTCCTTCAAGAGCGCGATGTCCGTATCATTAACGAAGATACAGTGGGCGGCGATTAGGCGACGGTTGAGTAGTCCCACGCTTTTGAGGTATTCCACCGGGGTTTGCTGATACTTTTGGCGTAGGTAGTTGATTTCCTCGCTCATCATCTCGGCCAGGTGAATAAGGACAGGAGCTTCGAGCTCTTCCGCTGCATTGGCCACGGCTCTTAAATGCTCTTCGTCGACTGTGTAGGGGGAATGCGGGGAGAATGCTGCGGTGATCAGCGGATCGCCCCGGTGAGCGAGAATAAACTTTTTCGCGAGATCGAGACCTCCATACGGTTCCGGAGCATCGGGAGCAGGGAAGTTGATGATGGTTTGCCCGAGGATGGCTCGCATGCCGGCTTGGCGCGTGGCACGGGCGATCTCATCCTCGAAGTAGTACATGTTGGCGAAGGTCGTGACCCCTCCCGCAATCATTTCAGCCATCCCATGGAGGCCTCCCCAATAGACGACATCGCGGTCCACAAAGGTCTTTTCTAGCGGGAAAATAAATCGTCTGAGACGATCGGGTACGTCATCACCCAGTCCTCGGAAGACGGTCATCGAGACATGGGTGTGAGTATTGATCATTCCGGGCATCACAATGCCCCCCCGTGCGTCGATGTGTTTTGACGCTGTGTACTCCGCAGTGATTTCAGCGCCACCGACAGCGAGAATCTGAGAGCCCCGAATTGCTACCACGCCCTGTGGATGAACCGTCCGTCGGTCGTCCATCGTCACGACGTAGGCATTGGAGATGAGAAGGTCGGCCGGCTGGGGAGCAGCTGAGACACAGGCCAGGGTGGCGAGCACAAGGAAGGGAGGAGCCGAAAAGCCAAACGTCCGACGTAGATGGAGAGAGAAGGTCAAGGAAACAGTATGAGCAACGGACGTGCCACCCGCCATCCTTGATCAGCCTCGTTGACCTGGACCGTCGGAAACGCATGTTGCCCACACCATGAGAGGTCTGAACCCTACGTTTCGATTGGGGCTGTTGGTGGTCATGCTTGCTGCGCAAGTGGGCTGCGGAAAGCGTGAGTCCTTAGTGGATCGGGGTGATCGCGAAGGAGTCCTCCATGTTGGGAATGGTGCTGAGATCCAATCGCACGACCCCCATCTTGCGGGAGGCGCCGTCGATCATAACGTGTTGAGTGCGCTTTTCGAGGGCTTGGTCACCCTCGACGAAAGCACCTTGCAGCCACGTCCTGGGGCGGCAGAGCGTTGGGAGATTTCTTCGGATGGGCGAACGTATCGGTTCTACCTCCATCCCGATGGCAAGTGGTCGAACGGTGACCCCCTCACTGCCAGTGATTTTGTTTTTAGTTTTCGCCGGGCGTTGTCGCCTGGATTGGGCTCCGAGTACAAAGATGCCCTTTTTCCTGTCGTGAATGCTGAGGCTTTTGCCCGCGGGGCAATCGTGGATTTTTCGCTCGTCGGCGTGCGGGCGACAGACTCACGCACCCTGGAGATCACCCTCGATCGTCCCACCCCTTACTTCTTAAGCGTGCTGCGCACTAATGCANNGTTTCATGCCGCTTCGGTGGAAAGGAACGGGCGCAACTACGATGACCGTAGCGGAAAGTGGATACGCGAAGCACCGCTGGTCGGGAATGGTCCCTTCCAATTGCGTGAATGGAAGGATCATCAGCATGTCAGGGTGGAAAAGAATCCGAACTATTGGGATGCGGAGCGGGTGCGTTTAGACGCTGTGGTCTTTTATCCCGCGGAATCAACTTCGGTCCAGGAAATGGCTTTTCGGGCCGGACAACTTCACACCACTTGGGATGTGCCGCTTTCGAAACTGGACACGTATCGCCAGGAGTCGCCCGCGCTCCTGCACGTTGAACCGTACTTTGAAAGCTACTTTCTGCGCTTTAATACTCAGCACCCTGTACTCTCGGATCCTCGTCTTCGGCGCGCGCTCTCCCTCGCCATTGATCGAGAGTTGATCGTGCGTACCTTGCTCAAAGGCGGGCAATCGCCTGCCTGGTCGCTGACGCCGCCTGGCTTGGGCGGATATTCACCGCCACGCGCACCTTTGCGTGATCTTGGCGCAGCGAAGAGGCTGTTGGCAGAAGCAGGTTATCCCGAAGGGCAGAATTTCCCAAAACTCGTGCTGACGACACTTTCCTCAGAGATCAACCAACGGATCGCTGAGGCCATTCAGCAGATGTGGCGAAAGGACTTGGGGATCGAGATCGCGATTGAGCAGAAGGAATTCAAAGTCCTTCTCGATTCCTTTGACACACTAGACTACGCTCTGGCACGCGGACGATGGATCGCGGAGTTCCCAGATCCACTTACCTATCTTCTGATTTTCACGACAGGCAATGGGGTCAACGGCACAGGATTTACTGATGCGACGTACGACCAATTGATTGCTGAAGCCAGTACCAGAGACACACCGGAGGGTCGGCTTCACGTGCTGCAACGGGCCGAAGAGCGTCTTTTGGAGCAGATGCCGATGGCCCCGATTTACTGGGGCAGTCGTACGACCCTTGTCGCCACGTCTGTTAGAGGCTGGAAAAATTCCCCGTTGGGCTTTCGCAACTACAAGGATGTGTGGCTGGAATCCATTGGTCGATAGCGTCGCCGCTCACGCTTGTTCTGGCCAGACGCCATGGCAGCGATAGCGGCTCCAAAGTGCAGCGGTGCGCTCGTTTTTACGGAAAGCGATAGCGGTGATCCCGACCACGACGCCTCCGGTTCGCTCAATCAGCTCCACCGCGGCGCGAGCGGTGGCTCCCGTTTCGATCCATTCGTCTGAAAGTAGGACTGAGGTCCCCTGTGGCCAGGGGTCGGCTCTCAGTTCGAAGATTTTTTCCGTCCCGGAGTAGTCCTGGAAGCTCACGCGCTCATGTTTGACTGGCAATTTGCCCCCTTTACGAAGGGGAACAAAGCCCACGCCGATTTTCAGTGCGAGCGCTGTGCCAACGATAAATCCGAGCGCGTCTGTGCCCACTACGCGATCAATTCGCGTGTGGGTGTCCTGCCACGGTTTCAAGAGATCATTTACCAATGCGGAGAAAGCGGCGGGATCTGCAAAAATGGGAGTCACGTCGCTCCGCTTGTAGTGTAGCTTACTACGGTCAATCAGGCTCAGATAGTCCACGGCTCACCCTTCTAACGAGTGTGGCTCGATGTCAGGTCTTTTCGTCGCTTGCTCCCGGGCAAACCACTTTGCAGCGTTTTCGAAATGCCACGTCGCAAAGTCATTATCGACCAAGATACCCTCGGGCCGGCCACGACTAATCTGCAATCGGTTGCGATGCTTTTACAGGCGCCTAGNNCGGGAGCGGTCATGCCGTTAGTGGCAACTCCGGGGGACTGCGCTGCATGGGAGGCGCGACATGGGAAACTCATTTATAACGGGGCTTGGGATCTAGCTCGTCCGGGAAAGTGGGCGAAACCGGATGACATCCGTGATCTGCCCGAAGGAAATCCGACAACGTCACCGGCGGCGGAATCGGCAGCTTCATTCATAGCCCGGACTGTGCGCGAAAATCCGGGTGAGGTGTCGCTGTGGTGCGCGGGACCTCTAACCAATTTGGCCCTGGCGATCCACCTCGAGCCCAAGCTGCCTAGCTTGGTGAAGGACGTGCATTTTATGGGAGGCGCGTTTGCTCCTCCGGGAGGGGCACGAGAGTTCCTGCACCACCCTCGCCGCGAATTTAATCTCCGCTTTGATGCCGAGGCAGCTCGGGTAGTTTTCCGTTGCCGGTGGCCACAGTTAACCTGTTCGCCGATCGATGTGTCGCAAACCGTCCTGGCTTCCGCGGATCTCTTTGTGCGTATCGCTTCAGCCCCTACACCCCTGGCTCGGTACCTCGATCAATTTGGTCAAAGAGGTCGACCGCTTTGGGACGAGGTAGCTGCTGCTACGTGGATTGACGAAAGCTTGGTCACCGCCTTTGAAGACCGGGTTTTGGATGTGGAGCTAGATAGAGGACCCTCTTATGGAGATCTTCTCGATTGGGCTCCGGGGGAGGCGCCTCCGTTTGCGATGACCTGCGCGCGGGTGCAGCGGCGAGTGGATGATGCGGGGATAAAAGCACTCTTTGTCGCTCTCTGCAGTCGATAAGAAGACTGAAGTCGGGCGCTTTAACCTAGTCTTACGCGAAGCGCTAGCGTCCTCCGGCTAGCTCGAGAAAGCTTCCGGTGGTGTAAGAGCTATCAGGTGAGAGAAACCACAGGATGGCCTCTGCGACCTCTTCAGGGTGGCCGCCTCGTTTCATCGGAAGCGTGTCTTTAATTCGATCGACCCGGCCAGGTTCGCCGCCACTGGCGTGCATATCGGTATAGATGAAACCAGGTCGCACGGCGTTGACGCGAATGCCCTCATCAGCGACCTCCTTGGAGAGTCCAAGGGTAAGTGCATCGATGGCGCCTTTCGAGGCGGCGTAGTCGACGTATTCATGAGGCGCACCCAGCCTTGCGGCCACTGACGAAACGTTGACGATCGAGCCGCCTCGTCCGCCGTGTTTTGTGGACATTTGACGGATAGCTTCGCGGCAGCAGAGAAATGTGCCGGTTACATTAGTGGCGAAAACTCGGTTCAAGCGCTCGGCAGTGATCGCTTCTACCCGCGATTGCCTTTCCAGAATACCCGCGTTGTTGACTAAGCCATCAAGTGCGCCGAATTGCCGACGCGACTCCGTAAACAACCTCACCACATCGTCCTCGCGGGAAATGTCAGCTTGAACGAGGATCGCATCACCTCCGTTGGTTTTTATGGAGTCGTAGACGTGCCGCGCCGCGTTCTCATCGGTGCGGTAATTGATCACTACCCGGAAGCCCCTTGTCGCTGCACGTAGGCAGGTCGCGGCACCGATACCGCGGCTGCCGCCTGTGACGAGGAGATTACGGTTGGACAACACGAACAGCAGTTTTGTCAGACGTGAGCTGAGCGGTGGACGGCGCGGGAAGCGTGACTTTGCCCGTTCCAGCCCATTCGGTGCCACGAAGGAAAGTGACCTGGAAACCAAGACCCTGAACCGCTTCCACCCCATGACCCAGTGCGGTATGGAAGACGCGGCCTTGGCCAAAGGTAATGGCCATGAGCAAAGGCTCTTGTTCGCCGGAACGTTCGGATTTGGCAGAGGCGAGCACCGTCAAGTTCTCAGCCGGACCGCGCAGACTATCGTAGAGCTCGTCTTTTGCATGCATCCATTTTGGGGGAAGTCCCTTCATCACGGGATGCTCTGGGGCTTGTACTTCAACGAGAAATTCGTGCTGTGGACCGTGGGCTCCACCGGAGCCGGGAGTACGAATTTTTTCCCAGAGACCTTGACGGAAGCGGAGATAGGGGCCGGAGAGCTCATTGCGTCCACCCCAACCGCCGAGGCCGATCATCTGGTTGTATTCTGGCCACTCAGGAAACGCATTATTTGCTGCATGAAAAGAAACGAAGCCGCCGCCATTTTTGACATAGGTGACGAACGCCTGTCGCACCTCTTCCGGCCAGGTTTCACCATTGTAGTTAGAAATGACGACCGCGTAGTTAGCGAAGGCGGGTCTCCAGCGAGCCCAGAGCTGGTCACGGTTTTTCTCATACTCGGCTTTGATCGGAGCGAACGCCTTCATCTTTTCCGCGTGAGCGGCTTTCTGCTCATCGGTGGCGTTTTTGGGAAGACCAGGGGCGCTCGGGCGGGTAGGTGCGGTGGAAACGTCCACCGTGAACCGTTCACTGTCTTCGAGAATTCGTTTGAGCAGCGGAGTCGTCGTCGCCCACGCGTGATTGTTTTGCCCGTCGATGATCAGCACCCGAAGGCGATCCGCGGGTTTTCTTGCGGCGGCGAAAACCGCCATCGAACCAGTCACGAATACGCTGACCAGTAAAAGCGAGCGAAGGAAAGAAGCCATAGGTAGAGGACAATGAGGGGTGGGGAACTCCGACGGTCAGTCCAAGAAGCCATTGCTTTGAGGCTGCTGTCAACCCTCGTGGATTCGACGGATCTTGAGGGCCAGATTCCAACCTTCGCGGATTATATTTAAAAACGTTAGCAATTGCGCGGAGGCGCGCCGCGCATGACTCAATGATGAAGGAGGGCGCGTAGTTGAATGCAGGATGAGTTCCTCCCTTAATCTCTCTCGCACCTTGCGCGTGAGCCAGCGCCTCGTAGAGCGGGCTCAGCCGGAGTTACAGAAGCAATCACTGGAGTTTGATCGCCGGGTCATTCGCGCGGCGCTTGCCCACTGCGAAAGAGAACGCCGGTGGGATAATCCCCTGTATTCCCGCGATGGGAAAACGCGCGCCTGGGCTGAGACACCTCTGTGAGGTGGCGAGCGGCCGTAAACCGTCAGAGAGAGGTGTGAAAGGTCGGCCTAGTCACTATTTAGCTTTTTAAGCAGGGTGTTTGCTGTGGTGACGATCTGGTCTTCGAGTCCGGTAGCCCAGCCACTGGGTTGATCGTACACCTTCATGGAAGTGAGTCCCTCGTACCCGCCTTCCTTGAGAACGCGCTCGGAAGGAATGTAGGCCATGACGTCATTGCTGTAACCGAGAACCCAAAGATTTCCTGGATTTTCTTTCCGCAGGCGGAGGCTGTAGTCGACGACGACCTCTCCGCCCAAAGCCAGCCAGGAAAGCGTACCGATTCGCCAGGCTTGGATCGGATAGGGGTAGGAACGCTTCACGTCACCCGACTGAAGGCGTTGCTGCATGCGCTTGGCCCAGAGCTTGTCGATCGGCTGGTTGCTTGCGGCCGCTTGAGAGAGCTCTTCGTTGGTCGGGAAATGATCGAACGCCAACGTTACGTCTTGGGCGGCAGAGGCGAATGTCCCAGTGAGGGCGGTGGGGACTTTGGCCAACGCACGATCCACAGCATCTGCCAGAGCTGACCCATAGCGCTCCACATGTGAAATTTCACCACGAGGCAGTGGATTAATGTCCGCGCCACATCCGGTGGTGAAAAAAGCGGTGGCGCCAGGATAACGTGATTCGAGTTCACGTTGAGCGACGCCTGCGTAATCTCCATGCCATTGATAGAAATTGAGGGTGGTGTTGTGGCATGCATACGACGTCACCACGCCCAACAGATGATGCTGCTCGTTACGGATCGCGAGCACGGGCACGCGGTAGTCGACGGGGCCCACTAACGTGCCGGACGCTCGGCGCTCGGGAACCTGGGCTGCCGGATTGTTGCGCCGGTTGACCGCGAAGACGGCGGAGTCCTCCGACGTGCTCAGCTGGACGGGGCGCAACTGCGAGAGCGCATGAGTTGCGANNAACTGTTCTTCTAACTGGACTCGGTAGGCCTTGATCTCGTCGCGTGCGGAGTCGGGAAACTCACGCAGGCCCTCCAGATAGCCCTCGATGAAAGGCGAGCAATGGGTGTGGGAGACATTGATGAGGATGGCCGAGCGCGCCAGTCCGTGGGAGGTTTGCAGCTGTGCGGCCACCTTGTCGGTGATGGCGCGAGTGATACCACAGATGTCGACCGTGATGAGGACGGCGAGCGTTCCGCGTGGATCTTGCAAAGCGAGCGCTTTCGCGTGGAGAGGAAGAGCAGCGCTTTCCGCGGGACGGTCACGGAAACCGTAGCCGGTCATCCAGAGCGGTTTCTGCGGAGTGACCGCCGTGGTGGCGATTCCGGCCTTCCAGACGCCCTCGGCCGCCAAAATGGATNNAAAGGCATGCTACAGCGACAAACCCGGACTGGAAAAAAACGCCCAGGAGGTCAACCGGTTGGCTAAGAATTCGCGAGAGGGTGGACATAACGTATCGAGTAACTGTCTATTTACTAGAAGAACAAGGGTAATTGGGCCGTGGAAACTGCGAGAGGCACGATGAAACGATATGGCGTAGAAAATGCTGAGTGCCGAGCCGTCCAAATTTGAGCGAATCTACGTTGTATGCCTTTCTGCATTACATTTTGCGTCGACAATCGAAGAATCCAAGGTAACCCTCCGGTTACACCTGGGAGAAACCCCTTCGTCTCCGAGATATGTACCTCTGTGCAGCGTCAGCACGCAAGCTTTCGTCACAAAACGTTACCCCGATGTGGGGTCTCCGGCATCGCATGTCTTCTCTTTCACCGATCTCCATGATCGGTCGGCAGTACCTAACACCATGAACACACTCGATAGAACACTTCGACAGGCGAGGCTCCTTCTCGTCTTTCTTCTTTTCGGAGCGGCTGCTTACGCGCAGTCGACCGGGACCGTGACGGGGCAGGTGAGCAATGCGGCCACGAAAGCCTTCTTGGAAGGCGCCCGAGTCACGGTTGAAAATTCAGACCGCTTTGCGGTGACGGATCGCCAAGGACGATTTGAG
>DKKJ01000277.1 GCA_002455175.1 Opitutaceae bacterium UBA6669
CTCGAAGAGCTGAAAATCGGCTCCCCGCAACGAAAGACCTTGCACCCCTTTGGCTACCATTCTGCAGCCTTAGCATGAGGCACTCGCGCAACCGACCTCAGGATCTAATCATAAGATATTATCAAATAACCGCTTAATTCAAATCCCAGCGCATTCACCGCCAGCCTGGCGACTTCCGAAACCTCAGCATTTCCGCTTTTCCGCGTTTCTTAATTTCCCCCTTTCGCCCTTTCCGCTTCCAGCTTTCCGTTTTCCGCTTTGCCCGCCGCGGGCTCCCTTACTCGTAAGTCAGCTGCGCGGTGGCGCGGCAGGCGGCGCTGGCTTTGGTGCGGACCCAACAGGCCTGGAACGCCAGGGGGAAGGTGTGGGTGAGCTTTTCGCCGGGCTTTACATCGAACGTGCGGTACGGTGCCCAGACGCCGTCGCCGGTCACGTCCACTTCGAGGGTCATGGTCACGATCTGGCCGGAGTCGTGTTGGAGCTCGACGCGTTTCTTTTCGGATCCGGTCATCAGGTACGGATCAGAAACGGCTTGAGCCTGAACGGGCGTGTTTTTCCAGGGGCCGCCGTAACCACGGGGGCGGCCGAGTTTCCAGACATCGTCGATGGCGCCGACGCAGAGCACGGCACGGCCGTCCTCGGAACGGATCACGTGATCGCTGGCCGGGGCGTTGCTCTCCAACCCGGAGATCACGAAGAGTCCGCGGTAAGAGCAGTAATCGTGGATACGGCGGTTATGCGTAGCCACAGGGCGAATCTTGGCGAATCCGCCGGCGTTTTCAGCGGGGAGTTCGTAGAAGGTGCCGTGGGCATTGAAGAGGTCGCGTTCGGTAGCGACTTCGCGGTCGACGCGGGCGGAGCCCAAGCGGGTGTCATGATCAAAAGCCGATGCACCCTTGGGTAAACGGTACCGTTGGCCGTCGTCATTGACGAAAATCACCGACGCGTCGTCGACGCTGAGGACTCCCACCGGAATGGCGGTTTCCTTTTGAACTTGCTCGAAGAAAGCACGGTCGCCGGACGGGGTGAGGCGTAGCTGAGCGTCAAGCGCGTAGGCGCCCTCGTTGGTGAGGCCGTCGGCGGTCTCGGTTTGGGCGGCGAAATGCAGCACCCGGCTGCCGTCGCCGGCGGAACGAATTACTCCGGCAGAGCGTTTCGTCGTTTCTGGTTTGGCCAGGGCGTCAAAGCGAGAGTCGGCGCGTGTCGTCCGGGTATCGGTATTGGCGGTGTGGATCCAAGCGGTAGCGCCTTGCAAGGCGCGATCACTGCGCAGACGTAGCCAGATACCGTCGGCGGGGAGTTCGAGCCATTGGTTGGCCTGCGGCGCGAGCGCGACGCTCCGGAGGGTCTCCCATTTTCCTTTTCCGGAGCGATCGATCTCCAGGGTAATTTCGGCAGCGGTGGATGTTTCGTGGCTGAGGAAGAGCATGCGACGCTCGAATCCGTCGATCAAATACGGATCGCTGGGGGTTTGCGCTGCGACGGCTTCGCGCACCCACACGCCGCCACGACCGATCACCGGACCGAAATGGTCAAGTTGTTGCGGGTCCACGAACCAGAGGTTGGAGTGGGACTGAGGAGCGGCGATTTCGCCCTTGGCCTTACGTTTGTTGAGGAACTCGTTTTTTGCGGTGTCGTCGCAACCGAAGACGACGCGGTCCTGCCAGCGAGTGAAATCGCCGATGACCTTGAGGTAGGTTGACCGAGGAGCGAGACCCNNTTGCGCGCGCTAAAGGTACGAGGGAAACGCCAGAGCATGCCGTGCATGGTCATGAGAAAATCGGACTCGCCAATTTCGCGGATACGAGGCCACTCCGTATTCCAGCCGTGCGCGCCGTCGTAGCTGTGACTGGCCTTGGGCAGCCGATAGGTGTGCCATTTGCCTTCGTCCAGGACCATGAGGAGCAGGGAGCGATGGTCCCAACCGATGCTCCAAAGCGGGTCCTTGTCCGGATTTGGATTGCCTTCGATACCGCCTGGGCCGGTGACCTCCGTGAATTGGTTACGTCGGACTACGTGCCACGCTTGGCCGTCCCATTCCGCGAGTGACCCGGACGCGATGTCAAAGCGACGACGGGCTTCAGCGGTGGGCTCGCCATTGTTGGCGTAGACTAAGCGCCCTTGGCCAGAGTAGAGGCCTTTGCCGTGATAACCGGGTAAATTAGCGAGTGGCGCCGGTAGTGTATCTGGTTGATCAGGAGTGCGACCGTAGATCTGACCTTGGGCATCGGCGTAGAGCGTGCGCACCGCGAGAGTGTGGACGTCGACCTCGTAGAAGCCTTCTTCCATCGTGGCGTAGTAGACCTTGTTGGCGGGATCTGTGAGGTGCCGAGCGGTTCCGGTGTGACGCCCGGGCATGCGATCAACGGGGATAACGCGCACGCCACCCTTGGCATCGATCGCGTAGGGCCCGATGAAGAGCTGCTGGGATTCGCGGTGGATCATCCGATTGGCCGGAGTGCCTCCAATGCTTTCGGGTCGAATGACCAGATCCAGTTGGGGCGAGATCTCGTAGAGCTTATCCGAGGAACCCAGGGGCCGGTGTGGCGAATAGGTGATGGCCCACAGTTTTCCTGCCCAGGGAACGACCGCGCCTGTACCGCACTCGGCGTCCTCGTTGAAAAAAGCGAGGTGAGGGTAAATTCCAGAAACCTGGCGGTGTGTCTGGGTCGGCGCGCTTTGCGACCATGCGAGACTGACCATCAAGGCAGGAGCCAGGGCGGAAAAAAGTGATTTCAGCATAGGGGTAGAAGAAGACAGCGTGGGAGAGATGGCAGCGGCAAACTCCCCCGGCTCGAATGCGTTCGATTAATCGCTGCAAAAATGCCATGGAGGAGAGATTCGCTCGCATGGCTTCTCTCAGACCCGTATCCCTCGCTCAGGTGGCGCGCGCTGCCGGAGTGTCCCCCTCCACCGCCTCGTTGGCGTTGCGCAACGACGACCGAGTACGCCCAGAAACCATTACCGCAGTGAGAGCGGCGGCGGCGAAATTGGGTTACAAATCGGATGCACGCGTGGCCTCCTTGATGGCGCGAATTCGACAGGCGCGTCCGCTCCGGGATCGAGAGCGCTTGGCATTTATCTGGGTGAGCACGCCGCAAGATCAGATTGCCGGCCGAACCAAGTCGCTGATGTCTTTCCTGCAGAGCATGTGGGCGGGAGCTTCGCAGCGGGCGGACGAGTTGGGCTGCCGACTCGAAGAGTTTTCGCTTAATGCACCCGGGATGAATCCTAGCCGATTGGAGAAAATTCTCCGGACGCGGGGAATTACCGGCGTGATCTTTTCTGCGCCGATACAGGCGATGGAGGTGACCATTGATTGGAACTGGGAGCATTTTGCCGCAGCGGTGATTGGAAACTCCAAGTGGTCTCCGGCGCTTCATCGCGCTGGGCATCATCATTACCGCAGCACACTGATTGCCTTGAATTGGTTGCGGGAGCAAGGCTCTCGACGCCCAGGGGTAATCCTCCACGAAGCCCATCACCGCCGTATCCATGGCGTCCATCAGGCTGCCTTCCTGATCAATCATCCCGAACCGGCGGCGGCGCGCGAGCTTTGTCTCTTTGATCGAGAGGTGGAGCCGGGGCGTTTTCGGCAGTGGTGTGAGGCAACGCGACCGGACTCGTTGATTACCGTGACTGGGCATCTGGCTGAGCCTATTCGGAAAATCGCTGATGAGCTTTCGGTGACCAGATATGTGAGCTTGAGCTGTAATTCCGAGATGGGCGGTCCGGGCATTGACCTGCGCACGGATTTAATTGCGGCGAGTGCCGTGGACCTCGTTGTGGCACAGCTGCATCGCAATGAGCGAGGCGTTCCCGCGCATCCGGTCACCTTGCTTTTGGAAGGTGAATGGGTGGAGGGCTGACGCTGTATCGAACGCATTCGATAACGCGTGATTGGATCGCAACTCGAGGTCGGACTACGCCTCTTTCGGCCGCGTGTGTTTCCTCGCGCGGTCGCTTACACCCTACCCCCACCACCTCACCTCTGTATGAACTTTCATGTCTTTCGTTGTGGCCGCGTGGCTTTTGCCGGCGGTCTGATGCTTTCAGGCGCGGCGGCGCAGACGTCGACGCCTGTTGTGGAGCCGCCTGCAGGAGAGACGATTGCGTTGGATCCTTTCACCATCAGCAGCGAGGCTGAAGACGGCTATTTTTCCAATTCCACCTCTGCATTCGGGCGCGTGGTGATGAAGCTGGAAAACGTGCCACAGAAATTAGAAGTCTATAATGCGCAATTTATTGCGGATATTGTCCCGACCTCCATCACCGATATCACCCGCTACTCCAGCGCGGTGAATTACAACAACTCCGAGCGTAATAACGGAAGCACCAGTTTGGTGCGCGGTTTTTCTGCGTCGGTGCGGCGCAATGGTGAAAACCTTGGTGATCTGGTTGGCTTGGCGGCGGTCGAGACGATCGAGCAGGCGGAGGTGGTGAAAGGGCCCTCGGCGGTGCTTTACGGTGCCAGCCAGCCAGGGGGTGTGATCAACTACGTGACCAAGACGCCGAAGTTCCGGCGCGAAACGGCCATCACCGGACAACTCCACAGTTTTGGAGGCTACACCGCGACGATTGACACGACCGGACCGTTAGGGAGCGCCGATCGCAAGGGCGGACCGATTGCAGCTTATCGCTTCGTGGTGGTGAACGAAGACCGCAAAGAGTATCAGGATAATGATGACTTTTTTGAGCGGAAGGTATTCTTCGGCAAAATCCTTTTCCGGCCGGTGCCGTGGGCGAGTTTCACTCTCGAGGCGGAAAAGAACGAATTGAAAGCGGCGTTCTTCAATTCGCAGCTCCCCTTGCAATCGGACTACACGGCGTCGCGATCTGCGCCTTACAGCACGACCGTTCCCAATCCCGCTCTCGTGCGGGAGCCGTTTTTCCTGCCAGTGTCGTGGACGTATCAGACGAATGATACGTATCGCGACGACAATGCCGACATTTACCAGGCGACCGTGACCATAGATCGGGATCTCGGCCGTTTGGGACGTTGGACACTGCGCAGTTTCTACTCGCTGTTCGAGACGGATACTGAGCGCGTGTTGGTGGACATTCCTAACACCGCATATCCGCGCCCCGTGACCTCGGCCGACTTGGGCAAGGTCGTAAATCGTGACCAGCAGGTGACGGCGGCGGATATCGCCTCAGGTCGTCTCTGGTTGCCTCAGCGCAGCCTGCGTTTGATCAATGATGTCAGTGCACGTAGCGCTAGAAACCAGTTTGATCTTACGGGTCAGTTCGAGACCGGACCGGTAAAACACACCTTTCTCGCTGGGACCGAACTCAGCCTTGGCAGCAAGTCTCGTTACGCGCCCTTTGGCGGTGCGTTGCCTGGTGGCACCTCCCGTTTTGCGTACGAAGGTGCGGCGGGCACGCCCTGGGCGACTTGGGTCGATAGTCCGGATTACCGGCCCATTCCCATCAATTGGAACGATGTCCGTACCACCAGCAATCCTACCGGGGCTGTTCGCCTGCAGGCGCCCACGACATCGGTACCCCAGGACAACATCGCGTTCGATGTACCCTTCCTGACGGAGAAGCCCAATACGTATTACTTCTTTGATGGGCTTTCTTTACTCGAAGAACGGCTACAGATTTCGCTCGGGTTGCGACATGATGACGTGCGGCAGGAGTATCGCGATGCTGCGAATGTCACGCAGACCGCGACTGCCAGCCAGTGGACGAAACGCTTCGGAGTTGTTTATAAGATCCAGCCGTGGGTGCATGTTTATGGGTTGTACAATGAGTCCTTTAACCCCAACGGCACAGGTGCGTTGAATGCCTGGCGGATGGCGTTGGCACCGCAGGATGGGAAACAGAAAGAAGCGGGTCTTCGGTTCTTCCTTTGGGAAGAGCGCCTCTCCATCGATGTGTCTTACTTCCAGATTTCGAATAAGAACGTCTATCAAAGCGATCCCTTTGGAAAGCTGCCCACGCGCTTTCCTCCCGGTACGGATTTGACCACGATTCCCGACACCGTGCTCTGGCCGAATACGCCTGGCCTAGAAAACAAAGGGATCGATCTGGACGTAAAACTACGCCTTTCGCGCGACTCCCAGCTGATCGCCGCCTACACGAATAATGACATGAAGGCGACGGGTACGATTACTCAGCAAGAGGCGTTGGGCAGCGCGACGTATCCGGTCAACAACGTACCTGAGCACCAGTTTTCGGTGTGGTCGAAGTGGACGCCAAGTTCGGGCAGCCTGCGCGGATTTAATTTCTCGCTGGGATATCGTTATGTGGGCGAACGTCTGGGCGGACCGGTCGGCAATGTCGGACAAATTGCCTTGAGCGCTTACAGTATGGTCGATGCGTCGATCGGCTATCGCTATAAACAATGGAGCACCAATTTGGCGGTTCGAAATGTACTGGATGAGTACGCGTTCCGGACCGCTTCCGGTGCCGATCGGATTTACCCCGAAAAGCCGTTGCACGCGATCCTGTCGGTGACGGTCAAGCTTTAAGACTGTCGCTGCGAGTGAAAGCTCGCTTGAGCCGGGCATGGGGGCGCGCACGCTGGCCCCCATGCCCGGCTTTGTTTTGTTCTTCCCCCTGCTCCCTCCGTTGAGGTGGGTGCTATGAGTCTGGGATCTGCGCAAGAACGGCTTCCCGGGAAGACGCTGGCGGCTTACGGCGTTGGAATCATCGCCTATCAGTTTGTGCATAGTGGCGTGGGAACCCTCGCCATGCAGATCTTCAATATCGAGCTCGGTTATGCTCCGGCCTTGGTTGGCGCGATCCTGATGGCGGGACGCATCTGGGATTCTCTGAGCAATCCTTTGGTCGGAGCGATTTCCGATAACACGCGCACCCGCTGGGGCCGTCGCCGACCCTTCCTGATGGTGGGCGCCGTGGTGTCCGGACTTCTTTATCCCTTGATCTGGTTCGTGCCTCGCGACTGGGGCACAACCGCGGCGGGAACATATCTGATTCTCAGCACCTTCCTATTGTACACCGGTTTCGCGCTCTATTCGGTGCCTTACATCGCGATGGGTTTCGAGATGACTCCCGATCCGCATGAGCGCACGCGCATCCAGATTTGGAGAACCTATTTTAACCTCGTCACTACCTTTGCCATCGGGTGGTTCTACTGGTTCTGTCAGCGCCCTTTTTTCGGCGATGCCGTCACCGGAGCGCGTTGGTTGAGTCTCATTGTGGGGGTGGGGATCATTCTGACCGGGATGGCTCCGGCGTTTTTTCTGCGAGAGCGCTATTATCGCGTCGCTGAGCAGGCGAAACGCGAACCGCTTTGGCGAGGAGTGCGCGATGCGGTGCGAAATCGGCCCTTCTTGCTTTTGCTGGGGGTCATCTTGGCCGTGGTGTTCGGAGCGATGTCGGCGGATGCGTTGAGCTTCTACATTCTCGCCTACCATGTCTATGGAGGAGATACCCTGAGCGCCGCCAAGTTGGCGGGAATCGCGGCTTCCGTGAATATCGCGGCGTCGCTTTTGGCGGTTCGCTTCGTATCCAAATTGGAGATGCGGCTGGGAAAAATACACGCTCTCCGTGCTTGCCTCGGCGTGATGATCTTGGCGGCGATTTCCAAGTGGTTTTTCGCGTCGCCAGAGTATCCAGCCGCCTGGCTTCTGATTGGAGTGATCTCTCAGTTCGGAGTGATTGGCTTTTGGATTTTAGTGAACTCGATGAAGGCGGACGTGTGCGACTGGGATGAGCTGAACTCGGCTCAACGCCGCGAAGGTGCTTATGGCGCCGTTGGCAATCTCGTACAGAAGGGAGGGTTTTCTTTGGTCTACGTGCTGGCGGGGACTATCCTGCACCTGGTGGGATTCGACGCGACCCAACGAGGAAGTCAGTCACCAGAGACGATCCTTTCCCTTCGCCTGGCCTTCACGCTGGTCCCGATCGCGTTTTTGCTGCCGTGTGTGTGGTTGTTGCGCCATTACCCACTGACGCGGGAAAAAATGCAGGAGATCCGGGCGACGCTCGAAGCGCGACGGTCGAGGGTGTGAGGGAGGAAGAAAAAGCGGAAATGGAAAAGCTGAGAGCGGAAAGCTAAAATTCGGAAGCTGGAGACTCTGCGCAAACGCCTGAAATACCGCTTAAACTATTTTATATCATGGGTATAGTATCGAAAATGACGGTGCACGAAAGTGGGATATCCAGGTGCCTGTTTCTCGTGTGGAGGCGGACTAGTTTAAGGCCTTGGCAATGGTTTCTCCCCGTACCCTTCCCCTCTGGATTCTTTCTGTGCTCGTGGCGTGGTTGGCGTTGCCAGCTGGTCGCGCGAGCGATGTTTCGTCGCAGGGCGGGCCTGCTGCCCGTGTCTTGGTGGAGATATGTGAGACGGGAGTCCCTGACGAT
>DKKJ01000405.1 GCA_002455175.1 Opitutaceae bacterium UBA6669
GGTTAGGCCCGGTGGCGCCTGTGGCACTGGTCGTGTGGACGGTGTAGCCGCCGATTCCGAGGTCGCGAAGAATCGCGGATCCGCGCACGGCACCGAATGGGAGGACGCTAGTTTGGTTCCACCGGAACGCTCCAACCTGGTCCGCCCACGAACTGATTTCCGGCAAAGTCCCTCCAGCCAAATTCTCCGCCAGCATGGTGCTCGCTTGGAACAGGCTGAGTTTCGGTGCAGGTAAACGGGGGAAAGGGTAGGATTCCGGCAGACCGTAGCCCGTAGCTCGAATAAGGATACGGTTGGCGTCGCTTGCGCTCCCGTCGGTGATAAAGCCGGCGATTGGAGTGGGTAGCGCTGGACCGACGGTGGCCAAGACAGAAAGATTGATCAATCGGAGGCTGGAAGGGCGAACCGTTAGGACCGCAAGGCGACTCGTGACCGTTGTTCCCTGTTGAGTCACCGCGACGGAGTACGCTCCAGCATCCGCTGCGCGGGCGGAGCCGTTCCGCAGCGACGACGCAGTCGCTCCAGCAATGGGGGCGCCGTTAAAGTACCACTGGTAGGTGGCAGGGGCAGTACTACGAGGCGACACCGTCAGCTCCCAGGAATCTCCCGTGGAAACGACTAAGTCTTCCGGCGAGCGAGCGATACTGACTGAAGGATCCGGAATCAATCGGGCCAGTCCGACACGAGGAAGATCATTTACGCTGACAAATCGTCCCGAAAAGTAGATCCGGCTTTGTTCGTCAGTTGCGAACATGGGATAGAAGTTGGCTGATCCTTCGGAGTCGTGAAACACAGGTGATGAGTATCCAACGTCTCGATATCCGTCGCTGAACCACCGTCCAGACTGACTGAGGAAAGATCCGTCGCGCATGATCTGAGCCTGCCAAAGGCCTCCATCATTTGCCGAGGGATTGAAGGTAGGGTCGATGGCGCCGTCGGCGAGCAAGCGAAGGCTGATGGATTCGAGAAACCCTTTTCTCATCGAGGTTCCGGTAATCAACGCACGACCATCGAGGTAGAATCGAACGGAAAAGCCGTAGTCTGCGAGGAATTGAAAAGGTGCGAGAGCGGGCGCATAGCTCGAATCGAGTTCCCCCGAGGGTAGGAGACGGACGACGGCCCGTACATCGACGCCGTTGACGTTCTTGCAGTCGATGCCCGCCAAGATCTTCCCGTCATTGAGGACCAATAGGGTGGTAACCGGAAAAGGGGGCGGAGCTTCTGGGATAGAGACGCGACCAATAAAGTTCGAAAACCGCGTGCTCAACTCGCCGACGCGAACGCCCGCGGCCGAGTACCGCGTGAGCCGAAATCGATCTTCATACCCGGGAGTGATGACGTAGCTCCCGGCGATGATGCCGCCCGTGGAGCGGTCGTGCCAGCTTTGCAAGGTAGTGAGCAACTCGTCACTAGGTGTAAACGAAGGGTCGTTTGCCCCTGTCGACGCATCGAATCTTACCCAACGGTGCAGTTCCTGGATAAGAGCATCGCGAGAAGCCGGGCCGAGGGTGCGTTCGACAGCGACGACTTTCCCATCGGCTTGGGTGAAGAGAACGTTGCGGGCCACGGCGCCTTGAGCGGGTGGTTGAAAGGCTTGATCGAGCGATCCCTCTGCGGTAAGTCTGACCAGGAAAGGCCGCGGTTGCCCGGCTACTTCGGTGAAAGTGCCTCCGAGGATCATTCTGCCGGAGTCATCTTGTAGGAGCGTCGTCGGTAACGGAGTTTGCCGCCGAATAATGGAGGGCGAAAAACTCTGATCCCAAGTTCCGGTGGCTCCCAAACGAATCAGGCGCGAGTTGCGAAAGTAGTCGGTAGATCGGTACGTCACCAAAGGGTCGGTAGCCCGGGTCTGTAGACCCTTGACTGCCAGGATTCGACCATCGGGGTAGGTCGCGGCCAAAACGACAGAGTGATCCATGCCCAATTCATCGCGAGCGTCACGGAGCACGGCCCCCGCATCATCTAACACAAAGGTCTGGATACGGGCACCGAAATAATAGCCGGCCGTTCCCGTTCCTACCGCAGCCTGCACGGCGACTCTGCCCGTTGCCAATTTCTGCATACCAAGAATGGCTTTTAGATTGGGAATAGAGGTGGCTAGGATGGAGCTTTCCGAGCCGTCAGCTTTCACTTTGACCAGGTAGGGCGGGTTCAGTTGGCCGACCAAGATGGAACCGTCTTGTAAAACAAGGAGAGAAATGACGGCGGCTACCGCAGGACGGAAAGTGGCGTCCTCCGCGCCGCTTGGAGAGATGCGTCGGAGTTGCTGTCCGTTGCCCGCAGTCACGACACCAATAAAGCCGCCGTCTGCAGTTGGGGCGATGATCTGTGGATTAGGAACTAACGGTGTCTGCGTTTCATTCAGGTTAAACCCGGTATCCCGATGGCCTTCTGCGGTGAATCGCGAGATCCGAGGGGGCCGGTCTCCTGGAATTGGATTCGCGGGCACCAAGGTGGATCCGCCAACGACCAAAATAGATTTGTCGGCTAGCGAAATGAGCGCACCGCCTGACAAAGAGCCGTGAGGGATGGGAGTGTAGGTCGGATCCAATTGTCCATTCGCGAGGAGACGAAGCAAGATCCCATCCCGAAGCACTAAGCCGCCACCTTGGTTTGTTTCCATGACGGTGGCGAAGGCGAGGAACTTACCCTGATTGAGAGGCTTAACGTCGCCGTACTTCAACCACTGGCCCGGGGCCAACTCCTGCGCGGGGACGAACGTCGTATCCGTCTGGCCTTGAGCGGTGAGAATCCCCAATCCCGGTCGCGCCACTCCGTTGAGGTGAGTGAAGTCACCGAGTGCGAGAATACGTTCGTCCGACAATAGAACATACGGTCGCCCCGGATTCGAATCGAGTTGGGAAGGCGAGCCCGGATAGGCCGCGGACTCTTCCTCGATCAGAGCGGGAGTGTACGCAGGATCGACCGTGAAGGTAGCCGCTCGCACGACTGCCGTCGTAAAAAAGCNNATAAAAAAGCTGACGACGAATGAGATCAGAAAAAATTTGGTCATTGGAGCGAGGAGAGGCAAGGGGTGGGCGGAGGAGGATCAAAGAACTACGCCACCGCTTTTGAAAAAGAGTCAGTACGTAGTCATTGGGTTTAGGCTCCGGGCAGATTCAGGCGAAGAATTACATCGGTCTCGAATTCGATCGCCTTTCCTGATCTCGTTTCGGGGAAGTATACGACGCGTTTGAAAAACGCTAACGCCTCTTTTTCTACGAGTTTTAGATCCACGGAACACTCAAGGAGTTTAACCGCCTTAACTTCGCCATCCTTCCCGAGGTGGAGTGCGGCTCGCACGACCGCGAGTTCGCCTTTAAGTTCGGGTGGAATCTTGGGCTGCGGAAGAAATCTCCACTTCGGAACGCCGACAAAGGGGAGTCCAAATGGTCCGGTGGTGACTTGAGAAAACCTTTCTGGACTCGCTCGCGCGGTCTGAGAGAAGGCAAAGACGGTTCGGTCTTGGGCTTGGAGAATCGGGGCGAAGGCGAATACCAAGAGAAGGAGGGGTAGGGGCTTCATAGGGAGAGCCCTTCAGCAGCGCCGGTGGACGTGGGCGGAATCGAAGAGGGCCAACCAAGATCTGCATTACAACACCCCCGACGCAAAGCCCGAAGTTCTCAGGCGAAAGCGAGACTCGAACCGAGCCACCAATGCCACCCGCCCGCGATCCTAAATCGTCCGTGCCCGTGGAGGACGGATCGCCTGCTTTTACGGTAACTCGTAAATTTCTACCAAAGCGCTACCGGAGTCACCACCAACACTTGCCAGGTGAACGGTATAGCTTCCCGGCGCTAAAGAGATCACCACAGCGGCGTCTTTGGAATTGCCTGCGGCATAGGGAAACGCGCCCGCGTGCGCAAAGGCGGCGGACAAAGCTGAGGAGCCGTTCCAATCGTCATTGCCCGTCAAAAGCACCGAGGCAGCGCTGTAGAGCTCGATTTTTGGATCGGACAATGGTTTGGCCACGCCGTAGGCTTTCAATGAAGGGCCTGCTCCGCGAATGAGCAGACGCTTGCTCGCGCCGGATGGGCCTTCCACGACAAAGCCGGCAATGCAGCGGCCTTCGGTGGATAGGGAGGCACGCGCGGAAAGATTGGTCAATCGACCCGAACCCGAGCCGGCATCATAGATCTCCGCCAAAGCTTCGCCCGCCGCGGCAGGAGGCAGTGCACTTACCTGAGCTGTGTATCCACCCGAAGTCGCGGCTAATGCCAGGACCGCGTCGCGACTGCCGACTTCGAGGGGAAACGCTCCCAACGTTCGACCATCAAGGGGNNGGGAGGACCAATTGTCGTTGGTGGCCACTGCATTCGGCCCGCGGAAAAGAGTGAGTAACGGGTCAATCAGAGCCGCGGGCACGTCGAAGCCGGTGAGCGCTGGACCGATTCCACGTACCACCACGGCACGCTCGCCATTTTTCACTGTGAAGCCCGCAATCAGGGTGTCCTCAGCGACACCGGCTCGCGCTCGGGCAGATAAATTGCTCAGACGAGCGGATACGTCTGCAGCCGATGAGGGCGCTGTATCCACGATCGAACGCAGGGCGGCTTGCATTCGCGCGACATAAGGCCGGACCGCAGGTCCTTGATTTAGGACGAGAAAGACCGCGGAAATTCGGCGAGAGTTGTCGATCCACGCGGTGAAGCCGAAGGCGCCAGCGGCGCTCGATTGCACAGTTTCTCCTGCGGCGTCGATGACGTCCAGCCACATTCCGATTCCATAGCGCGTGACGCCGTCCGTCGGACTATTGACCACCGGAAGACCTGCCGCGTGGTCACGTTGCATTTCGTGCACCGAAGCTTCGCTGAGAATTCGACGGCCATTATGAATCCCACGATTCATCAGCATCTGCATAAAAACGGAGTAGTCGCGAAGGCTGCAACGAGCTCCGCCGCCGATGCGTGGGTTGGCGTTGGGTCGGTAAGGCGGAAGGAGTGCGAGAGTGGTGTAGTCGACTTGGGTCAGCCCAAGCGGGAGCGTGAGTTTCTCCTGGAAAAGTTGGTCCCAGCTTTTCCCGCTGGCGACCTCGGCGCATCGGCCGGCCACCTGCATGGACAGACCTCCGTAGGCGAATTGACCGCCGGCCGGACCGATCATCGGAATCTCGGCGATGAGGTCGGCCGCTTGAGCGAGAGTGATAGAGTTATTCGAAAGCGCCTCGTTCTCCTCGGATCCAGGAAGCCCGGACGTGTGTGAAAAACACTGCCTTAGCGTGATGTCGGCGTAGCCCGGTTTGTTGAAGCTGGGAATGTACTGGGCGACCTTGTCATCCAGTGCGAGCTTCCCTTCGTCCACCAACGCCATCAGCACCGCGGCGGAGAGCGTCTTGGTCGCGGACGCAATCGGCACGATGGTGTTAACCGAATAGGTACCGAAGAAACGTTCGTAGACTGGTTCTCCGTCGATCAACACACGGAGCGAGGCACCCCGCAGATCAAGAGTGCTGCCGGCCTCTTGTACAACGGCGGTCAGTGGCGAAAAGTCATACGTTGGCGTCGCCAGAAGGGCGCTGAACCGAGCGCCCGCTAATGCCGTGAAAAGCAGTAAAAAAGAGAACGAACGTGACATGGCAGGAATGAGAGTGGAGGAATCGAGTGCTCATCTCATTCAACGCGCGAAGGCGAATCGGGTTTCCGACTTCGCATGTAGGCCGAAAAGTCGCTGGTTAGCAGCAAACGTTGGGCTTTTGGGGCGAGTCGGAATACTCACCCTCATCCCTGGACAGCCTGGAGAAACAGCTACCAGCGCGAAATAACCGAAGATCCCGGCTCTACCACAGATTATCTTCCCTTCGCCTTGAGCAACTGCGCGAGTTCTACCGGATCGGCTTAGCCCTTTATGGTATTGAGGTGGCTGAGTACGACCATGCGGTCGTCAGGACCACAGGTGGAAATCTCTATCATCCAGTCTTCGGTTTTGGGGGCGGCGACGATCACTTCGTCTGCCCAAGCAATCACCTCAGATGCTTCCACGAAGCCCTGGGTGATGCCTTGGATGTAGTATTCGGCCTTGGTGCGATAGTTCATACCCTGTTATCAGCCCACAATCGGGTTCCCGTGCCAAGAGAGAAGGAGGGGAAAGAAGAAAACCGGAAATGGGGAAACGCTGAAAAGCGGAGACCTTCAAACGGGGCAGATTGCGTGATGAGCTGAGATCCATCGTTTTGCTGACGACTTCACGATTGCGGGAGCGGCCACCGCTCGCACGATTGATGTCTGTGCGCAACGATCGATGCGAAATGAGAAAGGATAGGTCGAGGAACCGAATTTGTTCGTCAATTTTTTGGGGCGAATGGCAGCTGAGACGTGGACTCGTGGGCATTTTGTGTTTGGCCAGCTCGTTCGTGGCTTGGGCGGAAACGCCTCAGCGCCCGGTCGCTCATGCGCACAATGATTACGAGCACGCACGACCTCTTTCGGAGGCACTTGAAAAGAAATTCGGCAGCGTGGAGGCCGATATCTACCTCGTTAAAGGAGCACTGCTGGTGGCGCATGATCTCGAAGATGTTCGCCCAGAACGAACCTTGCAGAGCCTTTACCTTGATCCGCTCGCTGCCCGGGTCCGGGCCAACCAAGGCTGGGTGGAAGAACCCGGCCAAACCTTGATCTTGTTGGTGGACGTGAAGAGTGAGGCCGAAGCGACGTTCCTAGCACTTCACCGTGTGCTATCGAGCTACGCGGAGATTTTGACGTCGGTGGAGCGGGACCGACGCACGGTGCGGGCGGTTACGGTGGTCGTCTCGGGAAATCGTTCGCTTGCCCTCACCGCCGCACAGGACCCGCGGTACGCTGCGCTTGACGGACGTCTTCCTGATCTAGAGGGCGATGTGAACGCAGACCTGATGCCGATGATCAGTGCCAACTGGAGAAGTCAGTTCACCTGGAGAGGTGAGGGGCCGATGCCCGCATCGGAACTTAAAACGCTTCATGAATGGGTGGCGAAAGCCGGGGCGCAGAAAAAACAGCTCCGCTTCTGGGCTACCCCCGATCTTCCTGTGGTGTGGAAGCAATTGCGGGCCTCTGGGGTTCACATCATCGGTACAGACGATCTTACGGGATTGAGCCGGTTCCTGGCAGAACCTTCAGGCTTAAAAGATTTTCGGACCGGCGCGTTTTAATGCGCTCGCTTTGTAGCAAGTCGTAACCGTCCGCAGGGACTACTGCCTTGGGGGAGTAAACATTTCTNNCGGAGCGAGTCCCTCCACCGGACGAAAACGGGCTACGGGCGATCCGGAGTCCCGTGCGAAGGAGACGCTGTAGACTCCACTAAAGCCCTCAAGCGCTCTTTCAGCCGCATACGTTCGACCAGGATCAAAACATTCGCGCTAAACGAGATTTCCAGCAGACCCCGACAACTCATCGCGAGCTCATTTTGTATATCGCACTGTTGCGCGAGCCACGCGCGCAAAGCGGTGACCTCGCTCATCTCTATCCNNTTTCGATTCTAGCTCCGCGGCGCGGTCGTCGTAGGTTGACGGGGTGAATCCGGTGGCTTCTGGTTGGAGCGTGTGAGACGATGCGACGCTCAAGCGCTGGCGACACGCTGACAGCGGGCTAGCTCTGGAAAAAGCGGCGACATCGTTGAAGGTCCGCACACCTGCTCGCTCAAGTCGTGGCCAAAGGACTTCTGCGATCAGCCGCGCCGTCACTGTCACGTCATCCAACGCCCGATGAGCTACTCCACGATGGTAGGGAAAAAAGTGAGCTCGTAGTCGTTGCAGACCATGGCCGCTCGTTTCGTGGATGCATCGGCGAGCCAGGGTCAAAGCACAAAACCCGGGTCGATAGCCACCTATCAATCCGAGTCGTGCGAGTTCGGGGGCCAGCACGCGTGTCCAGTCAAAGGAGAGGTTAAACGCGACCACGGGCAACCTGTCTGCATAGTGGATAAACTTGGTGTGGACGTCCGTCGGGTGCTCACCGTGCTGTTGGAGAAATTTCCGACTGTATCCATGAATGGACTCTGCTCGTGGATCGATTTCGACCTCATGATTTAGGAGAGCGCGAAACGGTTCACCTAAAGGCATGACGCCCCGCATGCGCTGAGCAGCAAGCTCCACACAGTAAAGCGGCTTCAGTAGCCCGGAAGTCTCCGTGTCGAGTAATATCCAATCTGTTCCCGTCATGTGTCAGCCGTTCAGTGAAGCGGTAGCATCGATCGAGGCAATGGAGAGAAGAGCCACTCGCAGAAGTTGCGGTTTACAAGCAGAATGGCGTCAAGTAGTGTTGATGGTCTTCGACCGTCACCTGCATTTACCTATGATTTCGACCGAAACCACTCCTCAAAAGATCGTGGTGACGGGCATGTCTTTCTATGTGCTCGTGGTGGCCGCATTTACCTTTGCTCTGANNTACGCGGAGCCGGCAACAATCATGACGGTGCGGGGTCCGATCTCAGCGTCGGAGCTTGGTTTGACTCTCAGCCATGAGCACATCATGTCGATTTTCGGTGCCGAGCCTACGCCAACTCCATCCTATGATGAATCCGCGGTGCTCCCGACCGTGGTTCCCACGCTAAATACTCTACGCGAATTAGGATTGCGCGCAGTAGTTGATGGGACCGCGCAATATTTTGGTCGCGAGCCTTTACTTTTGCGGAAGATCGCTGAGGCGAGCGACGTTCATTTAATCACCAACACGGGTTACTATGGTGCTGCGAAGGGGCGATATCTGCCGCCCGATCTGGACGTACTGACAGCGGAGCAAGTCTCCGAACGTTGGATTGCCGAATGGAAGAACGGGATCGGAGACACNNCGAATCGCAAGCTCCTCGAAGCCGCAGCCCAGACTCATCTCCAGACAGGGCTTGCCATAGCGGTCCACACAGGAGCCAATACAGCGGCGGCCAGCGAACAACTCGCGATCTTGGAGAAAGTGGGAGTGATGCCGTCGGCGTGGATCTGGATTCACGCGCACCAGGTGAACGAGCCGGAGGTTCTAGTGGCGTTTGCACAACGGGGAGCCTGGATTTCACTCGATTCCTGGAACGCGGCCTT
>DKKJ01000396.1 GCA_002455175.1 Opitutaceae bacterium UBA6669
GGGGAAAACGCGGATCGTTCTGACTCCATCGATCCTTTTCACTTTACCAAGCGCGAAACGACAACGCTCACCCTCGGCCCAGCCTGCCCGATTGGCGTAGCCCATCCCCCGCGTGTGCTCGTCCGTGTCCCGCTTACCCAGGTAGATTCCACTGAACTCCAGCGTGGCTTAAACGCCCTGAAAACCGACACGCCTGCAGAAGGGTGGATCGTCCCGATCTCCTCCCGCGAGGACCTCCGCATCTTGTCGTCGAAAGCATCGACCCTTCCTGCAGAGCAAGCCCTGGTACTGGACCTCGGGCCCGAACTTCGTCCCGATGCTTTCGATCCCTTGAGGGGCACGCTTCGATCCTCGCTGGTCCTGACAAAGGTTTTCACCGCCTCCGACCGCGAATCTTTAGGATCCTTCGTAGAGTTGATCCGAGCGGAGGGATGGACGCTTGCCGTTGCTACCACCGCACACGACCTCGCTTTGCTTTCCGATGTGATCAAAAACTCGGGAGTTGCCCCGTTGCTCGTCACGTGGGCTCCTCCTGCGGGTTCTCCATCCACTGACTTCAACGGGCCCGGCCACGCGATCGGAGCTTACCGCAGCTTGGCAGAAACCCTGCGCGTGCAGAATCTTTCTCTCCCCTTGTGGATACGAAATACCACGAGTTCTGCCGTGCAGACTGATCCGAGTTTCCTTTCAAAACTGATCGAGGCTTCTTTCTTAACCGGCTCGCTCCTCTGCGATGGTCTCGGCGACATTGTCAGCATCGAAACCGAAACGGATCCCATCCGCGCCACCAAGCTGAGCTACAATGTTCTGCAAGGAGCCGGAGCGCGCATTTCCAAGACGGAGTTCGTCGCCTGTCCTTCTTGCGGGCGGACACTCTTCGATCTGCAGACGACCACTCAGCGCATCCGGGAAAAAACCGGCCACCTCAAGGGTGTGAAGATCGCCATCATGGGCTGNNGACGCTCGCCTGATCACCCTCATTCAGGAGCATGGAAAATGGGTGGAACCACCGATTTCTAATCCAGCAAAATCTGTGTAACACTGCTGTAACTTCACCGTTACCGAGGGATCGCCCCTCTTTGTAGCGTGATTACTACTACGATCGCCGGCCCTCGATTTTTTCGCCCTAAAAATCTGTCGGCAAGGCAACGAAAAAACAAAAAAACTTATCCGCAGCACCTTGGTGAATAACTTGGGAGAAAGATGCTCTTGAAAGGGCTTTTTTAATCACCGTTATAGCCACCTCCTCGCTACCTGCTGCGTCGGATCGTTCCTTGTCACGTTTACCCTCTCCGGCTTCCCCCTCTCCCAGGGCCGTGTTAGTATCTATCTCTACGACACGGTTTTAAGAACCTTTAATCCACGCCGAATTTTTTTCGGCTCAGCGCGGGTTTTATCGCTCGCCCTACTCCGGTCCCACCTCGTAAACGTCTCAGAGCGCTCCCTTCTCGGCAGGGTGTGAATAAAACCCTCCTGTCTCCTGTCCATGCCTCAATTGTCCTCGCCACACACTCTCTGGGAAACCGCAAAAAATGACATTCGCGGGCTCTTTCCTGAAGACGTGTACAAGCTCTGGTTCGAGCCAATCACCTGCATTGAGGCAACCGAAGAGTGCCTGGTCCTCGGCGTGCAAACGGATTTCGCCGCGATTTGGATCCACGACAATTATCTGGATCTGATCACTCAACGTCTGCGCCTGACGGCTGGTCACCCAATCACCGTCAAATTGAAGAAAAACGAGGGGGACCGTGCTAACTCCGTGCGCGCCTCCTCACCTGCCGCGCTCCAAGATCCCTCCGCACGCCACAAGATTGCTCCTGCGCGCCGCGCCCCTCGCTACGACGAACGCCTTCCCGGCTCCCACACGGGGCAACTGAATCCACGAAACACCTTCGAAACGTTTGTGGTGGGCAGTAACAACCAGATGGCACATGCGGCGTCATTGGCCGTGGCTCAAGCACCCGCCCAGGCCTACAATCCACTCTTCCTTTACGGTGACACGGGCTTGGGCAAAACGCACCTGATGCACGCGATCGGGCACACCATCCTCAAAAACAATCCGGATGCGCGCGTGGCCTACCTTTCCACGGAAAAATTCACCAACGAGTTCATCCAAGGTCTTCAGGAGAACGCGCTCACCAAATTCCGTCAGCGCTACCGCAATGTCGATGTCCTCCTGATCGACGATGTGCAGTTCCTCGCGGAAAAGGAGCGGATCCAGGAAGAGTTCTTTCANNGCTCTCGATTCGAATGGGGTCTGCCGGCCGATATCCAGCCGCCCGACTTCGAAACCCGTCTCGCCATTCTGCGGACGAAGGCAGCCGCACTGCGTTTCGACCCTCCACCGGCCGTGCTGAGTTTCATCGCTCAACATATTTCCAAGAACATCCGTCGGCTGGAAGGCGCCTTGATCAAAGTCGCTAGCTACTCGGGCCTGACCGGAAAGACCATTGACCTCGCCAGTACCGAAGAGCTGCTCAAGGACGTACTGATGGAGCAGGCGCAGAACCAGCTCACGGTCGAAATGATCCAAAAGAAGGTCGCCGAGCATTATCAGCTGCGGATCGGTGACATGACCAGCAAGCGTCGTCCCAACAACATCGCCATCCCTCGCCAGATTGCCATGTACCTGACGCGTACGCTCACCAAGCACTCACTTCAGGAAATCGGCGATGCTTTCGGCGGAAGAGACCACGGTACCGACATCCATGCCTGCAAGGCAGTGGATAATATGATGGAGCAAGATGCCTCCGTACGAGGAAGTATCGAGTTTTTGAAGGTTCAGCTGACCCGCTGAGCACGGTAACGAGTCGCGGAGGCATGGCGGAGGGTTCTCCTTCCGCTGGCTCCAGGGTTGAGACTTTTCGTTTTCTCGTTGAGGGTGTGTCTCTCAGCGCATGTTGGGCACTTCGCCCGACTCGCTTCCCTCCTTTCCACGTCCTAAGCCCACTATGACCCTCACACCGGAACAACAGTCCGCCGTCTCTTCCTGGATCACCGCCGGAGATAATCTCTCCACGGTGCAAAAAAAGCTCCGTGAGCAGTTTTCGGTCTCCCNNCATGGATCTGCGTTTTGTGGTCGACGACCTGAATCTGAGCCTAAAAGACCCCGCGCCCAAGGTCAGCGCCCAAGACGTGACAAAACCGGTGGCACCAACGGCGCCTGCTCGCCCGTCAGCTGCCCCGAGCGCAGCAGGTGAAGATGAGGCCCTGCCGAGCGAGGATGCTGAACTTCTCCCGGAAGAAGAAGGGTTCGACGACGCTGCCGCTTTGGATGGCGAACTTCCCNNGGTGCTGACGAGCTTCCAGCCGGTGATTCTTCGGTCGCTGTCGAGGTCGACAAAGTCACCTTGCATCCCGGAGCTCTCGCCAGCGGATCCGTGACGTTCAGCGACGGGGTGACAGCCAAGTGGATCGTCGACAATTACGGACGCCCTGGATTCACCGAGGTCAGCCAACCCGGCTATCGACCCAAGCCCGATGATGCCCAAGCTTTCATGCAGGAGCTGAGCTTCCAGCTGCAGAAACGCGGCTTTTAAGCAACTCGCCCGCCCTCCTCCTGGGTCACGCCTCTGCCAGGAGCGTCAAAAACTCGTCTTCGGTCAGGACCGTGATCCCGAGGGCTTGTGCTTTGTCCAGTTTTGAACCGGCTTCNNCTCCCGCGAGAACATAGCTGGTCTTCTTGCTGACGCTACCGCTGACCTTGCCGCCAGCGGCTTCAATCTTCGCGGTCGCGGCTTCGCGGGTTAACGACGGCAGCGTGCCGGTCAGCACAAAGGTTTTTCCCGCGAGAACACTGCTGGTCGGGGCTACTTTGACGGGTGGCGTCGGCTGCACCCCAACCGCGGATAACTCCGACACAAACGCACGATTTTTCGGATTATTGAAGAAATCGAGCAACGCGAGCGCCATGGTCTCCCCAATCCCGGGAATCAAAGACGTTTTCTTCTCCCCGATAAAGTCGGCGTACTTTGCCTCCACCAACGCCTCCAAACTACCGAAGTGCGCCGCAAGGTCTTTAGCTGAGGCGGCTCCAACATAGGGAATCCCCAACCCGTGGACAAAACGCCAAAGCTCAGCCGTTTTGCTTTTTTCAATTGCTGCCAAAAGCTTGTCCGTGGACTTGGCGACGCTCTTTCCCAGAGTGAGCAGATCCTCGCGCTTGAGACGGTAGATGTCGGGAAGTCGACTCACCCATCCTTTTTCGACCAGCGTGTCCACCAACACTTCTCCTAGCCCATCGATATCGACACCGGACTTTGAAGCAAAGTGCTGCAACCGTCGCCGCACTTGAACGGGACACTCCTCATTGGGACAACGCAGCGCGACTTCGCCCTCCCACTGTACCGCCTCGGTTCCACACGCGGGACAACGGTCCGGGAATCGATACGGCACACATTCCGGAGCGCGCCGCGCTTGGTTCACACCAATCACCGCTGGAATAATTTCACCGGCCTTTTCCACCCAAACGTAATCGCCCACGCGGATGTCCTTGCGCTCGATCTCATCGCGGTTGTGCAAGGTGGCTCGCGCCACCGTCGTGCCAGCCAGGACCACCGGCTCAAGCTCCGCCACAGGTGTAAGGACCCCGGTTCGCCCCACTTGAATCGTAATCTCCTTCAGCCGGGTCTCGGCTCGCTCGGGTGCAAACTTGTACGCGCAGGCCCAGCGGGGCGATAATTTGCGCGCCCGCTCCCCTTCACCCCGATACCCCACTTCTCGCTGCTGGGAGAATTCATCGACTTTCACCACCGCGCCATCCGTCGCGTAGGGCAAACCCGCGCGAGCTTTGTCGAGCGCCTGAATCGCCTCCCAAACTGCATCGATGCCGACTACGCGTCGCGCCGATTCCAACGCAGGGAGTCCCCACGCCTTCAGCGCCGCGTGCCACGCGGACTGAGACTTCACGACGGGCGGCTCACAAGCGCCCAAACCATACACCACGATCTCCAAATGACGCTGGCTCGCCAACGTCGTATCGAGGAGGCGCACCGTGCTGGCGGCAAGGTTTCGAGGATTGGCGAATCGTTCTGCGCCGGCTTCTTCCTGCTGCTGATTGATCCGATTGAATTCGTCGAAACGTAGGAAAATTTCTCCCCGAATCTCCACCAAATCAGGAATCGTCGCTCCCTCCGCGCTCGGCTGGAGCTTATCGGGGAGGCCTCGGATCCGCCGCACATTGACCGTCACGTCATCACCCTCCTCTCCATCGCCCCGAGTCACGGCACGCGTCAATCGTCCCTTTTCGTAGGTTAAGCTGATCGAAGCGCCATCGATCTTGGGCTCCACGGTGTAAGCGATTTCACTTTTCCCAAGCGCGCGCGTCAGTCGGTCGGCAAACTCGCGCAGCTCTCCTTCATCGTAAGTATTCTCCAGCGTCGTCATGGGCGAGTGGTGGCGCACCCGCGCGAACCCCTCGACCCGGTCATCGCCAACCCGTTGGGTCGGCGAATCATTGCCGACCGCCGCTGCTTCTGCCGGATACTCTTTTTCGAGATCAGCGAGTTCCCGCTTCAACCGGTCGTAGTCAAAATCACTGAGTTCAGGCCTCGCGTCGCGATAGTACAGCTCATCGTGGCGACTCACCTGCACACGGAGTTGAGCGATGCGGTCTTGGGCCTCAGCAGAAGTCATAACAACGAGTCTGCAGCAGACGGGTGAGGCTTTTCAACTCGCCGCTTTCGGAATGGCCAACGCAAAGGCGTCTCAAGAATTTTCCGATACCAGGACCAGTAAAGGTAGGCGACAACTGCTACCGTAGCCCCTAGGGTATCCGCCATCCAATCAGCCACTTCTACCGAGCGGCCTACGGTGAAACTCTGTCGCCACTCGTCGGAAATTCCGTGCAGCGACACCAAAAAAATAACCCAAAGACCATATCTGCGCGGAAACACGCGAACCCAACCGGTCGCTACGGATCCAAACGCAAAAAAATGTGCCACCTTATCGAAACCCACCACCTGGGGCCCTGCCACTTGACTCTGTCCCGACGCCAGAAAGATCGCTAACATCAGCGCACAGGGATAAACGCACCTGAGTAAAGGAGAACGGACTAAAGGCACCCCACCACTCCACCGTTCTGCTTCCACTCTTGGCAAGACTGACCTCGGTAATCACCGACCCAAGCGTCTTCACACGTTCGTTTCTCAACCGCCCCGTTCGTCGGAACCCATTTCTACCCATGCCTCATCGAATTCTTACGGTGGAGGAACTCCGCCAGTACCTCCATTTAGCCAAAGGCGATGTGGAGCGGCTCCTTCGCGAAACCGACCTTCCGCATGAAATCCGCGGCGGGCGNNGCAGTCGATGCGTGGGCCTCCCAACGCATCCTTCAACTGCCGGAAAAGCGTTTGGACATCTACCATGAAAAGTCGACGCGAGGCACACGTGACATCATCCCGGAAGCCGCGCTTATCCCGGAGCTGCTGCGCGTCGAGGATATCAACCTTGAGATGAAATCGAAAACGGCCGCGTCCGTGCTTCGAGACTTGGTGGCCTTGGCCGAGAGCACAGGTCGCGTTTTGGAACCTCGTGAGCTTTTAGAGAGTGTGAAAGAGCGCGAGGCCATGTGCTCCACCGCCCTTCCAGGGGGCTTCGCTTTGCCGCACGCCCGCCACCACGCGCCATACCGCTTCGAAGGCTCATTCATGGTCCTCGGACGAACACTTCAAGCCGTCCCCTTCAGCGCACCTGACGGTGGTCCCACGCATCTTTTCTTCCTAATTTGCTGCCAAGACGATCGCCTCCATCTGCACGTCCTCGCCCGCATGTGCATGCTGGCCTTGAAAACCAACGTCATCGCCCAACTATTCGACGCCACGGACCCCGCAACTGCTTTCGCCCTCCTGGTAGAAGCTGAGAAATCGGTCCTGCCTATTCCGGATACGCCCAAAGGCAGCACTCGAAAATAATCTCAACCTGACGCTTCGGATTCGAACGATTCACTCAGCAGTCCGCTGACAGTACGAAGCTGGAGCTCTAGTCTCTACAAACACACGTTTCAGAGACGAGTACGGATTGCCAAAACAGGCATCAGCGACGGTCTCCGCTCCGCGCAGATTCCTTGACGGTCATCGCACCAGAAGCGCTGGTTCGCTTCCACAATTCAAACCTCTCAAAATGGTCGGGCCGGCGAGATTNNAGATTCGAACTCGCGACCTCTTGCACCCCATGCAAGCGCGCTACCAGGCTACGCTACGGCCCGAACAAGAGAAGGGTCAGAGAGGCGGATACGATGAGCTGAGGCAAGCGTCTTTTTTATTTTCAATCCGGGTTATTCCAGACCGCCTCACCGTCGAGCCCGCCTTTTCTCAGCTTTGGCAAATTTTAGTCTAAAATTGAACCAAATGCCTCTCTGCGAGTCTCTAACAGCATGAAAACGATCCTAGCGCCCGTCGACTTTTCCGAAGCAAGCGACGCCGTTCTCAAGGCTGCCATCAGTTTGGCCTCCGTTTATGAGGGACGAATCGTTCTCCTTCACGTCGTTCAACCGCCGGTCCTAACCAGCGACTTTGGAGTAGGCATCGAAAATATCGCTGAGATCGCCGCTCTGGCCGAAACAGCTGCGACCAAAAACCTCCGCCGTGCAGAGGCGAAAGTCACCCGCGCCGGAATGGCGTCACAAAGCGTCGTGGCCACCGGTGCGCCTATTCCACTCATTTTGAAACAGGCGGAGCGAAGCAAAGCCGACTTCATTGTCATGGGTTCTCACGGCCACACCGCGTTGTACACGCTGCTGGTGGGTAGCACAACCCAAGGGGTGCTCAAGGGTTCGACCTGCCCAGTCGTGGTACTGCCTCGTCAGAAAAAGGCGGCAGGCAAGAAAAAGGCCAAGCGTTAGCGTGCGGCGGTCTGCCTCGTGCGCACGCCGCCAGAGAGTTGCTCAATCTCCTTGGGTTTGAGCGCACGATCAAACACTGCGATTTCATCCAAACGTCCTTCCCAAGACGAGTCGCCGTCGGACCGGCCCCCAAAGAACCAACTATCGAGCTCAGGCGTGGCCACAGCCGGGCTATCGGTTTCAATTTCCAAGCGGCCATCCAACCAGATGCGCACCTTAGAACCATCACGGACAAACGCCACGTGACGCCAGTCCCAACGCGGAACCGCATTTTGGCCGTGCATCGCCGGGATCGCTCCCTGCCCACGCAGGAATCGGAGTCGATCTGCCTCAGGACCTTTCCCGGAAACACCCAAGTGATCTCCATGCTCACTAAGCCCGTAGCTATGACCCCGTGAGAACACCCAACCACTCACGTCACGTACGTCCTTGGGCAGCCCATTCCAGACCCACAAGGATACCGTGTAGCGGTCCTTCACCCCCGGAAGCTTCGCGTAAAGGCGATCTCCTACGAAATGAGGAGCGCGGTTGATCTCCTCCTTCCCGGCAAAAGCGACCGCCTGAGGCCCTTCGAGGTAGTACGTGATCGCCGATTCAAATGTTGCGACGTTATGGTTGCCGCTCGCATCGGTCGCAATCGGGCCTGAAAACTCATTCAGGCGCCAGTAAGCAAGGGGCTTTAGCCTTAACACCGTCTTGGTTCCCTCACCGGGCTGAAGTTCCCAGGCTCGCCGCGGTTTTCCCGTCACCTTCTCCAAACTAGAAATGGCGGCTTCCGCAATCTTAGGCTCGGCATTGACCGCGAGTCCCGCAGAACGGGCTGCCCAGGTATTGTATCCGCCAAACTGATGCTGCTCAGGGGGCGGGATATAGCCATCACCACCATTCGCCAGTTCGATGACAATCGTGTTTTTCAACGGACTGGCAGCTTTGATCTTCAAACCCGTGACTGCGTATGTTTCGCAGGGTGACGTCGCAATCGCGATGTCACCGATCCGCAACGCCTGCACCACGACTTCTGTCTCTTTGCGTTCGTGCAGAAGGATCTGTTCCCGCGCGTAGACCTCGGTGCGATCTTTTGCGAGGCGATCGCCCATGCCTGCGACGATTTTTTTAGCCCACTCCAGACGCTGCAAATCCGGAACGCGGTACGGAATGGTCATGCGTTGCTCAACCATCGCCAGATCCACATCCTTTTTGTAAGAGATGGAGCGATAGATCGTCATCGCGATGTCGAGGAGACCATTGGCGTAGGCTTCGATGGTATCGTTTTCATCCCAGCTAGGATTCCGATAATCGCGCCGCCAGATGTCCCCACTGCGNNGAGTCTTCTCGCGAGGGGCTCCAGCCGCCAGCCGATCCTTCAGCCCTTCGGCGAAGAGGCCAAAGTAATCCGCGCTGATGTGCTGATCGCCGAAGTAGTGCATCGAGAAATTCCCTAGCACCGCAATAGGCCGTCCTGCTGATGACTGAATCGAAATGAGAGAAAGGTCTGGATCGATCGGACCCGCTTCACCGGTTACGTCATCGAGATTGCGCCCCGCGTGCATGTTGGCGCGCACAGAGCGGTTTCCAAAGGGATCGACTGCAATGCGATCGGGACGGTAGATCCACTGACGACTCGCGGTGTAAGCCGCTGCGCTTGCCCTCCCAAATCCGATCTGCGCGGGCTCGAGTGCGCCCTGTGNNATTTTTTCCCGGAGAACGCCGAGGTAGGTCTGGTCGGCATCCGTACCCAACACGCCCATGGAAGACGGTGCCGAGTGAGCGTGCGTCGCCGAAATCAACATCCGATCTGCACGAATACCGGTACGTGTGGCCGCTAATGCCTTCACTTCGTCAAGAAACGCCCGCTCCATCATGCAGCTATCCACCACCACCAGCGCGAGCTGTTCGTTTCCATCCGCCATCACCACGGCCCGCGCACTGATCTGGGTTTTAATTTTATCCACGGTCCGACTGAACATGCCTCCGTTGACCAGGACGGGTAAGGTTGGAGGGTTCGCATTGACCACGGCGGCGCCGGCACGAAATGCCGCTCGCACAGGCAACCAGCTCATCAGCCCGATAGCCACGATCACACCGGCACGAGCAAAACAGGTTCTGAGGACGTTCACTGAGTGGTTCCGTCGGAGTTCGTTCATAGGAGAATCGAGTTGGGCCTAGTGAGGAGAAGCGCTTCTCAACGAGCGCTCTTCAGAAAAGCGATAAGGTGGGTCAAATCTCCGGGCTGCATCGTCTGCTCCAGACCGTCAGGCATCAACGAGAGCGCGGAAACATTCATGGAGGTAAGCGTGCTGCGCAGAACGGTCTCTTCTGTGCCTGCAGCGGTTCTCAAGGTCAGGCTGCTGTCTGACTCAGCTGAGAGCCACCCGCTCAAGGAGCGACCGTCTTGAGTTACCAGAGACAAGGTCTGGTAACTGGGAGCGACTTCGTAATTCGGAACAAGGATATGAAGGAGCAGCGCGTCAGAGGGTTGATTGCGCACACCCGTGAGATCGGGCCCGACACGACCTCCTTCACCATTGTAGGTATGACAAGCCGAGCAGGATTGAAGAAACACCGCATGTCCTCGCCGGACATCGCCGTGCTCTTTCAGCGCNNCCGATACACCGCCATGCGATCGCCTCCCTCGAGGTCCTTGAAGATAGCTTCCGCTTCCGTTCGCACCGTTACGTCGTCGTGCTTCATGAGCTGCCCCCTGCGCACCGACGAAATATCCGCCGGACGAACGTCGCCGCGCTGTACGGCCGCAAACAGAACGTGAATCATCGCCGGCGACGATGTCAGCGCCGCCATCACAGCCTCACGAAGCGCGGGTGTATAGCGAGACCAGTTATCCTTGGAGATCAAGAGCGCGCCTCCCTGTGGATCCCCAATTCGATCGAGAGCACGGACGACCTGGAGCTGCAGTTCAGGCGACTGTTTCGCATCGAGAAGGCCACCCAACAACGGTTCGGCCACCGCGATGTCCGAATAGCCGAGTAGCGAAACCCCGGCGATGCGCTGATCGAGCGGCACGTCCGCGCGTCGTGAGCGTTCACCCGCTTCACGGAAAAACCCTTGAAGTGCCGTGAGCGTTTTCTTTTCCGCATCTCCATCCAGCAGCGAGGTCAAAACACGCGAGGCCGCGAGGCCCTTCGATCCCGGACGGCCTCGCAGACCTTCAGCCAAACCGAGAACCGAGGGAATTCGCCAAGAAAGGTCCCCTTCAACTGACACCATCTGGGTCAAAAATTCGGCACACTCCAGCGGAGTCGCACCCGCCCCTAGCGCCCGGGCGAGGTCCTGCATGACCAGTCCCAATGCGCGAGGATCAGAAGCGGTCGTCGCCGCGACGGCCTGACGAAATGCGCCCTCACGAGAACGAATTCCGCTCATGACCGCCGCGCGCGTCCATCGATCAGCGCCATCGCGCAGCGCGATTTTCGCCAAGGCAGGCACCACGTCTGCCGAAGGGAGCGATCCTAGAGCGACCGCGACACAGAACCGCACACGTGCATCGGAGTCCTCAGCCTTTTGGAGCAACGCCGCCTGAACCTCGGCACTCTTCTCTGCACGTTCCCCGGCAAAATGAACCGCCTGCTCACGTACTCCGGGATGATCATCACTCAGCGCCTGCAGCAACACGTCGTTCGACAGATGATTCAAGGCACGCAAAGCCCAGAGAATCATCACCCGCGTTTCCGGCGTGGTCTGCGCCTTCCAGCGCGCCACGAGTTGATCGGCATCGCTCGCGCCGCCTTGCTCGAGCAAGGTACGAAATCCCAAATCGCGCTCCCAGACTTCTGGTGATGACAGACGCTCAACCGGAGAGCGTGGCGCGTTGGTAACGTTTGCCTGTGTCGAGCGCGCTCTACCAGCGGGATAATCGTTGCGAACAATCCGATAAATCCGTCCGCGATCCTTACCTCCCTCGAAATCGAGACGGCCTCGGGCTTCTTCAGGCACATACTGCGGATGGTCGATCTCGCGACGGTACATGTCAGCGAGGTAGAGCGCTCCATCCGGCCCATTCCCAAGAAACACGGGACGGAACCAAATATCGGTCGTCGCCAAGAATTCCTTATTATCCTTCCCGTTAACCCGATCAGCGCGGAGCGACGCCCCGGCCGATTGCATCCGCTGACGTTGCACCAGGTTCTGAGCGGGCTCACAAATGAACACATTGCCCACGTGATCGGGGCTGAGCGCGGTTCCTCCAAAAACCACCAGCCCACAGGCCGAGGTGAACGTCCCCGTGTGCGGAGTGGCCATGAGTTTGGGAATGAAATCGGCCGTGACTGGCGCGCCGCTGATCGGAAACACGCGAGCTTCCTCGCCCACCTTGGAAACGTCCTGCGCCGTGTCCGCAAAGGCGAGATAAGGATTCCGTCGAAGATGCGCTGGCTCCAGCATTCCCTGCATGATTGGTTTCCGGTTGTCGGTGATCAAACGCCGCCCGAACGCGTCAAACGCCAACCCAAACTGGCCACGCCCACCAATCGTCTCGAACTCAAACGTATCCGGATCGAATCGGCCGTCGCTCGGCGAAAAGCTGACCACAGGACGATCCGGATACAGCGGCGACGACACCTTCCCCGTCGTCAATCCGCTGGTAACATAAATTTTTCCATCCAAGCCCAACGTCGGATGACTCACGCGAAGTTGTGCCGTCTTGCTGGTGTCGAAACCCGTGAGAACCACCCGTTTTACGTCCGCCACCCCATCGCCATCCGTGTCCTTAAGATACAGTATATCGGGAGCAGCCGTGACAAAGACGCCCCCTCTCCACAATGCCACCCCATTGACATAGCCTAAGCCTGAGGCGAACTCAGTGCGCCGATCGTAGCGTCCGTCACCATCCGTATCTTCGAGCAAGGCAATCCGTCCCTCGGTCGTTTTCCCGTTGCCACCCACAGGATCCGGATACCCGCGCCCCTCGACGACAAACATACGCTGCCGTTCGTCGAAAACGAATGCCACGGGGTTGATCACCAAGGGTTCCGCTGCCACGAGTTCGATCCGCAGCCCTTCTTCCACCTGAAACCGTGGAAACGTTTCCTCCGGGGAAAGCGCAGGATGACGCTCAGCCCCTTTCGAGGTCAGGACCACCGCCCCGATCAAAGCCCACATTCCCAACCAACGATGGCAGTCCGAATCAGCGCGAAATAAATTCATTAGAGGTCGGAAAAAAATAGAACCGGGAACGAGGTTTCTCGCCGGGTATTCGATATTTGGATATTCAAGCAGCCCTCCCACCGTCAAGAGTTCAACGCACAAACGCTCATACGCTCAAAAACGATCACTACCGGACCATAAACAACCACACGTTACGCCCCCGTAGCAGCATCACGCGTGGGATGCCCGCACCGTATGGACATTCTTTCCATCGGACACGTTACCATTCCAATACTCTAACGACCAGCTCGCTCTCAGCCCACGCATCCCAACAGTCGCCGAACGCTTGCACGTTGTCCGCGCGCCTGTAGAGAAGCAGCATGCTCACGTTTGCAGNNCGCCGAAACCGTCTCGATGAACAACTGGCCCCGGTCCTGGGAACAACGCCCCTGCTGGTCTATGCGGGCGATCCCATCCCTTTGCCGGAGAACACGGATCAAACGTACCCTTTTCGCGCCCACACCGAGTATTTTTACCTGACCACCCTCGAGTGCCCTGGCGGTGTTGTGCTTTTCGATCCTGCATCCAAAGGCTCAGCACGTTGGCGCTCGTTTGTCCCACCGCTCACAGAAAGCGCCCGCATCTGGGAGGGGCGCACCGCCGTTCCTGGCGAACCCCTCGCGCATTTAGAGACTTGGCTGGAAGCCCATGGCCAAGACTCCGTTTATCTAGGTGCCCGGCCTTCGTCTGCTCCGCACGATCCTGTCGCAAACGGTGCACGCACGGAACGGATCCGAGAAATTTTTAAACACACGCGACGGCCCAAGGATGCCCACGAAATTAACCTCCTGCGAAAAGCCGCAGCCTGTACCACCGCAGGCTACCAAGCAGCTGTCACGCGCTTGAACGACTCATCGGCAGCCCTGACTGAGCGCAGCCTGCAGATTACTTTGGAAACCGCGTTCTACGAAACGGGCGCCACTCGCACCGGTTACGGCACCATCGTTGGCAGTGGCCCCAACGCCGCCGTTCTCCATTTCGATCCCAGCCACCGCGTCATTTCACCCGGTGATTTTGTCCTGATCGATGCCGGCGCAGAAGTGGAACGCTACGTCTGCGACGTCACCCGGACTTACGTCGCTGGCGATCGCCCTACCCCATTTCAACGCGATCTGCACCAACTCGTCCTCCAAGTCGAAGTGAGCACGATCCAGCGTTGCCGACCCGGAATCGAGTGGAAAGACCTTCACCTCCGCGCTGCCGTGGAGCTCACCGACGGACTCGTCCAACTCGGTATTATGCGCGGCAAAGCAGAGTCCCTTGTCGAGCAGGAGGCCCATCTCCTCTTTTTCCCTCACGGACTCGGCCACCTCGTCGGACTCGGAGTCCNNCCGCACTCCTCAATGATCCCGCTCGCCGCGATAAGTATCGTCAGAGCGTCCATTGGGAGAAGATTGAGCCGCTCCTCTCTCTCGGGGGTGTGCGGATTGAAGATAACCTCCTCATTACCAATGACGAACCCGAGATCCTCACCTCGGCAATTCCCAAAGCCCTCTAAGAAAAAAAGGATTTNNCGACCCCCTCTCCGGGCACCAGTTTCAGAGGTGGTGCGGATTGAGGTAACGGAAAGGTAACAACTCCACCTTCCCTCCAGGCCCTCCTGTTCCGGGAAGGATTGCCTTGGATTTTGCTTAACGTATCCCGCAACGCTAAGCGGTATGACGAACAACCAAGCTATCTCGACGCACTTTGGCTTTCCTTTGTGGGAGCCTACAAGTTCTATGCAATTGCGTGCCATCCCACAGCTTCCAAGTGTACATTGATGAGTCAGGTGACGAAGGATTCGTCTTCCTCGATGGAGAAAAAGGCAGCTCTCGCTGGTTTGTTCTATCTGCTGTAATCGTTCGCACCTCGAACGATATCGAAATCGTGAAATGCTTGCAGGAATGCCGGAAGCTTTTCTCCAAACCTAAAGACNNGAAAGGCGTTCGTTCAGAAACTTGGGGATTTACCGATAAAGTGCATTTCAGTCCTCGCGCACAAACCGAGTTGTGCTGACCCCGAGGTGTTCAAGCGTGAAGCGTATCGACTATACCGATACTTGACTCGCCTCCTCCTTGAGCGGGTTTCATGGCTTTGCCGGGATAAAAAAGACGGAAGCGGTGACGGTAGTGCTAATGTCATCTTTTCGAATCGGCGAAGGATGTCCTATGATCAGATTCGGGACTACATAGATAAGCTCAGCTCCAATTCCGATTCGCGAATCGACACTAGTGTGGTCCGGTCAAACCAAGTGTCTTCGAGGTCGCACGATCAGCTAGCGGGACTGCAAGTGGCGGACGCCCTAGCATCGAGTATCTTCTATGCAGTGAACCTTGATGAGTACCGCAACAACGAAACCTGTTACGCCGAGGCGTTCCTCAGCCGCTTCTACCGCCACCAAGATAAAATTTGGCAGTATGGCCTTAAAGATTGGCCAGTCGCCATATCGACGTTAACCAAGGCATGCCCTCATCTCGCCGCCGTTGCTGATTGGAAATAGCGCAGGTCCCAGGTTCGAGTGATACCCTTGCGGGTTGCCAACGTTGCCGATGACCTCTACAAACCCTGCGCTTACCTGCACGAAAAGGAGGAATCCGAAATGGTCGCCGCGTCAAGCGCTATTGAGGGCGCGCGTACATTCGAAGGCTTTTTACACTCGGCGTAAGTAAAGCAGGCTGATCAACCAAATGCCAAGCGAACGGTTAGATTTACAAATTCCGGAGGGGCTGAGCCAAGATGAGCTTCTGACTGCGTTGCAGGCGAGTTCGGAGCTCGAGGAGTTTTTGGTGGGCAACGTTAGTCGTTTTGACAGCCGGGCGGATTACGATGACAGCTCGTTTACGATTGATGAGATCGAGTCAGATTCAGCCAACACGTATGTAATAAGCTACTCATTCAAGTGGGCTGCTTACTACGGTTGTAGCGACATGAGTCCCTGCGGAATCGAAGAGGAAAGCGCACGCTTCACATACGAAAATGGGGTGGCAGTCTTCGAAATCGATTGGCCAGAACCCCCTTCACCCGGCGAGGAGTTGTAGCAAGGGATGAAGCGCAGAGCGAGACGTGTTCCGGTGGCACACCGGAGAAAACTAGCCCTAAGCCCGCCGCACTCGGGAACATAACCGCGAGGCGAGAAGAAGCCCTTGACCGCCCGCACCCACCCAGTGCTGAGGCTCAAAGGCTCGCCTATTTCAAAACACTGCCCGTGGGCTTATCGGTTGGCCCACGAAGTTCGGCTACTAGCGTCTTCATGATGCGCGAAACAGTTTCACGCTCGTCGATGCCTTGAGTCTCCTTGTACGCGTTACCCAGGTGCCTAATCACGTCAGCGAGTGCGACGCCCCAATTTCCAGCATCATCCCAAACCTCAGCAGCAAGACTGACTTGAAGCCCGCCTGCCGCTCCCCAGGCTCGTAACAGCTCTACGCCATTTTGATCAGCGTTCGCCTTCGGTGGGATAAGTAACTCATTCGGGTGAGACATCCCGACCTCTTCGTCACCGGTCGAAAAGAGTTGAGTCAAAGCCTCGCATCGAGCGGGTCACCTTCGGCTTACGTAAGCTCCAAAACTCGCGATTGACGGATTGCACGGGATGAGTGCTAGGGGTGGATATAATGGACATTGCTTTGCTCGGTCAGTCATGGCTTCAGCTTCCCTTCAGCCATCAGGCGGATTCGCTCCCGGCGCTCACGGTATTGCAGAGTGCGAATAGAGCACCCGGCTCGTTTGGCCTGCTGTGAGCGCGACTCTTTTTTAGTCACCACGCGCAGGACCGGCTGTGAGATCGCATCAAGCTTGGCCTCGATTCGATCGAGGCGCGCCAGTATTTCAGCTAGGACGTCTCGTTGTTTTTCGGTGGTCATCACTTAAACAAAAAAGCCCCCGCCAGTGACGGCGAGGGCTGAGGGGTTACGAAGGTGGGAGCGAGCTATCCTCGAATCTCCCCTCTCCGCTCGCGGTCCGAGCCTTTGTCGAGCTGCTGGCGGCTGTAGCGACCACGCACCACCCACTTGACGCCGTACCTTACAGCCCATTCGCGAAATGAGCGCGTGCTGCGTTTGTGGACGTAAGCGGTAGCTTCCTGGAGATTCAGCATCGTATCGCTCACCGGCGAGTTGCGCAGGCGAACAACCACGGCGTCGGCGATGGCCTCAATGTCCTGCGGAGTTAGGATCATTTGCCGCCCCCCTTCCACCAGTCGCCGCGGTCCCCTTCTTCGTCCTTGTGCCCATCGTCGTAACCGTCGCTATAGACTGCGGGCGTCGCGAGGTCAGGAATCGTGAACACTCATGGCAAATCTCCCAGGCCAGGTCTAGTTTCGCAACCCCACCAAACGAAACCTTCTTCTCCTTCCAGACGAGGAACAATATGTTGTCGCGAGTGAAATCTGGATGATCTTCAAGAGCCAACGCCAATTCGTTCGAAGCAACCTGAGTGATGTGGGCAATAGTTTCGTCTAGGCAGAAATCGAGCCAACGAACTTTCTCCGCAAGACGCCTGGCCTCAGTGAACGTCCCGGTGATCCAAGCCGTGCGCCTGATTGCTCGGCTGACGTCGTCAGGCTTCAAAGCAACGTCCGTTATAACTATTCTAGCCTGATTGCGTCGTCGTCGAGTATTGGCCTGCTCTTGGAGCGCTGACAGCCATCGAGGCAATTGCAGCACCCCAAACGTCATTTGCGGTAAGAGCAGCGTTGCCATTCCACGGCTGCACTGCCCATGCGGAGGGGCCGCTTTCCGCTGCGCGGCCTGGCGCTTCCACATCTGCATGAATAGCGGCAATCTCCCTTGGACCGTCAGGAACGGCGAGCGGATCGAACTGCGGTTTCTTCGGTTTTTTGGCGCGGCTCATGACGCACCCCCTTCATTCGCCTGCGTCGACGCGATTACTCGCGCCAGTATGCGAGATTGGAAATCGACCAGCTTACGCTCGGACTCAGCCACGCGCGCTTCTGCCTGGGTGCGAGGAGAATCAATTATCCCGCGGAATGGATCCTTTTTCCAGAGAATCTGTTCTTTCCGCCACGCCTCCAGAATCGATGAAGGCGTCTCGTCGTGTTCGATATCGTGGAAAATGTGACAGTCGATGCCCTGGGCCAAGAGATCGGCTAGGAAGGCGGCCTGCTGGTTGGTGAGCGTGAGAGTCACGGTGCTCATGACTGCACCTCCGTTCCCACTAGCTCGGCGTGAAGCTTTCCAAGGGTAACTGCCTCCGAGTCCAGCGCTGCCTTCACGGAAACGAAGAATTCCTTCTCCTCCTGGAGAAGCATCGTTTTCTGGAGTTGGACTTTCCGAGCAACGAACCTGCGCCGCTCCTTCTGCCATCCAGCTAAAACGCCGGGGATATCGCGCCTAGAGAGAAAGCCGCACTCCGACACGAATCCATCCCTTAACGTCTCGGCGATGGCGGCGACCTCTTCACGGGACAACGTTACCGTGACTCCAACTTCCTGACGAGCAGTCGCGTTTTGCCCTGCGGTTGGTGCTACTGAGTTTTTCATTTTTATTCCAAGCAGAGCGACCGCCCCTAATAACGGGGTAAGAGTTGGGCAAACGAGTGCCCTCCCGCTTTCGAGGCGGCCGCAATTGTCTGGCTCGTTTTACTCGGGCTCTTACCCCCGATGGCGCCGTGTGCGTCATGCGCGCATCACCGATGAAAATTTCGTCGTACGCAAGTGGAAAGCGCGGCAATGCGGGGAGGGCTTGCCAAAGCAGACCGCCGTCACTGGGTTTCTAGAATGAGCGTAGACACCAAGAAACTCGAAGCGATGGTCGATAACTTAGTGAGCTCATACCTATCAACAGTCTTCGATTTCAGGGTGTTAGAGCCGATGCTGTACCGTAAGGATGTAATCGACAGACATGGAAGGGCGGAGCGGGCTCCAGGGTTCGCGTCGATACGTTTTGGCCTATACTATCACCTGATTCTAGAATGTTGGAAACTAGCGTGCGACGACGACGACAGGAGCTACAGTGTGCGCAGAATCCGCAAGGCATTTAATGACACTGCGACTGTTTCCCGGCTTCGGCATGAGTACGGAAATCTGCAGATATCGATCGATCAGTCAGTCGACCCACACACGAGGGCCGTTTTCGAGCAGATAAATCAAGAAGACCGCGCTAAACGTGAGTCCGAGTTTGACACGAAATTAGACGAGTTTCGTCGTCTTTGGGATTTGTTCTTGAGCTCTCCGCAGTACACAACGATCGACAAAGCGCGAAAAAAGGTGGCAGCTCATAGTGAGGTCACTCAGTCCGCAGGGGGTTTTCGCGCTAAAGATCTTTCTGACGTCGGAATCAAGTGGGGGCATGAACGGTTGTTTATCGAGGACCTTCGCGAAATCGTAGATTTGGTGAATCACTTGGTGCGACGCGCCGGCCTTACGTGGAGTCAGTTTGACGAACAGACCAAGCGGGACGCGCTCAACTTTTGGAAATAAGAACGCATTTCCAATGACCAATCACTCCGAGCGCTTCGGTCAGTCCACAAATTCCACTATTTCAACGTCCCGATACTCCGCCGGTAGAGTTCTCCTCATTTCTGCGCCCGCTCCTGTTGGAACCATGAGCCGTAGCACGGATTTTCTCTCAAACTTTAATACATTAAGGAATTGGGCCCAGCCCTGCGGTGGCGATACGTCCGCGACGGCATCCTTTCCACTGCTTGCGATGCTATAGTATGGTTTTGGGTGCGCCACTCGCCATTCACGTTCCCATTCGTCCTCTACTGGACCGAGAAACTGAAACACCTCCAGCAAGTCGCCCCAGTCGGGCGCGCCTAAGGCCGACGCCATCGCTTTGTTATGATACATCATTGTTCGGGCTGTGTCTCCTGAATACCTCCGCTCTTCGTCGCGAATGGTCCCCGCGGCGCGTCCCATTAACCTCCGAAGTGCAGTTGAGACTGGACTCTCAGGCACAACGTAAAGGACTGGCTGAGCATGCACTGATTTCGCCCAGGCAAGGTCCATGGCGATAGCATAGTTTCCAAACCTCTTGCGGTGCGCGGTTAGGGCTTCTCCCGCCATTTGTGCCCGAAAACAAACAATGCCAAATTGCTGGGGCTCGCGATCGCCTGGGATATTCGCGGGCAGAACGAATGTGGCGACTTTTGTCGGAAGCGCCACATACGCGAATCCGTTTTGTAGGATTGCAGGTATGGCTTTTGCAGTCGGGGTAAAATGTAGCAGCGTAATTCCCGGAGAGGCGCTGCCCGTTGGAGGCGGCGACGGCCTTGTGACGAATCCCTTCATCACTCTTTAGATGTCCTTCGCCGGGTTAACTTTCAACGTCTAATGCAGCTGTGTGCGTTCTAGACTGCTTCCCTATACCCCGCACCAAACGCTCGCCACATCACCCCGTCATCTGAGACATCACCAGCTCTCGATTCTCCACCAAAATCCGAATGACGTCAGATGTAGGCGTTGAGAATACTAAAGCCCGGCGCGTTAGTTTTATCGCCGTCAGGAGCTGACGGAATGTTCTTCTTCGTAGCGTCCAAAATAGCAGCTCGCAATAGGCGAGACAGGGAATCCTTGGCCGAATAGACTCGACGTAAATTTATACCAGGTGACTCGGTGGTAGCCGTCCACAAGGAAAAGGCCGCTTTGTGTTTCAGCTATCAAAAGACGTGAGGGTAACGCGCGTTGAGCCAAAGAATATGTTTGGATTCGATTAATTTTATCCAGACTCTGCGACCTTATTGGAGCGAATCCGTTGGATGCGCCATTGAAGCAAGCATCCGAGAGGCCCCTAATAGCCGGTTCAACATCAGCTCGCCAAGCGACATTATTTAAGTCGACCGAACCTTCACGCCATCGATAGAGGCGCCACCGCTCTGGAATATCCCCTAGCATTTTTGTCCAGCTTTGATGAAAATNNAGCGTGCAGGCAGCCAATCTCGAACAAACTCAGCGGGCAATCGATTGAAGTAGGCTTCGGGAGTCATTTCACCTCAATCACAGAAACGCAATGATCGCGGCAATGAGAAAATGGGCTTCTTCTAAAAGATCACATTCCATCTGCCGCCAAGGCCTGAGCGTCCCCCGCTAAACGTTAGCGATACTTTGCCGGTCAACGAACCTACGTCCGACAACCATGGAAGACGCTGCTTCAATCTGGAATCTCCGCCTAAACACGACTCGCGGGCACTGGCTCTAAATTGCCCGCGAGTGATCTTGTCGAAATCTCGGACTCCACGGAATAGCGACACATCATTGCCCTAGCAACCCAGGGCTCGATATCGGTCCGTTTACTTCGCCCATTCGAGGATCTGGCCATCAGCTAGCAGGTGCTTTCGCAGGTCGTCATACGGCACGTCTTGCACCGCCAATTTGCCGTCGATCGCGAGGGACGCCGCAGTGGCGGCCGATTGGCCGAGAATCATGAAGACCGGCTCCATTCGGACGGAACCATAGGCAATGTGTGAACTGGAGACACAGACGGGAACCAACAGGTTGTTACACTGTTCTTTTTTCGGAACGAGCGAGCCATACGCAATAGCATAGGGTCCCTTGGTCGAAACACCGATGTCGCCTTCGTTCTGTACGTAACCTTCTGGCGTGATGTAGCGCTGCACATTGTGCGAGTCGATGGTGTAGGAGCCCATGCCCACGGAGTCGGGGGTGGGCTTCTTCTTGCGAAGCTCGTTCTCGGTCATCACGTAGTGGCCGACCATGCGGCGGGCCTCGCGGATGTAGAGCTGGTGCGACCAGTTGCCGTTGTCGGTGAATTCATCCTTGGGCAGTCCCCATTCGCGCATCGCCTCCTGCACGTGGCTGGGCACGCGGGGATCGTTGCAGATGAAATAGAGCCAGCCTTTCTGGTAGGTCTCGTGTTCGCGGATGATCTCGCGACGGCGCTCGTAGCTGGCCTC
>DKKJ01000268.1 GCA_002455175.1 Opitutaceae bacterium UBA6669
CCCCGCCACACCCGCCGACATCCTCGTGGGCGCACTTGAGGACGATCAAATGCACCGCCGCGCCCACGCCATCCGCGACTTCTACCGCCAGCACACCTACACCGACGTCCCCGACGCCGAGCACGAGCTTTGGCATCCGAACTACCTGCAGGCGGTGAAGACAGCGCTGGACCGCCTCCAGTGAAGCCATCAACGAGCGCTCAGCCGCTCGGTTAGGGAATTCAAATCCGGACGCCTTTTCGCAGCGTTTCAGAAGCCGGAAGGGGTCCAAACTGACCCCATCGGATCGACTTCAAACCCCTGCACTCAAGAAGCATTTTTTGGCCAAGGCAAAACGCAGCGGATGTGAAAATCTGTTTGCTGCAACTTTGCGATCGTTTGATAAGAGACAAATGTCTGCACCTTCGGAAGTCTCTGCAATCCGGGCTATACCGCGTGTCACACTATCAAGTATCACATTTAGCGGGGGGAGGACCATCGACCTTGAATCGGATGAGGTCGTCTTAATTGTTGGAGCGAATAATGCAGGGAAGAGCGCTACGCTCGCTCAAATTCTATCGCGCATAACTGCGGACGGCCAACCCACGACGGTAGTTACAGGCCTGTCTTTGCGAAAGGAGGGCACCGTCGAAGAGCTGAAAGGGTATCTCGAGTCGGAGGCGAAGTTCCAACCAGGCCAACAGAGTCGCTATCGAGGCTTTGGATGGGAGGTCTACAGCCAGGCGATTGATAGGGATTGGTCACGGGAGAATTCGCTAGCTCAGTTAGCTCCGGTATTCGTGAAGATTCTAACTAGCGTGGAAAGAACGACTGCGTGCAATTCGACTTCCTCTATCGATTTCACTAGCAATCAGCCACCGTCGCATCCTTTACACGTCTTGCATGTGAAGGATGCGATAATGAAAACAGCAAGTGCTGCGTTTAAGACTGCGTTTGGCGAGCCCCTGATGCTTCACAAGGGCGCTGGAGCGGCACTACCGTTGATGGTTGGAGTACCTCCTGCGCTCCAAGATCCATCTGTTCCGCCACAGTTCTCTTCTGAAACTCTCTCCATGCCTAAGTTAGCAAATCAAGGTGATGGAATGCGAGCATTCGCGACAGTCATGATATCAATAATTGCTGGTCGAGAATCGATTGTTTTACTTGATGAACCAGAAGCGTTCCTTCATCCGCCTCAGGCACGAATTTTGGCAGCTAAAATTCAGCAAGACAGACGTGCCAAGGGGCAACTTTTTATTTCTACCCATAGCGTCGATACGGTGATCGGTGCAGTTGATTCCAACGATAGCTCTGTTCGGGTGATACGACTCAGGCGGGATGGGAATATCAACCATGCAACTTGCTTGGACAACCAAGAGATTAAACGGCTTTGGGGTGATCCGCTCCTAAGACATTCCAATATCCTGGATGCATTGTTCCATGAAAGAGTGGTGGTTTGTGAGGCAGACTCGGACGCCCGTCTCTACAGCGCAATGCTCGACGCATTGCACGATGAGTACGGCGGTGAGAAGTTAAAGCCGGAGGTTATGTTTACTCACTGCGGGGGGAAAGATCGCGTGCCGGTTGTCGTAAGGGCGCTAAAGGCGATAGATGTCCCCGTTCAAGTGGTCGTAGATTTCGATGTCCTCTCAGATGCAAAGACTATGATGAATATCACAGAGTCTGTTGGCATCGTCTGGTCAGATGTTTCAAGCCAGTGGGCTACCGTGAATTCAGCAATAGTGAGTAAACGGCCCGAGTTGGCGGCAGAGGATGTTAAAGAAGAGATAGCAAAAATTCTTAACGGGATAAAAACAAAGCAGTTTCCGGATGAGTCGGCTAAAAGTATCAAGAAAGTTCTCCAAAAAGCGTCGCCGTGGGAAGAAGCCAAGAAGCACGGGATTGGTTTTGTTAGAGGAGACCAGCACCAGGCATGCAAAGACCTTTTCGGAGAGCTGAAACGGTTCGGTCTGCATATCCTCGAGATCGGTGAAATGGAATCCTTCGATCCCGCTTGCTCCGAGCATGGAGCCAAGTGGGTAAATCATGTTCTATCAGCACGGGACCTGATAACCGATCCCGACTTGGAGCCCGCACGCGAGTTCATCGTGAAGCTGCTCGGTTTGCCGTATATGAAAAAAGCAAGTGAGGGAAGGCAGCCCACTCCTACATCGGTATGAATATTGGCCGTTTGAATATTTCTGCTTTACATAACTCCCGGCAGCCCGGAGGGGTTCAAACCGAACCTTTCACATTTTGCAGTCGGTTTATGGGTTTTTGAGCTCTCGTGAGGTGCCCCTGCCTGTTAGAAATGTTCGGTTTGACCCCTTTCAGGACGGGTTCTGCAAGTTAGGAGGCGGAGGGCTCGTCAGGGAGGATGGCGCCAGGAATCAAATGCGCGGTGGTCGAAGGATAAATCGTCTCGTTTTTGAGGAGCTATCGTTTTGGGAACGGGTCTACGCTCGCGCCCGCTTTCAGCGGACGCACTGCCTATGCGCCGTCGTAAACTCACCCTGTTTCCCATCGCCATCGCTCTTGCGATCGGGCTTTATCAGTATTTCGGTGCGGAGAAAGTGACGAACCCGGAGACGGGCCGCAGCGCACGTGTCGCGCTTTCGTCGGAGCAGGAAGAGGCGTTGGGACTGCAGAGCTACCGCGAAGTCATTTCACGGAGCGAGACGGTCCGGAGTGGGCCCGAGCAGCAATTGGTCGAGCGTGTGGCGCAACGCCTGGCCGCGGCGACGGGTGCGGCGGGGAGCGGATTCAACTGGCAGGTGACGCTGGTGCGCAGTCCGCAGGCGAATGCGTTCTGCCTGCCCGGAGGCAAGATCGTCGTCTACACGGGAATCCTGCCTCTTACCCAGAGTGAAGACGGGTTGGCGGCGGTCATGGGACATGAAATGGCTCATGCGATTGCCCGTCACGGTTCACAACGACTCCTCCGCACGAGTGTGGCGCAGACCGTGATGATGGGTGCCCAGTTTTCCCTGTCAGATCTCGAACCGCAGCAGCGTTACGCTGTCATGGCGGCGTTGGGGGCGGGTGCGCAGTACGGGGTCCTCCTCCCGTTTAGCCGGGATCATGAGACGGAAGCCGACGAAATGGGCCTGATCTACATGATAAGAGCAGGATACAATCCTGAGGAGGCGATCGCTTTTTGGGAACGCATGCAGACTGCTGGAGGAGGCGGAGGCGGGCGGCAGCCGGCGGAATTCGCGTCGACGCATCCGTCTCATGAAACGCGGATCCAACACCTCCGCGCTTTTCTGCCAAAGGCAAAGGCAGCGGCTCAGAACCCAGGTGGCCCGGAGGTCGAGCGCTAGCCGCTCGTCGGCTTTCCGAATTTGACGCGCCGTGTCTGCTCTGGCGTCCCGCCCCAGCTACTGGGAAAAGCGTTTCTGCAGCATTGTGAGCGTGTAATCGTTTCCCGCCTGAAAAAATGCCCTCATCTTTTGGGCCGTTTCATCCGCACCAAACCCAAGCCCCACAATACGTAGCTTGGTTTTCCCGTCCGCGGTTGGCTCAAAGTAAAGAATCGTCCACATCTCACCAACGCGCTCTCTAAAAGGAAAATTTTCCGGAGGCTTGGCTACCCGGATCGACAGCATCCGTCTCGGTTCGAAGGCAAGGATCCGGTTTTCGATGGTCCCGGCATCTCCGAGTCTTCCTTCTGGAGAGTAGTTCGTACGCATCCTCCCATCGAGCTCCAGGGTGATGTCCGCGTGAGGCGCCACCCACGCCTTCAGTCCCTCGATGGTCGTCCATGCAGCCCATACCTGATCAACCGGGGCCGCAATCACTCCTTCGCTCACCGTAGAGGACGGCGCCGCGGCGAGAAGGGAAGCGGTGAGCGCGACGAAAAGAGCGGTAAGTTTGAGCATGGGAAGAAGATTAGATTGAGGCCGGTAAACTCCGGTCGCCTGGGCTTTATCTTGCATCGTGCGCGCCCCTGATCTCCGCGCCGCCGAGCAGGCGAGGCAAGTAGATAGTTGGAGTTCAAGCCAGGCATCGGAGTTTAGGTAAGCTGATCGACGGGTGGCCATCCTGGTTTATGCCTGGTGGTCCTGTGAACCGTGGAGGTCGAGACAGGGCGGAGTCAGACGCCATAGTTTGACTCCGGACAATGGTACNNGAGAGACCGCGTCCCTCCCGGGTGAAAGGGTGTCCGGATCGTATGGTCTCGTTCGTTGAGTTTTTGAAAACCAACGTTCGATCCATGCTTTTATCGCTTCAAACGGCCTGTCTCTGTTGCCTCTGCGGGTATCTCGGATCGCTTCGGCATCTCACCCTTGCTTGCGGGGAACGCGGTGCCTACATCTCTGTTGACGTCTGACCGCTGGTTTTTCCGTTCATTCCACCTCAAATTAAGGAGAAAGTATTATGCCTAACTACGTTGATGGATTCGTTATCGTCGTGCCGAAGAAGAAACTCGCGGTGTACAAGAAGATGGCCCAGCTCGGCTGCAAGGTCTGGATGGATCACGGGGCTCTGTCCTACCGTGAGTGCATCGGTGACGACCTAAAGGTGAAATTTGGCCTCCCTTTCCCGAAGTTGGCGAATTCGAAGCCGAACGAGGTCGTCTGCTTCTCGTGGATCGAATACAAATCCAAAGCACATCNNAAGATGGCCTACGGTGGCTTCAAAGCTATAGTCCACGGTGGAAAATAGCCGCAGACGCGGTCGATTTGGTGTGGCTCCCGCGCCAGACGAAATCACGCCGTGAAATTCAGGAGGATTTTGCCGGTGTGCTCGCCACTCTCGAGCCACCGGTGCGCTGCGGCAGCGTCCGTGTAGGGAAAGGCTCGCGTGATGTTGGGGCGACATTTCCCCGATGCCACGAGTGGCCACACGTTGGCCTCCACGGCTGCGGCCAGGTCGGCCTTGAAGGTTTTATCTCGGGAGCGAAGGGTGCTGCCCGTGATCGTGAGGCGGCGCGTCATCACCTGGTGGATGTTGAAGTCAGCCTTCGCGCCGGCCATTCCGTTGATGAAAACCAAGCGCCCGTCGGGTCGAAGGATCGAGAGGTTTTTGGCCACGTAGTCTCCTCCCACCATATCGAGGATGACGTCGACGCCCTCAGTNNGACCACGTAGGCACCCGTGGCGTGCGCGAGCTGAATGGCGGTGAATCCGATCCCGCTGCTCCCGCCGTGCACCAGAAATCGCTCTCCGGGTTTTAACTGCCCGCGTTGAAAGACATTGCTCCACACGGTGAAGGTCGTCTCTGGCAGGCCCGCGGCGTCGGCTACCGTGATTCCCTGCGGGATCGGCAAACAGTGGGTCGCTTCGACCGCGACGTACTCGGCGTACCCGCCGCCCGCTAAGAGCGCGCACACGGCATCGCCCGGCCGCCACCGCTTTACCTCGGCACCGCAAGCTTCGACGACTCCGGAAACTTCTAATCCGGGAATGTCCGGCGAGGCTCCCGGCGGGGGCGGATAGTTTCCCGCACGTTGCGCGAGATCCGCACGGTTGATACCCGCCGCGGCCACGCGGATGAGTACCTGACTGGGCGAATACGTCGGTTGAGGCCGGTCAACAAGTTCGAGCACTTCCGGGCCGCCAGGACGGCTGATGATGATCGCTTTCATGTGGTTGGGAGCAGTGGGCAAGCGGTGGAGAGATCGAGTGAGCGAGTGGGCAGAACCGCCCCTAGTTAAACGTGAGCAGCCCAGTTAAGCAAACGCAGCAAGCCGAAGGGCGCGCGCCGGTGGTTTGGTTTTACCTCTTTTCCTGCGCGGGGCGATGGCACAGTCTTCCCTGGAGCGGCGCGCTTTGCCGTGCTTTTCAGAAAATCGCCATTCGGCGAAAGGCAGGGAGGGCCCACGGTCTCTCGTGTCCGGGTTTGCTCTCGCAGGCACCGCGTTTATGTCGGCCAGCGGACGTTTTATGCACCGCGCGATCCCCGGATACGGGAGACCGTGTCCCTAGCAAAATCCTCTGCTCACTCCAGAGTCCTCAATTCCGTTGAACGGTGACGTTCTGGGACGGCCTCGCCGACGTGTCTGTATCAATGACTGTAGCGGAGGGTGGTCAGCGCACGGAGTACTGGCTCGAGGGCGGTGGGATGATTGATTCGGGCGCGAGGATCGCGGCGGATTTTTCGGACGGCCTAAAAGCCTGACTCCGAACTCGGAGACAGAAGATTCGGAAAATCGGAAACGGACCGCTTAAAAGCGGTCCTCCATGCGTGGGGAGCGGAGGGTGAGGATGGAGGAAGGGATGGGCAGGCGATGTAGCGCGGTGGGCGAAACTCGGGCACGACGAAGCGTGTCCGTCCAATAGGATAAAGCTTTTAGGTTTTGGGGGTGAATGGCTTCTCAGCGGGTTTGACCCTTCTTCGAAGCGAGGGCTAGTTTCTTCACCAGCGCGTCAGGGATAGGCTGGCTCGGTGAGAACGTGATGCCAGTCTTGGTCGATTTAAGCCCCGCTGCAGTGATGTCGTCGGCGTGCGCCTGGATGGCGGCCGGAGCCAGATAGAGGCCGCATTGTTTACTGAAGGCGGCGTAGCCCGCGATGATGTTTTTCCCGATTCGAAACCCGGGCATTTTGTAAGCGATGATTTCCTCGGCGTCGGGCAGTGCGCGTGTGAGTTGAGCGCGTAGTCGAATAAGCAAAGGGCGGAGGTCTTCAGGGGCTGCAGCAATATAAGCGTCGTGATCAGCAAACATCGTGGGTCAAAGTACGTCGGCACAAAAATCAGGCAAGTGAGGTTTGATCGGACCCAAGTGAAATGGCCGAGTTTGGAGTTCAGGCTTTAGCCTGTCCGACAGGTGGGGAGTTTTTGTGGGAGGGGCATGCTTCGTTGTGCCCGGATCAATTTTTCGTGGAGCTCGGTATGGGCGGGTCAGCGCTTTGATGGGGAGAGTGGCTCCGTTGGATCTGGATCGATGCTTGTAATGATGGTTCTCGTTCCTATCCTGCACGGGGTACTGCCTTTATGCGGGGATGGGGTGGTGATTGTGCAGTGTTGTGCAGTGAAG
>DKKJ01000391.1 GCA_002455175.1 Opitutaceae bacterium UBA6669
AATGGATTCGCCAGATTGTGCTCGAGGATGCCCGCCAGCCCTCGGCCGCTCTGAAGGTGGTCCGGGCGAAGATGTTCATCGACGCGACCTATGAAGGCGACCTCATGGCTGCCGCGGGCGTCGCCAACCATGTCGGACGCGAGGCCAATAGTGTCTACGGCGAAGAATGGAACGGTGTCCAGGTGGGCATCCTCCATCACCGCCATCACTTCGGTCCCTACAAGGCAGCGGGACAGGAACCCCAGCAACCCGCCCTACAAATCAGCCCTTACGTTGTTCCCGGTGATCCTTCGAGTGGTGTGCTCCCACGTATCAGCACCGAAGCCCCCGGAACCCGCGGCGAAGGTGACCANNGATCCCAAGCAGTACGAACTCCTCGTTCGCATCTACCAAGCAGGCTGGAAAGAGACGTTCAATAAGTTCGATCCGATTCCCAATCGAAAGACCGACACCAACAACCATGGTCCGATGAGTACGGACAATATCGGCTTCAACTATGACTATCCCGACGCTTCTTACGAGCGCCGCAAGCAAATCATCCAAGAGCACATCACCTACCAGCAAGGCTGGCTCTACTTCATCGCCNNAGGATGAGTTCAAAGACAATGGTCACTGGCCACATCAACTCTACGTCCGGGAAGCCCGTCGCATGGTCGGAAGCTTCGTCATGACCGAAAACGAGCTGCGTAAGGTTAAACCGACACCTGACTCGGTCGGAATGGGCTCCTACACCATCGATTCGCACAACGTGCAGCGCTACATCACGCCTGAAGGTTACGTCCAAAACGAAGGCGACATCGGCGTCTCCACGCTCGGACCCTACCCCATTGCTTTGGGCTCGCTCATGCCAAAGAAACATCAAGCGGAAAACCTGCTCGTGCCGGTGTGCGTCTCATCCTCTCACATCGCTTACGGTTCCATCCGCATGGAGCNNCGATGGCCATCAACGCCAAGACTCCAGTGCAGGACGTTCCCTACGCAAAGCTACGCGAGCGTCTCCTAGCCGACGGACAAGTCCTCGAGTTCAAAACTCCCTCGAAACCCTAACTCAACTCGCCGTCACCGAGAAAGCATCTCGTAAAAAAGGCCGCTCCCTTCACGGAGCGGCCTTTTAGATAAGCACGGCGAAGGAAGTGCTCTTTCCTACTCGCCAAGCCAAATCCAGCGCACCGTATCAATGAGAACCACGCCATTCGCACCGCGGTTGGAAAAGGCCACCGATGCCTTCTCCCCTTCTTTGAATCGGAACTCACCAATGGGCTGGAAAGCGTAGGGTCCCGGCTTCTTTTTCTGATCGAGCGTTACCTGCGTGGTGCCGCCGGCATGAGTCACGGTAACCGGGACATTGCTGGCCCGATTGCCGCCACTGGGAAAGGCCACCGCGACGCGGTATCGACCGGTCTTCGGCAGGGTCGTGACGAAGTCGGCGGTCATCGGCTCTCCACCCACCCCTTGGTCGGACAACCCGACGCGCTGACGATACTCCACCTCGGGTCCGCGTGCCCGACTCCAGCGACCGTCAAGCTTGGCTTTGTAATAATGGACTTCGCGATTGAGCGAGGGAGCATCGCCCAGGTTCACTTCCAAACGAGCTGGCAAGGCCAGTAGCTTCTTTTCGTCCTGAACGAGAACCGTGACCTGCGCAGGGATGGCCTGATTGAAGGTGTAACGCGCCGTTTTTCCGGTCGCTTGCACCTCACCACTCCCATCGAAATTCCAAGAAATCCGCGCCAACGGCGACTCCACATAGCGCTCCTCCAACTGGAACTCGACCGGCTCGCCTGGCTGCGGATCCTTCGTCTTGAGCTTGATGGCCACCACCGGACGGAAAGGCGCTTTCAGAGGAATCCCTTCACGGCTAATCTGCGACTGCAGCTTTTGCACGGAAACATCTTGAACGCTCACCTGGTCTCGATGAGCGAGACTCGCCGCCACCCCACCCGCATGGCCCAGCATCATGAACACAGGCTCCATCCGCAGACTCGAGTAAGCGACATGGGACGCGGATACCGCCGCAACGACTACGAGATTATCGACACCATACGGCAGCAAGCTGCGGTAGGGAATCTCATAAGCATCCGNNCTCTTGCGGGCCCTTATCTGTCTGGATGATGTGAATCGCGTGGGCATCCATGTTGTAGCTGCCCATGCACACGGTGTCGGGCTTGTAGCGCTCATAAAGGAGGTCGTTTTGCGTGAGAAAATAGCGTCCCATCATTCTACGGGCGACACGCACATAGACCTGCGGTGTGACGTGCCCACTTTCTAGATACTCATCCTTCGGCAGACCCCACAGACGAGCGTCCTTTTTGAAATCCTCCGGCAATTCGGGATCGTTCTGCAACATGTACCACAGGCTCAGCCAGTAGTCTTGGACTTTGGCTGTGATGCGTGCGCGCTGCTCGTAGTCGCCTTCAGAATACCCGAAGTTGACTCCAGGAAAATCAGCTTTGTTGGGATCACACTTCCCGTTGATCATCGCCCACCGCTGCGTGTCAGTGAATAATTGGTCAAGTCGGGTAAGCTTCAAACGATTGACGGTCTCAATCAAGTTAGCATGGGCGTCCCGGTAATAGTTTTTCGGCTTGGGAATCGTCACACGCNNCGGATGTTATAGGCCTGCACCCGGTGATCTCCTTTTCCTAGGTATTCTTCCGGACCGCTGGTAATGCCCGCTAGAGGCTCGTTATACTCGGAACGCGCCTCACGCCCCACGCGGTACAGCACTCCCGCCTGAGCCATGAGATCGCCTTCATAACTTCCATCCACGAACTGCTGCCCGGTACATCGGGTAAGCGCACCCGACTCATAATTGCGCGTTAGAAACGAAACGATTCGCTTNNGCTCGAGCCGCTCCTTCGTCCGCACCGTAACCTTGGCTTCCGCGAGCATTTCTTGGTAGATCTGCAAAGCCACCTTGGTTTCAAAGAAATACCCACCACCCGTGTCTTTCACCTGCTGTGAGTCGGGTCCGTAGACCCGGGTGTAGTGTTTGAGCACGCGATCGTAGAACTCACGTGAGATACCTCCAATCGTATTGCCTTTTCCAATATCTGTCTTGGTCAGACCGCCCGTGGTCAGTCCCCCAATAAGATAGCTCGACTCCACCAAAAGGACCCGGGCTCCACTTCGGCCGGCAGCCACGGCCGCGACGACGCCAGCTGACGTGCCACCAAACACGACCACATCGTAGCTCGGCTCGACCC
>DKKJ01000079.1:0-1029 GCA_002455175.1 Opitutaceae bacterium UBA6669
GGTCTACAATTGGCGACCTGGCGGGGCCGGCGTCTGCTCTGGTCGTCATGGCGCCGACTGACCGCCTGGGAGTTTTGGCCCCAGTGGGCGGTCTATCCTCCCATCGTGGTCTATATTTTGTATTTGGGAGTTCGTTACCGAAGTTTCACTTTGTTCACCGCAGCCAATCCGGGGATTGGAGCCGGCGGAGGGGTGGTGGGGGAATCCAAAGCGCAGATTCTGCGCGGCCTGTCAGCAGCGCGTGATCGCATCGCCACATGGGCGTTGATTGAGCCGGGAACACCCGACCAGCGTGCGGATGCTTTGGCTGAGTTCATGACCCGAGAGGCGATCCCTTTTCCGGTGGTGCTAAAACCCGATGTGGGCGAGCGTGGATCTGGAGTGGTGATTGCCTGGGACGAACAGTGTGCCCGCAACAAACTTTCCGACNNGTCGAATTCGGTGTATTTTACATCCGTAAGCCCTCAGAGTCGCAGGGGCGAATATTCGCGATTACCGACAAGCGGATGATCGAAGTTGTCGGTGACGGAGTGCACACGTTAGAGCAGTTGATCCTCGCCGATTCTCGAGCAGTGTGTATGGCGCGATTCTTCTTGGAAAAATTTTTGGCCAGGCTTGATGAGATCCCCGCTGAAGGAGAACACATTCAACTCACCGAACTCGGGACGCATTGCCGCGGGTCGCTGTTCTTGGATGGGGAGGCGCTGGAGACGCCTGCGCTTTTGACGTCCATTGAATCGGTCAGCCAATCGTTTACAGGTTTTTATTTCGGACGCTATGATGTCAGGGCGAGCACCGTTGAGGCGTTTNNGGTGATTTCAAGGTGATCGAGCTGAATGGACTGACCTCGGAGGCCACGAGCATGTATGATCCCCGGCATTCCGTTTGGCATGGTTGGGCCGTGCTTTGCCGCCAGTGGAACTTTGCGTTTCAGATTGGCGAAGAAAATCGAATCAGAGGTGCATCGGTCTTGAGCCTCTCCGAGTTTTGGCGATTGCTCCGGTGATTTGAGTGCGTGACAGTTTTCGT
>DKKJ01000079.1:1043-4919 GCA_002455175.1 Opitutaceae bacterium UBA6669
GGATAACTACCACCTGGGCTATGCACGCTTCAGCTCTGACGTTGAAGCGGCGCAACGGCTTCGTTATAACGTGTTTAATATAGAGTTAGGGGAGGGCTTGAACGAGTCCAAACTCGCATGCCTAGATGCGGATAGGTTCGACNNGGGTGAAGTTGTTGGGACCTATCGCCTGCAAACCGGGCTTTCGGCAGCGAAGAATCTAGGCTATTATAGCGAGACAGAATTCGATTTTGCGCCCTTCGAGCCTTTCCGACCGGAAGTCGTTGAGTTAGGTCGCGCCTGTGTCGCACAGAGCCACCGAAATCAGACGGTCATCACGTTGCTGTGGAAAGGAATTGCGGCGTACGCGCGCCAGCATGGTGGGCGGTACCTCGTAGGTTGTAGCTCGCTGACGTCACAAGATCCGGCCGCCGGGGCGGCGGCGTTTGAGGTTTTGAAAATCCGTCATCTTGCCCCTCCCCCTTGGCGTACGCAGCCCCTCCCCGGATGGACGTGTGGTAAACCCGGAGAAACGCTGGCACCGAAAATTCCCAAGCTGATGTCGGCCTACCTTGCGCTCGGTGCTTGGATTTGCGGTGAGCCGGCGATTGATCGAGAGTTCAAGACGATCGATTTTCTGACCTGCTTGGATCTCTCGTCGTTAGCCCCGCGCGTCCTCCGGAAATTCATGGAGTAGGTGGCCGTGCGTGCTCTTACCACTCTCCGAGGCCGCGGAGTCGCGATGATGCGTTTAGCCTCACTGGGCGGCGTGATTGTCTGGGGAGTTTCGCGTTACGCACTCTTAGCTCGACACCGCAGGAGTGCGGTAGATCGAGCGGTTTGGCTTCAGGGGGTTTGCCGGGCCGTCCTTCGAGCGTTGCGCGTTGAAATCGAACTGACTGGCGAGGCTCCTCGTGGAGGGCTGATTTGCAGCAACCACCTCAGCTACCTCGATATCCTGGTGTTTTCAGCGCTTCAGCCGGTAGTTTTTGTTTCTAAGAAAGAAGTGAGGCACTGGCCGGTCTTTGGGTGGTTTGCCGAGAAAGCCGGTACGCGCTTCATTGATCGCACTAAGAAAACGGATGTGCGGCGTATCGCTGAAGAGCTTTCTCCGCTGGTGGCGCAGGGGCTCTCTATCGTCGTGTTTTTGGAAGGGACTACGAGCGATGGTCGCCATGTGTTACCGTTCCGATCGTCTCTTTTAGAACCTGCATTGCAGGGTGGGTGGCCTCTGGCTCCGACCGCGATTTCCTATGAGTCTTCATCCCCGTTTCAGCCGGAACGAGACATTTGTTGGTGGGGAGACATGACGTTGACTCCACATCTTCTTCGCTTGGCGAGTATTCCCTGGATACGGGCTCGTGTCGTCTGGGGGAGTTTTGCGGAGAAGGCTACGGATAGAAAAACCCTTGCGGTCCGCCTTCGCGAAGAGGTGATTTACCTCAAAAGCTCACTATCGACCGCACCACNNTGCGGGCCTTTTCGTTTTCTATGCGTCGTTACTGCGATTTGAACCTACTATGCCACTGCGCTTTTTGATCACCGCGGGGCCCACTCGTGAGCATCTTGACCCTATTCGGTACTTGAGTAATGGATCTAGCGGACGCATGGGATTTGCTTTGGCTGCCGCTGCCCTTGCGCGTGGTCACCACGTCGATCTTGTGGTTGGCCCAGTAACGATTCCTGCACCTGATGGAGCGGTCCTGCACCGAGTGGTTTCCGGAGCCGAGATGCTGGCCGCGTGTCGTCCACTTTTTAAAGACTGCGACGTTTTTATCGCGGTCGCGGCGGTGGCGGACTACCGTCCCACCCAGCGTGCTTCCGATAAGATCAAGAAAACCGGGGGGCCGCTGAGTCTGACTTTGGTGCCCAATGTCGATGTCCTGAAGACATTGGCGGGAATCAAAGCCCACGGACAGATCGTCGTCGGGTTTGCGGCTGAAACCCAGGAGGTAGAGCGGTATGCTCGTCGTAAGATGGCAGAAAAGAATTGCGATTGGATCGTGGCCAATGACGTCAGTCAGCCCAACATCGGGATCGATTCCGCAGATAATGCTGTCGTGGTGATTGGCCGGAACGGAACGTTGGTGTCGTTTGGGCCTGCTCCGAAAGCTCAGGTCGCCGATTTCATCCTTCATCAAATCTTGGGTGATGGGGGGAGTAAGCTAGAAAAAAGTAACTGAGCCTGCATTTCAGGCGCGACAGATCGTAAAAAAATGATCTGTTTTGGGGTGTGGTTCCTCACGTAGCCGGCGGGTGACTGAGGAATTACCTCACCTATTAGCGTGGTTTTGCCGTGCCTATTTTGACCCGAGTCATAACTTTAATGATTACGAGTCGTTGATTGGCAATAGCTTGCGTTTGGCCAAGTTCTTTGGCTCGAACGAGAGGCCAAATTTCGAGTCAATGGTGGTCCGCATCGCTGCGGATCTATGAACTCTGATGTCAGGTCTTACCTTCAAAAGATCCCGGCGAGCGCACGACGCCCTCTGGCGGCCCGCGCTTTGGCTAGGATCTTTCTTCTGGGATTTATTGTCAGTCTGGGATCGCTGACTCTCGATGCTTCAGACCGCTGGGAAACCCTCCAAGCGATCCACTGGGTGGAGAATCCCAGCAACGATCCTGCTCCAGGACCCCATGGCGAACTTGGCGCTTACCAATTTCGACGGTCAACGTGGAAAAGCTATACTACCAAGCCGTTTGAATATGCGCGGGAGAGAAAACACGCCGATGACGTGGCGATTAAGCATTACGAATGGCTCAAGCGTGGTTTTGAACGAGCGGGTGTCACGGCTACGCCCTATCGTATCGCGCTCGCCTGGAATGCGGGGCTCACGGCCACGCTCAAGGGGCGAGCACCATCGTCGAGTCATCGGTATGCCAAACGCGTGACCAACATTGTTGAATCGTTGAAGGAGCGGACGGCAAAAACGGAAGCGCAATAGCGCTCGTCTTCTCGGTATCGGCAGAGTATGCCGACATTACGTCGGCGTTAGGGATATGACTAGGCCTACTCGAGAAACGATTGTTGTTGCGGCGACTTGGCGGCGTGGCGCGCGGCTTCTTCTTCCGGCGTCGCATTTAAGTGACGTGGGGGACGCGACACTCGGGTAGCAACTGCGGTTTCCCTATCGGCGACAATCCGATCGCAAATGGCCTGGATATGAAGACGCAGCCATTGATAGGTGCTACTACCTTCCTGATAGTTGGCAGGGCCGTAGTGATCGATTCGGCCCACCTGACGCAAGCGGTCGTTTTGGGCAAACTCGTCGGGACGGTCTGAGTTGTAGACGGCGTAGGCTTTACCACCGCCCTTTTTGACCACGGAGAAACTGGGGATATCGCTCGGGCCGTCGGCGATATAAATCATGTTCTGGAACGGGATGCGTCGATCTTCGGGAGCGATGTTCGCGTTGACGTCAATTGCTGGGTTTTTGTTTGTGCCCTTATTGATCTCGAAGAGCGCGCGCGTCTTGGTGGTATTGTCGATCACCATACCGATTTGTGCGTGANNGGACTCAGCTTCGATGGGGAACTCCTTTTGACGGAGAAATCCAGGTTGCAGGGGGTTTTCGATGAATTCGCAGCCCCAGATTCCCTCTACGTATTTGGAAATGGCGCTCCCGCGGACCATTTCGGCCAATCCTGTGCTGACCACGTAGTGCTCTAGGTGGATTTCGTGTTTAGCGTGAATTTCTCGTTCCCGAACAAACCCTTTAGCGCGCTCGAAGAATTCTGGCAGGCCAGGATAAAATTTGATCTCGCGACCACATTCGCGAAGCAACTTGTTCCCCAGCTTCGGCATCTTGCCCGCCAGAACGTAGGTGAGCAGATGGTTCAGGTAAGCGATTTCGCCGGACAAGTGGTAGCCGCGTTTGCGGTAGTGCTCCACAAGGG
>DKKJ01000404.1:0-284 GCA_002455175.1 Opitutaceae bacterium UBA6669
CTGGCGCCGGTACTGCCGCGCACCTCGGCCCAGGCCGCCGACTTCCTCGCCGCGCCCGTGCGCGGCTGGGCCGACCTGGACGCCCCCCTGCTCGCGCACCGGATCGACACCTACGTTCCGCTGTTCACCCGCATCGACCCCAAGCTGATCGACGCCATGACCGAAGCCTCGAAGGACACCCTGGCCGCGGCGCCTGCCGCGCCCGCGAAGCAGGCCGGAACGAAGGCCGAGACCCAGCCCGCCACCGCTGCCGCGCAGGTCGGCGAGACCCCCGCCTGCATCGG
>DKKJ01000404.1:298-3243 GCA_002455175.1 Opitutaceae bacterium UBA6669
CCAACCTGGCGCCGCGCAAGATGCGCTTCGGGGTCAGCGAGGGCATGGTCCTGTCGGCCGGCTTCGACGGCGGCGCGCTGGCCCTGCTCGACGCCGATCCCGGCGCGCAGCCGGGCATGCCCGTTCGCTAGGGCGTTCCCGGCGCAAGCGCGCCGCGTCGACCTAGGATTGCGTGGATGGATCTGGCGCTGATCGACTTCGACCACACGGAAGTACCGTTGAGGGTCAGTTTAGTGACGGTCTGGACCGGAGTGCCCTCGACGAGCGACATCGGATCCATCGAGCTCAGGTAAAGCGAGTTTCCGAAGGCAAGAGCGATACCGCTGATCTGGGCGAGACCAATGGGTTTCTTTGCCCAATCGACGCCACCCTCGGACGAAAGCTTTACCAGCGTGTTATCAAACTCTATCTCAAACGTCTGCATGTTGAAACCAGACTTCGTGACCTGCACCAAGAGAGAGCCGTCAGCGAGCGCTTGGGCGGACGCGCTCTGCGAGACCAGCGGGTTGCCGCCTGGAACACCGAAGGCAGACGACGTCAACCGACGTGCCCAACGGAGGCTACCGTCAGCATCGAAAACCATCACCTCGATGGTGTTGTTGAGATCCTGCGTCACGACGGTGCGTCCCTGCATCCAACCACCTGATACGGTTGATTTCTTGGGATCGATAGTGAGTTTGTGCTGATAGACTGCGGCGTAGGGAGCTGTGTTGTTATACACGCCGAACGTCACATCGTTCGCAGTTCCCAGATGCTGATAAGCGAAGAATCGACCTGCGTCACTGGTGGGACTGAGCAACGTGCCGTACTGCACGGCTGAAATCTGACGCTGGGAGTTACCGGCCTGATCATACTCCAGCAGTGCGCCTAGGCTGACCGCATTGCTTCCGACCACCTCGGTCGTTGCGTAGAATCCCGCGCGGTTTGCCTGAGGGTAAAGAAAGGCATTGTCCCAAGCGCCGAAGTTGGGGCCGCTGGCGGTGATTCGTTTGGGAAAGGCAGCGGTGGTCGCGGGAGTGTTGGGCGCTGCCGGAGCACCTGGCGGAGCCACCGCGAAGGCTGTCGCCGACAGCGTCAGGACGCTCAAACCGGAGAGGAGCGCAGCAGAAAGTCCGCGAAAAGAAAATCGGCTCGCGGAAGAATTATAATCGTTATGGTTCATGGAAGAGCCGCGCGTTATAACACAACTCGTGCCAGTTCTTTCTCGCTTCGTAAGATGCTGGATTTCAGTCCTAAGTGAAATCGCTGCGATCCCGCGATGATCAGTTTCGTATCAGAAACGGGTGCCACTCTTCTCGAAATCGGGACGGGTTGCGGAAGCGGATACAGACGCGATTCCGCCCCTGGGCCGACTGGCCCACTTGACGCTACAAAACGGAATTTTCTGGCCCGATTCTGAAGCTAAAGTGCGTCCGGCATTCGGGCTCACCAGTACACGTCCCACCGTGAGTCGGGCGCTTTCCTGGAATCGAAAATGCCAGTGCTCTCCGCCGCCATGCAACGACCATTCGAGCCCGGAAAGTTTGTTTACGTACAACAAAATCGTCCTTCTCAAACCCATGCCGCTGGGCCAGCGTGGCGAGATCATGGCTTCTTTCACCCCTACTCGCCGACAATTCCTCCAGACTTCTGTTCTTGCCGCCGCCCCGTTGATTCTTCCCCGCGGGCTCTGGGCGCAAGGTGCTTCACCCAACCAACGTCTCAACTTGGGGATGATTGGGATGGGCACAATGATGCGCGGGCATCTCAACACGTATTTGCCACGCGATGAGGTCCAGGTGGTGGCGGTGTGCGATGTGGATACCACGCGTCGTGAGGCGGCGAAGAAGCGGGTGGAGGAAGCGTATGCCGCGAAAACCGGGTCGTCGTACAAGGGCTGCACGGCCTACAATGATTTCCGCGAGTTGCTCGCGAGGAAAGACATTGATGCGGTAGTGATCGCCACGCCCGATCACTGGCATGCCTACATCGCCATCGCGGCGGTGAAAGCGGGCAAGGATGTCTACTGTGAGAAGCCCTTGACCTATAATATCCATGAAGCGATGGAATTGGTCAGCGCCACGCGTTAAGCCAATCGCGTTTTCCAAACGGGTTCGCAGCAGCGTTCTTCGAAGGAGTTTCGTGTCGCGGCGGAGCTCGTTCGCAATGGTATCATTGGACGACTCATTGCCATCAACGTTTCCTTTGGCGATCCAGCTCCCCCCTACAACCAACCGGCCGAGACGATGGAGCCAGGTTTGGATTGGAAGATGTGGTGCGGTCCAGGCCCCTTGGTAAATTATAACCCGTACCTTTCGCCGCGCGGTGTGCACACGCACTTTCCGAACTGGCGGAACACGCGCGAATTTGGCGGTGGCATGATCACCGATTGGGGTGCGCATCATATCGACATCGCGCAATGGGGATTAGGAGTCGATGGCAGCGGCCCCGTGGAAATCCGTGCCCCGCAGAATTGGGAAACCGCCAAGCGCGGCGCTCAGCTAGTGTACACGAACGGAGTGATCCTGACCCACGTCAAAGGGCGTGGCGTTTCGTTCTACGGATCCGAGGGCGAGGTGCACGTCAACCGTGGTAAGTTCGAGTTCATCCTTGATGGTAAGACGGTACACAAGTTCTGGGACAAAGAAGTCGACAAAGGGACCTCGCTCGACCGTGAGGTGGTTTTGACCCAGCGTGAGTTCCTGGCCGACGCGAAGGGNNGAAGCTCTACGAAAGTAAGAATCACGTGGAGGATTTCCTCGACTGCGTGAAGACCCGCAAACGTCCGATTTGCGATGTGGAAATTGGTTCCAGCAGCGTGAAGGCGTGTCATTTGATGAACTTCGCCTACTACTATGGCGCCAACGCTAAGTGGAATCCGGAAAAGAACCGATTCGTCAGCGGCGGAAACGCCAAATGGCTCACGCGCGACCGCTACACGAAGGGTTGGGAGGTGTGAGAAGAAA
>DKKJ01000281.1 GCA_002455175.1 Opitutaceae bacterium UBA6669
ATTCCCGGGGATCAAGTCGCCAGCCTCAGGATCGGCCATCAGCGCCAGCTCGAGCTCGAACACATCGTGTTCGCTGAACAAGCCGGCGCATGACTTTTCGAAGAGGCGGAAGCGCTTGAACTCCACTAGAGACCCATACGCCACTGGCGGACAAAGGCAAGGCGGAAGTATTTTCATGGGGGAAGACTAGGCGGTGATGGGCAGCGGGATTACCGGCGCGGCGGTCGCGCCCTTTTTGTAGTCCTCCAGCGGAGGCAGAGTGACCCGTGCGTTCCTCGCATAGGCGCGGTGGACGGCCTTGCTGTTGTGGCCGAGGGCGAGCTGGGCGAAGCGCTCGGGTAGCCGGCGGTCTTGGCCCGCTCGGCCCACGCGTAGCGGTAGCTGTGCAGGCTGACGCCTTCGATGCCGAGGCCGCGGCAGCGTTCGCGGAATTCGTTGGCGCGGTAGCCGGGAAGCCGGCCGCGGAGATGCGGGAAGAGCGGTCCTTCCTTGGGCAGGGTGTTGAGGATGTCGGCGACGGATTGCCCGAATCTGATCTGCGGCGGGGTCTGATTCTCGCGCCATTTCGTCTTCATGCGGACGTAGGTGATGGTCCCGCTGGCCCAGTCCACGTTTTCGGCGTGGAGGTTGGCCAAGTCGCCTTGCGACGCGCCGAGGTGCCACGCGAGCTGGTAGAATGCCTTCCGCTCGGTGTTGCCCTCGCGTTCAACGATGCGGCAGTGCTCTTCCCACGTGATGGCGCGCCGGTCTTTGTGCCGGACGACTGGCCACTGCCGTTTGGGGATCAGCGGCCAAGGCAGCCAGTTCATGTCCACACAGAAATTGTGGAGGCGGCGCATATGCTGGTTGGTGGACACGCCGCCCTTGCGCATAACGGCCAGCAGTTCCTCGCCCTTGGTCTCCACCAGCGGGCGCGTCCACAGGGACGCGAAGGCTCTTTCTTTCTGGGCGCGTTGCCAGCGTTCCTTGTTCGAGCCGAGTTTGGTTTCCGTCAGGGCAATGATGGGCATCCCGCCAGGTGCGTTTGCCGATGGCTTCGTCCGCCCCGAACAAGTAGGCCCGGGCGATTTGCAGGTTCAGCATCGGCTGGATCGCGGCTTCGTTCTTCGCGTGAAGGATGCGGTCGGCCTCGTAGCGGTCGGCCGTTTGGAGGCTGGTGCGCTTATTCGTGAGCCTGTCGACGCAATAGAACATGGCCCCTCGGCCGCGGCGAATGATCAGGCGATAGCGTGGTTTCATGGTTGGAGGCGCAACCACGACGATAGTCGAAACCGGTGCCGCAGCGTTAGCGGGTAGCGGGCGGTTTAGTTCCCGTTACGTCCAGTTCTCCGGGAGTGGAGAAAGTGGACACCAGCTTTGGTGTCCGTTTCCGTTTAGGCCTCTCCAAGATTCACCCGCTACGCGGGTTGGAATTTGGAGGTGCGGGGCGGAATTGGACTAAATTCCGATTCCATGACACATGCCTGACAATCGGCTGACGTCAGGGTGACAACTTTTGGGGGATAATGTGGTGAAATGGGCACCTCACTCCTCATGAAAACTTATTCCTTCTCTCGTCTCGCCGCCGTTTTGATCGGTGGGCTTTTCCTCGCCTCCGGCGCCACGGCGGCTTCACCTCGATCTTCTGGAACGGACGCGGTGCGGATGCGCCTAGAGCTCGACCGCCCCGTGTTGCCGAGCACTGGGACCGAACGCGCTGTCGTGCGCGTCTCTTTGGAAGGGGCGCACCGGCCGCGTTTGCAGGTGCGCCCGCCGGTTAACCTCTGTTTGGTCATCGACCGGTCCGGATCGATGAGTGGGGAAAAGATCCAGCGGGCTAAGGAAGCGGCTATCGAAGTGGTGCGCCGGCTGGATCCTGACGACGCATTCTCGCTGGTGGTGTATAACAGCGGAGTGGAAACGTTGATACCGGCGCGGCGCATCGGTAACCGGGCAGGGGTCGAGTCCACGATCGAATCCATTTTTGCCAGCGGGGGCACTGCCTTGCATGGTGGTGTGGTGCGGGGAGCCTCTGAACTGCGCGTGTTTACGGAGGATCCGCGTTACGTGCACCGGATGATCTTGCTGTCGGACGGACAGGCTAATGTGGGGCCAAGCACGCCAGTGGAGTTGGCACGCTTGGGTACGAATCTCCTTCGTGAGGGCATCTCGGTGACCACGGTGGGCGTGGGATTGGACTTCAACGAAGATTTGATGACGCAGCTGGCGCAGCGGAGCGATGGAAACACCTATTTCGTGGAGTCCAGTCGGGATCTTGCGAGAATCTTCAACGCTGAATTGGGAGATGTCCTCAGTGTGGTAGCGCGGCGCGTGGTGGTAAAGATCGAGTTCTCAGAAGGCGTGCGCCCCCTAGGTTTTGTGGGGCGGGATGGATCGATCCGCGGTCAGGAAGCGGAGCTTGCACTCAATCAGTTGTACGGCGGGCAGGACAAATTTGCCCTCATTGAAGTGGAAGTGAGTCCAGCAAAAGCCGGATCGGAGCGGGAACTCGCCCGAGCCCAGTTGCAGTATGATGATCCGTTGGTGCAGCGCGAAGTGAAACTACAGGCTCAGGCTAACGTCCGCTTCAGCAGCAATGACCGGGAGGTCATCGCGTCTGCCAATCGTAGTGTGCAGACCGACTACGCCCGAAATGTGACGGCCGTGGCGAAAGAGGCAGCGATTGTGCTGGTGGATGCTCAGAAGCGCGAAGAAGCGGCCTCGCAACTGCGTGCCCGGAACGCCGAGCTAGCGTCGATCGCCAAGGTTTATGGAAACTCCGAAGTGGGACGTTTGGTGGATGATAACGCCCAAGCGGCAGAGCAGATTGAGCGCGAAGGTTTGAGCAAAGCCTCCAGAAAAATGTATAAGGCGAGCAGCGCGCAAACCATCAACCAACAGTCGACGTCGAGCGTCAGTCCATAGAGCATTTTAGACCACGTTCTCCCTCTCGTGGCGGGGCACACCGTCGCGGGGGGAAGGATGGGCCTTCGTCGTCGCGGTTATCCAGTGTGGCCAACGGCATGGGGGTGTGTTCTCTGTAGGTAAGTTCGTACCCATGACACCTGTTGTTCGCCGCGCCGCTGTCTTTTGGCTCCTGTTGCTGGTTCCCACACTGGCGACCGGGGGTGGGGCGCTGTGGCTCCTCTCACGAGAACAATCGAGGTGGGAGGAACAATCGAAAGCCGCCGCCGAGTCCCGGCGCAGTTCATTGGAAGCAAGGGCCCGTTTGATTGTTGAAAATGTGGAATTGATTCTGGGTGACGTGCAGGTGGCCCTGATGCAAACGTTGCAATCAGCGCCCGACGAGTCGGGGTCGGCCGTGACTTTTCTGGAAGAATGGATGCGATCGAATCCCTTGCTTCGTGAGGCGTTTCGTATCGGATCCGATCGCCGCGTCACCTACGTCGTGGATGCTCCACCCGGCGCGACGCGTGACTGGATGGAAACCCTGTTGGCCTCGCCGCCCTGGGCAGGGGTGCGCAACCGAAAGGAGGAAGAGCAAGAAAGCCTTTCTTCGCGCGAAGTGAGAAAATCCGTTGGCTCCAATGTGGCGAACGCCCAGTCGGCGCGAAGTGCCGTCCAAGATCTGGCCTCGCAACGCGCGGAATCAGGAACGGTGATGCAAAAATCGTCTGCTTTCGTCCTCGGGCAAAGCGGCTGGATACCCGTTCGCGACAGGCTACAGCAGGTTCACCTGCTCGGGTGGCGGAAAGTGGCGGATGGGGCCGTCTTGGGAATTGAAGTCAACTTGGAAGAACTCAGCCGACGTTGGGTCGACCTCCTCCCTGATCCATCCAAGGAAGGTGAGCGTTTCGAGCTGCGGAGAAATCCTGGTATGGCCGCCCTCACTCGCTCGGTCGCTTCAGCGTCCGGATACGAGATGTCTTTGGGAAAACGGGGGGGCAGTCAGCCTCTCGCGACCATTCCGGTTTCAGAGAGATTGCTCCCGGGGTGGGCGGTGATGGGATTTCTCGATGACGAGGATGCGGTGATGACCTCCGGACGCGGTTTATTTCTGGCCGGTGCGCTGCTGGTCACGCTTTTGATCGTTTCCACTCTTCTGGGAGGGACGTTGCTGGTTCGACAGGCGCGTCGCAGCGAGGAGGACGCCCTGCAGAAAACCTCGTTTGTAGCCAACGTCTCGCACGAGTTCAAAACGCCGCTGACGACCATTCGCTTGTATGCGGAGCTGCTCGCGCAAGATCGCGTGCGTTCCCCGGAGCAGAAGACTCATTACCTCCAGGTGATTGGCGAAGAGTCCGAGCGGATGACGCGATTGGTAAATAATGCCCTGGATTTCAGTCGCCTGGAGCAAGGAAAGAAAAAGTACGCCTTGGAGGCACTCGATCTTGTTCCTGAGCTCCATCGGATGCTGGATCTTCTTAGCCCTCGTGTAGCCGAAGCCGGTATGGAGTTACATCGAGATTTGCCGACAGCCTCCGTTACTAGGAAGGTTGATCGTGATGCGCTGCAGCAGATTATTTCCAACCTGATCGAAAACGCGTGTAGGTATGCCGCCGAAGGGAAAAGTGTAACGGTGGGTTTGAAGGTGCGGGAGGACGGCGTGTGTCTGGTGGCGGAAGACCGCGGGCCGGGAATTTCGGCGGAGCACCGCCGACGGATTTTTGATAAGTTCCATCGCGTTGACGATACGCTCACCGCAGAGAAATCAGGAGTGGGTTTAGGTTTTNNCTCAATTGGCGCGTGGACTTGGGGGAGATCTTCACTATGAAGCGCGCGAGGGAGGCGGAGCGCGTTTTGTTCTTACTTTAGCATGAAAGCTCGAATCTTAGTCGCCGAAGATGAGGCGCATATCCGCCAGGGACTCATTGCGACTCTAGAGAGCGAAGGGTACGAGGTGAGGCCGGCGGTCGATGGAGCACAAGCGCTGAAACTGTACCCACAGGAATCCTACGATTTGGTGATCCTTGACGTAATGATGCCAAAGATGAGCGGCTACGACGTCTGTCGAGAGTTGCGGGCTCGGGCGGCGCATGTGCCGATCCTGTTTCTCACCGCCAAGAGTGAAGAGGTGGACAAGGTCGTCGGGTTGAAGCTTGGCGCCGACGATTATCTGACCANNCGTGCATGAACTGCTGGCCCGAATTGAAGCTTTGCTCCGACGGTCACGCGTGACGAGACAGGAGACAACCACACGAAGCGCTGAACCTCGCTTTCAGCTGGGTGCTGCGGAGATTGATCGCGAACGATTTGAGGTTGTTGTAGCCGGCGAAAAGCACCCGTTGACCGCGCGAGAGCTTCGATTGGCGGAGGAGTTTTTCCATCACGCGGGAAAGGTTCTCACGCGGGATGATCTGCTCAATTCAGTCTGGGGTGTGGGGTATTTTGGAACCACGCGTACCCTTGACCAACACGTGGCGCAGCTGCGGAAAAAGATCGATGATCCTAAGCAAAAGCAGTCCGCGATCACCACGGTGCATGGCATTGGTTACCGTTATGATCCCGTGTGAAGGGGAAGAACCGACACGCGAAAATCAAGAATGGCTGAAGCGGTAAGAGGTTCGGGTGACCTTGATGGTGGACGGCTGTCGTTAAAAACCTGGTATAAGACGTGTTCGCTGACCGTAGGCGAGGGCGGGGTTCTTGATCAGCAGGGTTTCAATTTCGTCAGGAGTAAAACCTTCCGCTCGTAGGAGCGGGAGGAACGAGTCGAACAGGAGGGTGAACGGACGAAAGGTTCCACCGTTAGACTTGGCGGGATCGTACCAACCGGCATCGTGGGACAAGAGGACGCGGTTGAGCTGCCCGCGCTTTTTCAACTCTCGACAGAGGTGCAAGTGGCGGGTGAGGGTGTGTGTGTTGAGGCCGTCAATACTGAGCCAAGCTCCTTGATCAGCGGCTGCGAATAGAGCGTCATCCGATGCCCCTTGCGCATGGACCCAGAGAAAGGCGCTCGCCGCGACACCCTGCGAAGCGAGGATCTCCAAAATCTGCAGTCCGGGCCCTCGACCCGTATGAATCGCGATGTAAAGGCCAGTGGCGCGGTGAGTTTCCGCGGCGGCTTCCACCAGCTTTCGATGGATGGCGCTGAGATCCGGTTCGGGATCGACGCCACACTTGATAAAGCCCGGTCGGCAGGTCGTGCCCTCGATACCTTCGCGTACCTCCGAGATCCACCGAGCAGCGAGTTGGGAGGCGGATTCGGTGTGAGCGTAGCGGGGTAGAAAAAGGTTCTTCCGGGCTNNGTAGGCCTGGCGAAGGGCAGGGAGTGCGACCGCTATGACATCATCGGGGCGATAGCGTTCGCGAGAGACTGCTTCGGCACCAATGAAATCCACCAGGAGATGTTCGTGGGCCAGAGTGAGACCGAGTGCGCCGGCAGGAATGGGGCCCCGCACCGTTTCAACCTGGAGTGTGGAGTTCAGCGCGGTCGAGGACGTTTGCCCCAAAGCGCGAGCGGTCAAGAGAGCGCTGGAGAGGGCTAGGAAGGTGCGACGGTTCATGGCAGGGAGAAAGAAGAATGCGCTGAGGAATGGAGGACGATTTAGAGTCCTCCTTACTGGATTGTGGAGTTGCAACCATTGGTAGTTTATCACTTGCCTTAAGCGAGAGGGGAAACTGCGCTATTTGGATGGTTTTTCGTAGACTGATCCTACCCTTACTGACCCTGGTTGTCTTAGTTAGTTTTTGCGAAGTTACGATCGTGCGAGGTCAGGATGTTATATTACTTTCGCCGCGTTGGGTCGATTTCCGTGATCCCCCGGATACCTTGCCGGTGTTGAGCAGGAAAGGTACCCCGAAGTTTCCGGAGAGTTTGGCGAAGACGTCCCAAGTGGGATACGTAATTACTCGCCTAATGCTAGATTCTCAGGGACGGCTAATCTTCCGAGAACGCATCGGCACGCAGATTGCGTATGAGCGTGCTCTTGAAGAAGCCAAGATAGTCGAATCGTGGAAGCCTGGAAAGCGGGAAGGGAAAACGGTGAACACTCGGGTGGAGTACGGAAATATCTTCAACCCCGCATCGGCTACCGAAGGTCTGGCTGATTCTACCCCTCGTTTACTGGAAGTTGATCTGGCCTGGATTGAACGGCCGGCAGACTTGCCTAAAGATGAGACGCTCTCTCCCCAGGTGGTTGAAGCCGATATCACAGTGGCCATTGATGGATCGATTATTGCCATCCGCAATGTATCTGAAGCACTGCTTCGTCCGCTCAAAATGTCCGCGAAAAATTGGAAGTTTGCTCCTGCGCGTAAAGCGGGACAACCGATTGAGTCCGAGATCCGTGTGCCCTTTATACTTGTCGAGGCTTCGCGGCGGATGATGGGATCTTCAAAAGAGGCAGCAGTTCCACCTCGGGTCACATCGCAATCCAAGCCGGTCTATCCCCGGGCGATGCACGAGAGTGGATTGCGAGGAGAAGTCGTTGTGGCTTTCATTGTAGATATTGAAGGACGCACCCGGGATGTACGTGTGTTGCGGAGTTTAAATCCTTCGTTCGAAGATGCGGCTATTGAAGCTGTGATGAAGTGGCGCTTTGAACCCGGGCGCTTGGGAGATCGCTTGGTTAATACCCAGATGCAGGTCCCAATCATTTTTACTATCGAAGGGTTGCCCGAAGGCGGGAGCGGACCGTTCGTACAGCGAAAGAAAAAACCCGATTTCTCCAAATTGCCAAAGGAGTTTCATTACGATGTTCCACCCCGCCCACTTCACACCGTACAGCCGATTTATCCTTATGAGCATATCGCGGGTAACGTTGAGGGGAAGGCTTCGGTCGCTTTTGTGATTGATGAAACAGGCCGCGTGATCCGAGCCGATGTTTTGTCCGCCTCACATCCTGAATTTGGAATGTCCGTACGTGCTGCGGTGGAGAATTTTGTCTTCGAGCCTGCCACACAGAACGGGCGCCCTTGTCCGTCCTTGAGTGGATATGAAGAGGTTTTCGAGAGCAAAGGTGATCGCATGCTGGTTACCTGGGAAGAGCGAGAACTGCTTCGTCGCCAGAAGTCTAGACCTGAATCGATCGTCAAATTGAGTGAACTGGATGAACCCCTTCGTCCGATCTCGCGGAAGTCGATTGTCTATCCGATTTCTGCCAAGGTGGACACAGGTGAAGCAATAATCGAATTTTTCGTGGACGAAGATGGGCGTGCACGGCTTCCTCGCATCATCAGTGCCACTGAGCCGAGCTTCGGTTATTCTGCCATGCAGAGTCTGCGTGATTGGCGCTTTACGCCCCCTACTCGCGGAGGTCGACCCGTGGTGGTGCGTACGCAGATCCCAATTAGATTTAATCGGAAATAAAGGGTGCTGGGCGGGTCTTTCGCGTTTTTTCAATGAGTCGATGTTGTGTCGTCGTTTCGCGGGTAGCGCGTAAGGTTTTCCCTGGATGCCACGTTCCGTCGACCTGCGTGCCATGGCTGTTGTCGTGAAAACCGCGATGGTTGCGTTGAAGGAGGTTGTGAATCATGTCCACGGCGGTGGCGCCCATGACGTCGCGGGGTTGAAGAATACCGCTGACCTGGGGGGCGTCGTCGATCGCGTTGAGGCTGACATATCCTAAGTCTTCGGGAATCCGTAGCCTCAACCCCTGTGCTGCGGATAGTACTTGGTCGCTACGGCTGATGACGGCATCGGGGCGGTGTTTTCGTAGCCACGCTTGGATTTTGCCTTGGGGATTTTGCTGATCGACTACAAGGGTGGGGAGTGCGGCGAATCCCGAGCGGTTTTGCGCGAAAACGTAGGCGGCTTCCCATTGATGCGCCACCCGTTCCGCCAGGCTCACTTCGATCACCATTCCGATCCGGCGATAACCGAGTCCCAAGAGACGGTCCCACGCCAGTCGAAGATCGGCGTAGTAATTGGGTACCACGTAGGGGAATCGATCATACCGGGTAGCTCTTTCGATTGTCACTACGGTGAACTCGTCCCACGAAAGATCAAAGGTGCTGTCCGGGTTTTCGAAGGGAGCGAGAATCAGGCCGCGAATGCCGCGAGCGAGGAGGACTTGGCTGAATCGTTGTGGCGACATGCCGTCCTCCCGAGCCCAGAAGTGTTGCAGAGCATACCCATACGTCCGTGCACGGTCGGTGGCTCCCGCTAACAAACGGCGCGCACTCTCCTGGCGACTCCATTGGTCTCGCTGGGGCCAGTTCGAGACGAGGGCAAGAAGAGAGAAGTCCGGGTGCACGGCGCTACGTTGGCGATGTGCGGCGAGAATGCGGGCTGCAGGATTGGGCGCGTAATCGAGGGTCTTCGCCGCTTGTTGCACCCGGCGGATCGTTGCTGGAGGCAAGGAAGGGTGATTACGCAAGGCCATTGACACCGCAGCGACACTCAGGCGTGTCCGTCGAGCAATCTCTTTGAGGGTAGGACGGGGTTTCCAACTCACTGCAGGGAAGGAGGGCCGGGTAGGAATTGGTTCAACTCGCATTCCGGGTCAATACTTGCCGGAAACGCCTCTCGTCAGGTGCCTGCATTACCCCTGTCGGCGGGCCACCTTAGTGACGTCACGGTTGGGACCACGGTGACGATGTTTGAAAAATCCATCGTAGAGGGGGTCGACACGGGCCGCGGCGTCTGGTGTGATCGAGCGATCCCATGCCCTCTCTTCGCGTCACCCTTCTCGATGGGATGATCGTCGGAGGATATTTTTTGTTGATGATGGGGGTTGGCCTGTGGTTTGGCCGGAAGAAAATTCGTAGCTCCGACGGGCTGTTTCTCGCTGACCGAGAAGCGAACTGGGTACGGGTGGGGGCATCCCTGTTTTCCGCGAATATCTCGAGCCAGCAATTCGTCGGGCAGGCAGGACTGACTTATTCCTTGGGCTTGGCGGCTGGCGGATTTCAATTGGTGGGTGCGTTGTGCTTTGGGCTCCTCGCGCTTTTCTTCGTTGAGGTCTACTTGGGATTACGGCTGAAAACCGCGCCTGAGTTTTTTGAGCGACGCTATAGTGCGGGCGTGCGGACGATCGTCTCGCTCATTAACCTCGTGATGAT
>DKKJ01000032.1:0-324 GCA_002455175.1 Opitutaceae bacterium UBA6669
ACATCCGCGCTTTTGGGTGTGCTGGTTGTCGATTGTGAGTGGCTAACGGAAGCCGCACTTAGAACACAGAGCAGAAAAATACTTGAGCGTAGCGCAGGAAGCATACGGCGACCAACGTGATAGCGTGGGGTGGAAACGTGCATGGTGACAGAGGGATAGGGGGCAACCTGACGGAGTTCAGTTTCAGAAAAGTCGGGGTGTCCGAACTGACAGGAGAAGGGGCTCGTGGTTACCTATCATTCAGTTTCCGCTCGCACGAAATGGTGCGGCCAGTAAACCCGTTCACCATGGAACCGCGCCCCACGCTCCAGACGATTGCCGACG
>DKKJ01000032.1:347-16727 GCA_002455175.1 Opitutaceae bacterium UBA6669
TCACTCGCGTTAAGAAATCATCCCAAAATTCCGGAAGTTACCCGGCAGCGACTTCAGCGCTTGGCCGAGAGTTTGGGTTATCGTCCGGATCCAGCGCTCGCCCGTATCGCCGCGCATCGTTGGAAAACGCGCGATCATCCCTCTGAATTTGTTATCGCGTTCGTGAGTTGCTCACACCCGTGGAGTCCACACCTGGAGGTGNNGGCGCGAAAAGAGGTTATCGAGTCGAGGCGTTTCGCCTCCAAGACTACGCGGGAGCCGCTCAGTTAGGAAGAGTTCTCTTTCATCGAGGAATCCGTGGGGTTCTTTTCGGTCAGATCATGACTCCAGATATCATTGATCACTTCCCCTGGGATTCGTTCACGAGCGTAGGCTGTCACCTTGGATATTTCCGCCCTCCAGTGAACATTGTCGTCGCCGACTTTTCTCATGCCGTCGTCCGTGTTTGGGAGAAGGCACTCGAAGCGGGGTACCAGCGTATTGGTGTCGCATTGCTCAAAGAGCCACAAGCGGTTGATCTTTTTGATAAAATATCGGCGGCGCTTTACTGCCAAGCTCGACTGTCACCACACTTAGAGNNGCTTTAATGCGACGGTTGGCTGGTGGCTGGAAAGAAGCGGATTTTCAGTTCCAGAAATCGTGGCGTTTGCCAGCTTAGATAATGCCCCTGACTCCAAACACCGGGGACGCAGGGTAACCGGCATGAATGTGGACTATGCGATGATTGGGAGAACAGCGGTGGACCAAATTGATTTGATGTTACGTCACCACATTCACGGGCTCCCAAAAAGTCCGATCACTGTGCAGGTGCCCTCGCAGTGGATTGAGGGCGATACGATGCCCAAACAAATTTCGACTCGCACGGAAGGTCACCGACGAAGAAAGCGGAGTTCCCGCCAAGGTGTTAAGCCCGCGGGTTAGAAAACGGGTTCACTGAGACCGCTGTTGTCGGCAGGTCCTGGGCTCGGTTGCGTGCGTTTGCGTCACCGGGCGGAATTAAAAGTATGTGGACTAACGCTTTCTTCAGCGTGTGCCGCGCATAGTACTTCTGATATGCCGGGCACCGCTCAGCTTTTGCCGGCGATGTTTGTAGATGGAACGTCTCCCAGGTGGACGGCGGACTATGTTTGGTGCGGGAGTTGGGGGCCTGGCCTGACGACTCGGTACTTCCGAAATACCTTCCTGTTTTCGCGAACGGACTCTCGTGTCCTCGTGTACGTGACCGCCGACTCGCGTTATCGGCTGTGGTTGAATGGCGAACGCCTGGGATTTANNTGCCCGGGGAACTCTCCTTAGCTACCACTTTGAATGCTACGATGTGACTGGTTGGTTGCTGAACGGGAAAAATGTTTTGGCTGCTGAGGTTCGCTGGTACGGAATCCATGCGCCCACGAGCGAAGTGCACAGCCCGAAGCCAGGTCTTCTAGTCCAAGCTGAAGGAATTGAGGGTTTGGATACGCCAGGAAATTGGAGAGCATGGGAAGACTTAGCGGTGTCTCCCGACACCTCTGCCTACATCGAGAACGCCCAGGAATTCTTGAACCATATGGAGAGAATCGATCTGCGGCATGTTCCGCTTGGTTGGCAGTCGGTAGGCTTCGATGATTCTNNTCGAGCGGTTTCCCGTAGCACGCGTTGGGGTGTGCAAAGTCTGCGAACGCTCGTCCCTCGAGACGTCGCCCCTCTCTCGGAAACTGCGGCAGAGTTTTACCCTGTGGCAGATCGTTCTCAACCTCGAGCTCGACAAACCGAGGAGAGTTGGTCCTGGGCTGAGGGTGAAGGCGGAGAAATTCTCTTTGACGCGGGGAGCTATGTCACAGGATTTGTCGTATTGGAGGTGTCGGGTGGACGAGGCCGTAGAGTGGAGGTGGTCTACGCTGAAGCGCTAGGCAGATGGGCCGAGGTATCCGGTGTTCCAAGGTGGGTTAAAGAAGGCCGGAGGGACAATCTAGAGGACGGCGCGCCACATGGATATTGTGACACCGTATTTCTCTCTGGCGAATCGATCACCTGGGAGCCGTTTCACTGGCGGGCATTCCGCTGGGTGAAAGTGAAAATTTCACCGGGAGATACGCGCGTAACCTTAGGTCGAATCAGCTATCGGCTTTGTGTACATCCACAAAAGTTCACAGCGTATTTCTCGAGTAGTGATCTCGAGGCCGAGCGGATTGTCGAGGTTAGCAAGCGAACCTTTCAGATGGGGGCTCATGAGATCTACGATGACAGCCCCTACTTCGAGCAACTCACGTACATCGCTGATGCTAGGTTGGAAGCATTGGGAAGTTTTTATCTTTGCAACGAGGTCAGCCTACCTCGGCGAACGATACGGTTGTTTATGGAATCAGTCCGGTCGAACGGCTTGATTGACGCACGGGTACCGTGTCATTATGCCCGCCAGACAATTCCATTTTTCTGCCTTCATTGGATATTCATGGTAGCTGATTATTGGACGTGGGTGGGAAAGTCAGACCACGACTTTGTTCGCCGGTCATTACTTGTGGTAGATACCATACTTTGTTACTTCAGGAGACATCTGCGAGCGGATGGAATGATAGGAGTAACCGACGGTTGGAACGTAGTGGATGACGCTCCAGAGTGGCCTGAAGGAGTGCCTCCAGCGGTCAAAAGTGGCGGATCGACGTACCTCTCCTGCCTCTTTGTCGAAGCACTCGATGTGGCGGCATTTCTTCACAAAAATGCCGGGGAGCCCGGAGATGGGCTCAGGTGGCAGCGTCTCGCCCGTCAACTCGCCCGGAGAATTCGAGTTTTAGCTTGGGATGAACCAGCGGGACTTTTTGTGGAGGGACCGGAGCATAGAAGCGACCGCTTCTCGCAGCACACGCAAGCTGCAGCGATCAATTCGGGGGTTGCGACATCCGCGCAGCGACGTCGTGTCGCTCGTCGACTGATGATCGATACCTCCTTGATTCCGGCGCACTCCATGCAGGCTTATTACGTGGGACAAGCTCTGGCGAGATGTGGTCTTTTCGCTCAGTGGCATCGTCTCTTGCTCCAGCCTTGGAGAAGGGCGCTTTCTCATGGGCTTACTACCTGGCCAGAGTACCCTGATCCCTGCCGAAGCGATTGCCATGCCTGGGCGGCGTGGCCGGCGTTTAGTTACATCCACACCGTATTGGGTGTCGGGCCAGACTCTCCCGGGTGGGAGGCGATCCGAGTAGCGCCGGTTATTGACGGTCTCGAGTGGGCGCGAGGGGAGGCGCCAACCCCTTGGGGAAAAGTAAGTGTGAGTTGGCGAAAAGAGAATGGCAGTTTGCAGCTCGAGATAGAGGCGCCGTCCGACGCGCCTGTGATCGTGCGTTTCTTGGGTCGAATCGTTGCACGCACAAAGGGTGGCAGCCTTCAGATCTTTGTCATACCGCTCGGCCCCGTCTTTAGACGATGAGTCAAGGTGAGCGCTAGGTTCGTCTGGTGCCCGTCTATCTGCGAAGCGCAGGATCGGGCTCCTGGTGTTCGAGCTGCCCTAAACGCTGAATGCGGCCACATCTCTCATGGTAGGTGAATANNCATGTAAACGCTGGAGTAGTCAAACTTGGAGGCACCTCGGGGACCAAACATGCCGGTGAAAAAATTGATCCACAAACCTCCGGCATTCATAACTAAAAACGAGGTAACCCCACCTACGAACGAAAGTCCCGCGCTGGTAGTGCCGAAGCGGTGAGTGGGGATGTAATCGTAGATTAGCGGTCCCCAAACGACGTAAAGGCAGGCAGGAAAGATGCCGGTAAGGAGTCCGAAGGCGATCCACAGCGAAAATGTCAGGGTGTAATCGGAGTAGTATCGAAGGTAGAGGAATAAAAGGAGGTTGGCGACGGCGGGACCGATCAATCCCAATTGGAACAGGCGCATCCTGGCTATACGATCCGTGAGAAAGCCTGCGAGCGGATAGAAAACAAGGAGCGAGACGATGAGCCCGATCGAAGCTGCCTTTCCGACATCAGCCTTCGAAAACCCGAGCTGTTCCGTCTGGAGAAGCGGTCTAAAGACGTCGACTCCGGGAGCAGCGATTAAAGGGGTGATATACAGCGCGTACAGCCACGCTTGGTCACGGCGGGCAAAGAGATCGCGAAAGAAAACTCGGAGCCGAAACGCCTCCCGCCGACGCTGAGTTTCAGGCGGAGTCTCTTTTACGCAGAAAAAGCGGAAAAACAGGGCGACTAGGATGACCAGCGCAGCAGACCAGTACAAAACCGCCTCTCCATTGGTGCGCAGGGCGGTGCCAAGAACTTCGAACGTATAAACTCGGTCGAACTGCATTAAAAGCAAACCGAAGAAAACGAGTCCGACTAGATTTTGGACCACGCTGCGAACCATGGCGGCGCGACCTCGTTGTGCCGGAGGGATCACTTCATTGTAGAGGGGCTCAAGTGGTTTCGCTATGTCTGCGCTCAGCTGATACAGAATGATGATGGCCACCAGACTCCATCCATTCGTTGCGAGAGGGAGCAGAACAAGAGAAAGAATTACGCCGGACCAGCCGATAAGGAGAAACGGTTTCCTCCGCCCAAAACGCGTCCAGATACGATCGCTCATGTAGCTCGTTACGACACCTACCATGAAGTTGAACGCTACGTTGAGGCTCGTGAGGAAGCCGATGAGCATGGGGTCCTCGAAGAACTTCTTTAAGGTGAAAACGAGCGGTCCCGAGTTACTAATGTTTTCAATGAAATACAACGCAGCCCATGGCAGCGTCATCCAGACTGTCCAGCTCCACGGAATCGATGCACGGTGGGTTACAAGTCGGCTAGGCAGCATGAAGTCGACGAATAGTCGGTGGGGTAGGGCGGACCACGGCGCAGGACCGACCAGAATTCACAGAAACGGCTGAATTTCAATCTCCCTGCATCACGTAAACTTGAGGTGTTCGGCTCAAGTGGCCTCGCCCTTGCCAGATCGCCATTGACTCAACCTCAGAATCTGGCGCGCTTCCGGGTNNAATCTATTTCATGGGCGTGTGTGGAACTGCCATGGGCAACGCCGCTCTCTTGGCACGAGCCGCCGGTCATACGGTGCTTGGCGCGGACACAGGAGTTTACCCTCCGATGAGCGAAGTCTTGTCCGCAGCAGGTATCGAGCTTCACGAAGGCTACGACGCCGCCAGGCTGCAGTCTCTTTCTCCCGATCTCGTTGTCATCGGCAACGCGATGAGTCGTGGCAATCCTGAGGTAGAATGGCTCCTGGAGAGCCGTGCACTTCCGTTTACTTCGTTGCCGGCCTTATTAAACGAGACGATACTGTCGCATCGTAAGAACATCGTGGTGGCCGGAACGCATGGGAAGACCACGACCACGGCATTGACCGCATTCCTGCTGAGGGAGAATGGACGAGATCCCGGGTTCTTGATCGGAGGAGTTCCCCAGGATCCTCCCGTCGGGAATCATTTGGGAACGTTGAGTGACCCCTTTGTGATCGAGGGAGATGAATACGACAGCGCTTTCTTTGATAAGCGGAGCAAGTTCANNCGCAATGGGTGGATCGTGCTCAATGCTGACGACGAAAACCTTCGTGCCCTTGGCCCGACTCCCTGGACGCGGCAAATTCGGGTGGGGGTGGGAGCGGATACGGATGTCCGTTTGCTCGATTTCAAAGAAACACCACAGGGCGCCTCGTTTTCGCTCACGTGGTGGGGTCGACCTTGGGCAGAGGTCAGCTGGAGCCTTCCTGGTCTCTACAACGCCCGCAACGCTGCGATGGCGGCGACAGCGGCGGCTCTGGTCCTCATCCCGCCGCACGGAGAGGAGGGTGGAGCGATGGAAAGGAATTTCNNGGATTGAACTTGGCTCCATTGTCCCGGTTCCGCGGGGTCAAACGTCGGCAAGAGGTCTTGGTCGAAAGGCCCGAGCTCACGGTGATCGAGGATTTTGGTCATCATCCGACTGCTTTGAAAGAAACTTTGATTTCCTTCAGAAATCGGTTTCCGGGGAAACGCATCACAGCGGTTTTTGAGCCCCGGAGTAACACGGCACGAACCAATGTGCTTCAGCAGGGTTTTATGGACGCCTTATCACATGCGGATCGTGTCTACCTCGGGGCCATCAATCGAGCCGACAAACTGCGCGCGGATGAACGCTTCGATTCCGATGCCGTGTCTACTTACCTGACGCGAAAAGGCATCAGCATGGTCTTAGCGCCGACAAATCTCGAACTTTTGGCGCGATTGCAGGAGGAGACAGCGGTCCAAGGACACGTGCCTCAACTCGTCGTGTTCTTTTCCAACGGAAGCTTTGACGGAATCATTTCCCGCTTTGCCGACTCCGTGCGTTGAGCACGGAGACGACGGGCCAGCGGAATCAGACCTCAACGGACGCGCTGTAACGACCGTTCCTGGATTTACGGATTTCCATGGGGGCGCCGAAGACTTCGCTTAAGACGCGGGAGTTGACCACTTCCTGGAGCAGGCCATGCGCGGCGACTTTGCCGCCGCGAAGCGCGAGCGCATGGGTGAAGACCGGAGTGATTTCTTCCACGTGATGCGTAACCAGGACGAGGGCAGGACCTCGGGCTTGACGTCCCACCAAATCGACAAAAGCCAGAAACTCAGCACGGGCGACCGGATCCAATCCCGCGCAGGGTTCATCAAGAATCAGCACTCGGGGTCGCGCCATCATGGCGCGAGCAATGAGGATGCGCTGGCGTTCGCCTTGGGACAAATAAAGCCAGGGTCGTTCTTCTAGGTGCGATGCGCCCATCAAGGAGAGGAGATTACGACCCGCTCTTTCGTCTGCCGGAGTGAAAGGAACCCAGAGGTCAAGTTGCGCATAGCGCCCACTGATCACCGTCTCGAGAGCTGGCTCTGCGGGTGGGATGGATGCTTGCAAGGCGCTGGTGACAATACCGAGTTTGAGGCGCACCTCGCGCCAGTCGTTCGAGCCGTACTCCTTGTTGAGGAGGGTAAGGTCTCCATCGGTCGGAGAGAGGTAGCCGAGCAGCGTCTTGAGGAGGGAGGTTTTTCCGCAACCATTGGGGCCCAAAATCACCCAGTGTTCACCGGATTGAATTCGCCACGAAACGCGGTCGAGAATGGTTACATCACCTCGTTTAACCGTCAGGTAGTCGAGCTGGAGCAGGGCTTTAGGAGAAGACGCCATTCCTCAGCATGGAGACGTGGGTTGGCTCTGGTCAACGGTGCGAGAGCCTGCTCCACTTCCAGAATGACCCTTTTTCGTCTTTTGCAAGTGGTGGCGCTTTGGACGGTCCTCGTGCTGACGTCCCAGGGGCGGACGTTCACCGTGTTGGTCTATAATGTTGAGAACCTTTTTGATGCCGACGGGATCGCCGTTTACGATGAGTATCAACCGTCGCTGTACACCCCGGCACACCTCAAAACCAAAGTGACCAATGCGGCGCNNACCCCGGATCGCGTTCCAGCGGCTGAAGAGGTGCTTTTGAAGGCTTTCGAAGAGAGAGGTCTGAAGGGATACACCGTCGTCGCGGGCAATGACTCGCCGACGGTGCGCCATGAAGATGGAAACGAACGCGCGGTGAAGTGCGTGGTTTTTACCCGGTTTCCCGTGATTTCAGTTCGCAACCACCCGACACAAACCGCTCGAAATGTCCTCGAGGTTGAACTCGACGTGGATGGAAACCGACTCTTCGTTTTCAACAATCACTGGAAGTCAGGAGCGAGTGATCCCGTGACGGAAAAGATTCGCATCGCCAATGCGCGGACGTTGCGGACACGTATCGACCAAATCTTACGGGCAGATCCTTCCGCTGACATCATTATTGGAGGTGATCTTAACTCGCAGTATAACCAAGGCGCGCGCTTCCGCTCGACCATGCCGGAAACGGCGCTCAATCAGGTACTGAAGTCTCAAGGCAACGAACGTGCCCTNNTGATGTTTTTCGGGGAGAATGGGGGACGCTTATGCATCTCATTCTTTCACGCGGGCTCTACGATTTTCGCGGTATCCAGTACGTCGACAACTCGTTTGGGGTTCTGCGTATTCCGGGTTTGAACATGACGCCAGAGGGCTTGCCCCTGCGTTGGTCGAGCGAAGGTCCCGCAGGTTCCGGGTTTGCTGATCATTTCCCGATTTATGCTCGCTTCAAAACGGTTACCGAAGGTCGCACGGATCGTTGGATGGCGTTGGTTCGCCCATCGGAGAGCGACCAGAGTCCGCTNNCTGACCTTGCCGTGCTACGTGACGGCTCCATGAACGGCAAAGTCGTCCGGGTGGAAGGAACGGTGGGAGAGGGAAATCGAATCACCGTGGTGGTAAAGGGGATACTCTGGGATGTCTGGATTCCAGAGCCCAACCTCAGGACAAAGGTTCGCACAGCGTGGAAGCAGGGCGACCGGGTTTCGTTTTATGGAGTCGTCGGCCAATTCAAAGGGCAGTGGCAGTTCCCGGTTCAGCGTGAGGAGTGGCTCAAGTAAGGCTTGGTTATGATGATCGTTTACACCTATTCGTCCTGTGATACCTGTCGTCGCGCTACGCGTTGGTTGAAGGCCCGAGGAATTGAGTTCGAAGAAGGGCCCATACGGCAAACCCCGCCTTCCGGGAAGGAACTCAAAGCGGCCTTGCGTTATTTTGACGGTGATCGACGTAGACTCTTCAACACCTCAGGGCGCGACTACCGGGAACAGAAACTTTCCGAAAAACTGCCGAGCTTGAGTGACGCCGCTATTTTTTCCCTACTTTCTGCCAATGGCAATTTGGTAAAGCGACCCTTTGTGGTGGCTGATCCCGTCTACCTCGCTGGCTTTGACGAAGAGCGGTGGAGCCAGGTTCTGCCGCCGCTGTCTGACTGAGACGGCATCTTCGTTTTTCTTTGCTCTTCCCGAATCCCGGGTAAGCGTAGGCGCCATGCAGCGGCTACGCATCGTCACCTTCAACATCGCTCATGGGCGAGGGTTGATGCCGGTACAAGGGATGGCCTCCAGCCGTCGTATCCGCTCGAATCTCCGGAAAATCGGTCAGCTGCTCACTCGCCTGGAGCCCGATATCGTGGCGATCCAAGAGATTGACGAGCGCTCGCGGTGGGCGGGGAATTTCGACCACTTGGATTACCTCAAAGACTTTACGGATTTACCCTATGCCGTTTTCGGAATCAATAACCGGCGTGAAGGCTTGATTAATTTGGCGTACGGAAACGCCTTTCTTTCCAAGTATCCAATTATTGAATCGGAAACGGTAGTTTTTGGGAGAAGTAAAGTCGGGGAAAAGGGCTTCCTCTTTTCGGAGTTTGATGTGGATGGACAGCGTGTACCGATGGTGAACCTGCACCTCCATTATGCGTCGCGTATCCACCGTTTTCGGCAGATGGATCGGCTGCTCGCTTACCTCCGGGAGAAGGAACGGTTGCGTCCCGTTCGCTGGAGCGTCTCGCCGATTGTGTGTGGAGATTTTAATAACCCGGGCTCGCATCGGGGCGATGCCACGTCGTCGCTGCTGAGTCACTTGTATGATTTTGACGACTATACCTTGCATCCTAAGGCGGGGAAAACCTTCCCTGCGCCTCTACCGAGCCGCTTGCTCGATTTTGTTTTTCTGCCTCCGGGGTGCAGTGAGGTGCACAGTCNNGTCCTCGTAGAATTCGATCTTCCTCGCGAAAAACACCGACTCGATCGGGGGTAGACGATCACGCATAAAAAAAGCGAAGGGGGCCGTCGCTTTTTTGGAGAGGAGGTTGAGTCTTACCAGAGGAAGATATCGCCTCGATGAAACTCTGTGGTGGTCGGAGTCCAGGGAGGGGGACGTTTAGCCAAGTCTTCATCGAATTCCAGTTCGCGGGAATCTGGAATATAGTAGACGCTGGGATCGCCATCAGGGGTTGCCACCCCGGTGCTCTTGAACGGAGAGTTGAAGTACTTTGATTTGAACAGCTGGCCGATTGAGCCTTTCAGTTTAATGTTCAGCGCAGGGCCCCACCAGTCTTCCATGAGGCGGACAATGTTTTGAACACCGCCCGAATTGGTGGCCGGACCGGGATCATCGGGACCGGTGGAAGGGGTGTTGCCGGTAAGGATCGCCGAATTGACGGTCATGGTGTTTTCGGCCGTGCTGTAACCGTCTTTTGGTCCCTGACCGAGCATATCGGCAACGCGCGCGCCTTCAGCGGCGTCGATGGTGTGGGTCGAGTTATCATCGTTCCAACCTGCAGACAGCAGGGTGACAGCGTCGGCCATAATAGCCGCCGGGTTGTCGCGGGTGACGCTGTTTTCCACGATTTTTTTCGTGTTATAGTCGCCTTGGACGTAAACCGGGTTGTCCGACACGAGGGCAAACCCTTTGGCTGCGCCATACGCGTCTTTGAAGTCGGGGGTCGCTTCGGCGTTCTTCATGCGGATGGCTGAGCCCGACCCGGAGCCATTGGTGTTGTCGTGGACGTAGAGTACTCCGTTATACGCATTGCCTAGGCTTGGAATGCTCGCTAGGGCGTGATTGAGCCGCTCTACATCCATCGTGGTGACTTTGACAAAACGATTTTCGCGCTTGTCAAAAACATCCTTGCGCAACTCGGGGAACACCTGGGCCTTGAGCGCGTCGCCAATCGCAGTGTTAAAGGCGGTGGGATTGGTGCTGGTCCCAACGTTCACCACGGCGTCACCGGTGACAGAGTCGACTCCGACAGTGACGACGATACCGGCGCGGTTATACATACGCCGATTTTGGACGGTGGGATCTTCCTCGATCAGGTCTCCCGAAGAGTTTCTGGGGGGTGGGGCGATGATCGAGCGATAGACCTCATTGGGGTCGTTATTGTAAACGGGGTTTTCTAGGGCTTTGGCCAGATCGACGCCACCGATGAAATTCTCCGGCGCGTTCAGCTTCTCGTACTGCGCGGTTCGGGCGGCAGTTTGATCAGGCAAAGTACCATCTTCCAAATCGGTGTCAAAAATTGGATCATGCAGGGTAGACGAGCCCGAGGCACCAGGCTTACGCAGCTGAGTGCCGTCGACGGCATTCGTCCCTCCGTTTAGACTGCCCCCAACACTAACCTTGTCGGTGATGTAAATCTCGACGCCAGACTGGGCTCCAATGTAGGCGCTCCCATTAGTCGAAATTGGGCCTTTGATAGTCATATTACTTCCCGAAGCGATCTCCAGGTCGTCCTGGTAGAACACGGCGAATTGGAGAAGGGAGGTTTCCGAGCGCACAAAACGGCGTCCCAATCGATACTCGATTTTTCCGAAACTCGGATCCGTAATGGTGGCGCGAGTACGGGCGACGAAGTAATAGTTGCGCCCTGTTTTGTTGGTCCCTGGACGATTTCCGGTAGCGCTACCATCGTGGGTATCTGGAATACGATGGAAAGTGATGGAGCGAGAAATCGTCCACCCGTCTGCGGCTATGGACGCAGAGAAGGGTGTCATATCCGCGGTGGGATCAGCCACGATGAACCCATCAGCCACCAGACGATCGTCAATGTCGTCTGACGCTGTGCCACGATTGACTTCCGAGATCCAGCGATAGAAGAGGTACTCCATTTCGCTTTCGGCGATGAGCTTGGCCTTCTCGATCCGGGTTTGCCGGACCGAGTTGCGGTGGGTGTTGCTGCTGTAACGGAGCACTGTCCCGAGGAGCAGCGACAGGACCAGAACCACCAGAACAACTCCAAGAAGGATGCTGCCCTGGTGATGACGGCGTGGGAACCGATTCAAGTTCATAGAGATTCTTAACTATCAGGACGTGGCGTTGGGCGCGGTGTCGGCGTCGGACGTGGCGTCGGCGTTGGAGAAGGTGTCGTAGACGGCGTAGGCGTTGGAGAAGGTGTTGGGGACGGCGTAGGCGTCGGAGACGGAGTCGTAGACGGAGTCGGCGAAGGCGTCGGAGACGGCGTAGGTGACGGTGTCGGAGTTGGAGACGGAGTTGGCGAAGGCGTAGGTGACGGCGTCGGAGTAGGCGACGGTGTCGGCGTTGGTGAGGGCGTAGGTGTTGGCGACGGAGTTGGCGACGGTGTCGGCGTGGGTGACGGAGTCGGAGTAGGCGACGGTGTCGGTGTCGGTGACGGCGTCGGAGTAGGCGANNGACGGCGTCGGAGTAGGCGACGGAGTCGGAGTAGGCGAAGGCGTAGGCGTCGGTGACGGAGTCGGCGACGGAGTGGGTGTCGGAGTAGGCGACGGGCGTGGGGTCGGGGACGGTGTCGGCGTAGGCGACGGACGTGGAGACGGAGTTGGCGTCGGCGTTGGTCGAGTGGTCGGACGCGGCGTAGGCGTCGGAGTCGGCGATGGACGCGGAGTTGGAGAAGGTGTGGGCGACGGCGTCGGTGTAGGCGACGGAGTCGGCGTCGGAGACGGCGTGGGTGTGGGCGACGGAGTCGGAGACNNCGAGACGGCGTCGGCGTCGGGGATGGAGTCGGAGACGGCGTGGGTGAGGGCGTCGGCGAAGGGGTTGGAGAAGGCGTGGGTGACGGGGTAGGAGAAGGCGTAGGCGACGGTGTCGGTGAGGGTGTCGGCGAAGGGGTGGGAGACGGCGTCGGTGTGGGCGTAGGCGACGGTGTCGGCGTGGGGCCAGACGTGGTCGGAGCCGGCGACGGGGTAGGGGTAGGATTGGGAGGAGTAGGTGTAGGCTCGTTGGGCGTAGGCGTAGGAGTGCCCGCGCCTGTGGTCGGAGTTGGGGTACCCGTGCCCGTAATCGTGGGGGTCGGATCTACGTGAGGGGTGGGCGTTGCGGTAGGATTTCTGCTGGGCGGTGGTGGGTTAATCAGACCGTAGGAGGCACCCGACTTGTTAATGAGGAGGCCAGCGACCGCGTTATTTTCGTAGAATTTTTTCTGTCCCGTCTGGATGGCAACCTTGTCGCTGTCCGGGCTAATTAGGAGGAGCTCGAAAAGTGCGTAGAACCGATCACCAGCTGCAGAGCCTGAACTCTTTTTCCTGAATGGATACTGATTGGAGACAATCGGTGCGACTAGGCTCTTGGATGCACTCGCAGCTACGTCTGGATTCTCGTCGCCTGGAAAGCTCTCATACCAAGCGAACGAGGACTCTCCATTTTCATCTTTCGTCTCGTAGGCACGTTGGCGCTGAAAGGTCGCGACTTGATGGCTTTGAATGTCTCTACTTCCGCTACTGGTGGCGAGGCTCTGGATCGTGCTCGACAAGGTTACCGTGACTTCTCCTGGTTGGCCCGCGTTGCGGTTGTCCGTAACGCTGACAATCAAGCCGCCTTTGCCGTGATTGAGCTCCGGTGTGCCCACCGTAATGAAGTCACCCCGCTTAGGTTTAGTCTCAGCGGGGAGATTGTTGATCGTGATCGAGTTGGCCGTCTGGCTTGTGTACGATGTCGTGCCGGGAAGCCCGAGATTGATGCGATAGACCAGCCGCGCATAGGCACTGGCGTCTCCGTTGGGTCGTTGAAAATTGTCCGCTGGNNGAGGCCAGGGCCATTTCCTTGGCGATATGGTCAAATGAAAACCGGCCGCGCACACTCACGTGATTGAGTGTGGTGACCTTTTTGGCGGCGACATTGCCGCTCACCATGAACATGCCTGCGGCGATCAGCACCAAGCTGGCGACGGCAATCGTCACCATGAGTTCTCCCAAAGTGAAACCCTTGTGGGGCGACCGGGGACGGCCTTTGTGACGCTTCCAAAGCTGGATCAGTGCTTTCATGGTACTCTGCGAACCAAACTCACGTTTTGTTCGACGGGAATGTTGTCGAAGACGTAGCGAATGCGGAAATCACCGCGGAGCATGATCCCTGCCGTACCCGCGGGTGGAGTATCGGTGACCGTGCCAGCGTTGGAGAGGTAGCGAACATTGCGAGTGACCCGGGCATCCGTGATTAGAGCACCGGTGGACGTTCCCAAGGTGACCTGGAGCCCTGTGGCATCACCACTCGTGCCGACGGCGCCATTCCAAGAAATGCCCTCTCCGGTGGGTCCGGTGGGTGTGGGTGCGAAGAGCGGGTTAAGGCTACCGCTGGAGTTCTCTGCTTGGCGGGTGAGGAACTCGTCTCCCACTGATTTAAGAATGTACCTCGCATGGTCACGATAGCGTGTTTTAGCCGCGAGTTTATAGGAGAAGATGAGCCCGGTAAAAATCGAGAGAGCCAGAAATGCGAGCACAAGGGTCGCAATCATAGCTTCGACCAAAGAGAAGCCTTCTGAAGTGCTTTTTTTAGCAATTACAGGTGACTCTGCTGCTGGTTGCCAANNAGAGCGGTGGCCCCGGTGATTGGGCAAAAAGGACGTGTCGTTAGTATTCAACGCGGAGAAAGGCTGGAAGACTCCATCGGTTTTTTGCGTATCCACGTTACCGCTTACAATGTAATTTCCGGTCAAAACTTTGTAAGGTTGGGCCTCCAACTCTAGGGTGATTCGCCACTTAAACAGCTTGTGTCGTACAAGGATTCCATGCGCCTATACGTGCGCACGTGCGGATTTATACTTATGGATTCGCTCCTGATTATTTCTTCATGCAACACCTCGGACTCCTTTTCACGATCGGCCTCATCCTCCTCAATTTGTGGGGCGCCACGCTGGTGACGGGAATGTTTTGGCGCAGCCGGTGGGTGGCGGCGATGGCGGCACCGTGGCTGTTGACGACGGTCTTTTATGCCATCGAGAGCTATCACGGTCTGGGTAGTCTTCGGGGGGTGGGCTTTCTAGGGTCTATTACCTCCTTGGGACTGGTTTTTCTCAGTGCATCGAATTGGCGTCCTTCCTGGTTTAAGGCGGGTTGGGCAGCTCGGATGGAGGCTTGGCGCTACGAATTCTCCCCTCGGTCACTGCTGCCTTGTGGGGCGGTTTTTGTNNGTCTTCGGCTATGCGCTCGCCTGGCGGTTCGTTTATCCCAACGTCGATGGTTCCTCTGAGAAGTTGGCGGATCTCTCTTACATTAGCAGTTATCTTTCGGGTCAGACCCTTCCCGTTCCAGACGCCTGGTTGCATCCGTATCGTTCCGCCCACTACTATAGTTTCCAGCACTACGCTGCGGCTTTGATGGGACGCCTGCTTGGGCTATCATCAGGCGCGACCTACAACCTGGCCTTCTGTGTTTTGATTGGAGTCGGCGCGGTGAGCTTTGCCGGAGGGGTTTGGCTGGTGTGCCGAAGTCCTTGGAAGCGCGTTGTCGTGCTCTTGGGGTTTGTAATTGGTGGATCGGGAATGTCGGGAGTGATCCACTTGCTTGACGACAAGCCGACTCCTTGGAGTAGCATGCGCTTCGTGGGTAGTGCTCCCTTGGACAAAGCGCCGCTGGGTACGGCGTTGAAGGCCTATCAGGATCAGTTTCCGAAGATGGAGCTCCCGGGAGAACCGTATTCTTACTCGATTTTTCTCGGCGATTACCATGCACCGCTGGCAAGTTATCTCCTTCTAGGGGTGGCGGTGAGTGCGGTGATCCTGTGGGAACGGGAGCAACGGCGGCGTTATCTTTTGCTTGTCGGAGGGACACTGACCTGGACGTTGCTCGCGAATACCTGGGCGCTTCCGCTGCAGGGACTCGCTCTGGCCGGGTGGATGTTCTACCGCAAGGATCAGTTCCGCGTGCTAGTGACCTGGGTAGGGGGAGGCGCTGCCGCGGTTTGGTTGCTGTCCTGGGTATATCTCAGCGCGTTCACCTCTGCAGCCAGTGGCTATGGGACCTCTCTGAAGCTGGTCCCGTGGACAGAACACACTCCGCCTTTGATGTTCGCTTTGTTCCTATTTCCCACCCTGGTCCTCGTGTTGCTCGGATGGTTCAGCGGAGACCGGGTCGGTCAGTGGCTCGCGCAGCTCTGGAGTGTGCTCCTGGTTTTCTCCGAGTTCGTTTATGTGGATGATGTGTACAGTGGGATGTACAACCGCTTCAACACCTCGCTCAAATGGTGGCCTTTGATCGCAGCAGGCGTGTTGCTCACACTGGGTCCTATCTTACTTGAACGGACCTCCCGACGTTGGATCCGCGGCGTAGCTTTGTTTCTTTGTTTGTATCCGTGCGCTTTTGTTTGGGATCTGGGCAAGGCCTGGAAAGAAGGCCCGAAAGAGGCGATGGGTAAGATCGATGGCACTTACTTCCTCACCCGCGAGATGTTTCCTCGCTTGATTCTTGGCCGGCTCAAAGAAGAGCCGACGGGCGTGGTGATCGAGCGTCCNNCAGCTTTGGCGAGGATATCGAGAGGACTTGCCGCTTCGCCAAGATACACTCTTCAAGTTCTTCGATGGTCAGCTTCCAGCTTCTCGGGAATGGCTACTGGGCCAGGGCATCGACTATGTTCTTTGGTATCAAGAAGCCGATTCCACGGCGCTCTGGACGCTTTTGAACGAACAACTCAAACCGTCCTATTTATGGGTCGAGATCTTCACCCATGACTATGAGAACGGGCGGAAAGTCGGATTTTGGCGGCGCATGGAAAAGGCCGATTTTTCTACCGATCCACGCCGATAACTCGAAGACGACAGAGTTTGGTGAAATGAAATTGTCCTGCTCAT
>DKKJ01000421.1:0-18377 GCA_002455175.1 Opitutaceae bacterium UBA6669
AAGCATGTCTACTGCCAGAAGCCTCTGGCTCACGATATTTACGAGACCCGCGTGCTCACTGAGTATGCCCGTAAGAAAAAACTGGTGACCCAAATGGGCATCCAGATTCACTCGAATAAAATCTATCGGCAGGCCGTAGCCATCGTTCGCAGTGGCGTTATCGGTAAGGTCAAAGAAGTGCACACCTGGAGTNNCGGAGCCCCGCCGGCCCGGCAGGATGCAGTGCCCGCCACGTTCAATTGGGACCTCTGGCAAGGCGTGTGTGCGACTCGCCCCTATATTGGCGACAGCTACTATCATCCTGGAAATTGGCGCCGCCGTTTGGATTTCGGCACCGGGACGTTCGGCGATATGGGGTGCCACATTTTTGATCCCGTCTTCGAGGCATTGGCTCTGACGGCACCACTTACCGTGCGCTCGGAGGGGCCCGCTCCGGATAAGTGGAATTGGTCCACGGATGCACGTATTTACTACACGTTCCCCGGCACACCTTACACCGAGGGCAAAACGGTCGCGGTCACGTGGTATGATGGCGACCAACGCCCGCCCGCAGAAATCCTTGCGTTGGTACAAGGAGCTAAAGTCGCGGGGGTCGATGGCCCCAGCGATGGAAAAAATCCTCTGAGCCAAGGTTCCATCATCGTCGGTACCAAAGGCGTGCTCCACGTGCCGCACATCGCCAAGCCACAGCTGTATCCTCGCGAGCAATTCAAAGACTACGAGTTGCCCAACGAGAAAGAGAGCCACCATTGGACCCAATGGGCGGAAGCCTGTCTGTCCGGCGGAACGACCTCCACCCACTTCGATTATTCCGGCCCGCTAACGGAAGCGGTCCTCCTGGGAAGCGTCGCGGTTCGCTACCCGAAGACCACCTTGAATTGGAATGCCAAGAAACTCCGATTCGACAACGTGAAGGAAGCGAACACCTACATTCGCAAGACCTACCGCAAAGGCTGGGAAGTCGCAGGACTGTGAGGAGGAAATGCGGAAACACTGAAATGGGGAAAAGCGGAAATTAGACGGACGGATAGGGCGTAAACTGAAAACAAGCCTGGACGCGGATGATACGCGAGGGCTCGGAAAAAAAGCACCCGGGATACACCCGGGTGTTTTTTTGTGCGACCGAGCCGTTGAGAGAGCACTTTGAGGGCGTGGAAAGGGCTCTAAAAAAAGCTGGATTGAGGGTTGCCCTCTTGAGATTAGCTGGCAACCTCCCCTCACCCCCCCAAATCCTTATGGACACGCCAATATCTGCATTATTGGAGCGTAAGGGCTCCGTCGTGTATTCCGTCCCTTCGACGTTTTCCGTCGCTGAGGCCGTTGCTGAGATGAATCGGTGTCGAGTAGGAGCGATCGTCGTCATCGATCGCGATCACCTCGTTGGAATCTTCACTGAGCGCGACGTTCTCCGTCGTGTGGTCGGTGCAGGGATCGATCCCGTACAAACCCCGGTTTCAGAAGTCATGAGCACCTCGGTCATGACCATCACACCTGAGGCAACCATCGAAGACACGATGAACGTCTTCACTCAGAAACGTTGCCGTCACTTGCCCGTGGTCGCCCAAAATCAATTGGTGGGCGTGGTTTCCATCGGCGATGTCACGCGTTGGGTCACTGACCTCCATCGGACCGAAGCCGAACACCTCAAAAACTACATTGCTGGCAGCGTGATCGCCTAGCGTTCGTCCTCCGAAGCAAGCGCCTCGGTTTTCGCGCCCCCTGTCTAGGCCAACTCCGCCGTTCGCATCCTCGCTGCCCTAGGGCTCGCGAGTCGTGCGACGGCGGCTTTTTTTGCGGGACTGTTGCAATGCCCGTACGTTTCCAGATTCCAAAATTCAGACGGTTCGAATTTTTGAGATGCCTCCTGCGCCTAGACTTTCTGATTTCATGCCGCAACGTTCACGCTGTTACCCTATGCTTCGATCCCTCTGTCGCTCCGCGTCCGCACTTGTCGTCCTGGCTCTTTTCAGCACAGCCGTCTCGGCTGCGGAACCCGTTTTGAAATTTCTCTTTCTAGGTGACAACGGTGCGCACCAACCTTCAACCCGGCTGCGGACGTTGGCACCGGTGATGATGGATCGCGGTATTCAGCTTTTCTATACCGAGGAGCTCTCCGCGCTGACCGAGGAAAATCTTCGCCGTTACCACGGGATCCTCATCTACGCCGATATCGACGAGCTCCCCCNNGCGGACTCGTTGCCGTACACAGTGCTGCGTCGTCTTTCCGAAACTCGGAAGCCTACAGCGCCTTGCTGGGTGCCCAACGAGCAGATCGTCAAAGTGGAGACGTTAAGACCACGCTGGTGACTCCTTTGCACCCGCTCATGACTGGATTTCGCCCTTTCGAGAGTTGGGAAGAAACCCAGTTTGCCCCGCGCTCCGGCAAGTCGGACCGGACCGTATTGGAGCGGCGCAACCAAGACCCCTGGACGTGGATCCGCACCGAAGGCAAACGGCGCGTGTTCTATACCGCCTGGGGACATGACGATCGCACTTGGTCTAACCCCGGTTTTCAGGATTTGATCGAACGCGGCCTGCGCTTCATCGCCGGACAGGACGTACCTCACGCTCTCGCGCACCGACCCAAAGTGCCGCAGTTCGAACTCTTNNCTCGTCGCCAGCGAACCCGACATCCGTAAGCCCATCGCCATGGCCTGGGACGAACGAGGTCGACTCTGGCTGGCGGAGACGTTGGACTATCCTAATACCCTGCTCGACGAAGGAAAGCCAGGTCGCGACCGGCTCTTGATCTGCGAAGACACGGACAACGATGGCCGGATGGATAAATTCACCGTGTTCGCGGACGGACTGAATATTCCTACAGGCTTCGCCTTTTCGCAGGGCGGTGTGATCGTGCTGCAAGCACCCAACACCCTTTTCCTCAAGGATACGGACGGAGATGACCGTGCGGACCTCCAAGAAGTCCTCTTCAGTGGCTGGGGCNNAATGTGAACAATCTCGTCTACGGTTTCGACAATTGGATCTGGGGCATGCTCGGCTACGCCGGCTTCACCGGTAGCGTCGGCGGAGAAGGATTTTCGTTTCGCCAAGGTTTCTATCGATTCAAGCCAGACGGCTCGCGTCTCGAATTTCTCCGCGCGACGAATAACAACACATGGGGACTCGGATTCACCGAAGAAGGCTACGCCTTTGCTTCCACCGCCAACAACAATCCCAGCGTTTATCTCCCGATTCCAGACCGCTACTACCCAGCCGCGGGCCTGCCTACCAAAACATTGGGCGGTATTGCCGACACGCCTCGCTTCGTCGCCCTGACCAGTCGCGTCCGTCAGGTGGATGTGCATTGGGGCTACACCGCTGCTGCCGGTCACGCCTTTTATACCGCACGCTCCTACCCTAAAGAGTACTGGAACCGAATCGCTTTCGTCACCGAACCCACCGGGCACTTGGTTGGACAGTTCAATGTGGAAGCGAGCGGAGCCAATTTTCGATCCAGCAATCCCACCAACTTGATTGTCAGTGACGATGAGTGGTTTGCTCCGATCATGGCCGAAGTCGGTCCTGACGGTGCCGTGTGGATCATCGACTGGTACAACTACATCATCCAGCACAACCCCACGCCCAAGGGCTTTGAGCGTGGGCCCGGAAATGCCTACGAAAATGAGCTGCGTGATCGCCGCTATGGACGGATTTATCGCATTGTTTGGAAAGGCGACACGCCAGCGAAAGCGTCCAAAGACACCACTCCCTTCAGCCTCGCCGGAGCCACGCCCAAGACGTTGGTCGCAACGCTAGGTCACGATAATTTGCTGTGGAGGCGACATGCCCAGCGTCTTTNNCCACGTGGACGAGTTGGGTCTCGATGTCGGTGCGATTCATGCGCTCTGGACCCTTCAGGGACTGGGTGCGGTGGACGCATTGCCCAACGTCATCAAGGCAGTGACCGCAGCACTGGATCACCCGTTTGCCAGCGTTCGCCGAACCGCGCTCACGGTCTTACCAAAAACTCCAGGAACGGTCACGGCCGTGCTCAAAGCCAAATCCCTCGAGGACAGTGATGGGCAAGTCCGCCTCGCGGCTTTTCTCGCCCTTTCGGGCGTACCCGCTTCTGCCGACGCCGGTAAAGCGCTGTTTGCAGCTCTCGATCAACCGAATCTCACCCTCGATCAATGGATGGTCGACGCTGCCAAAATCGCAGCGTCTAACCATCACACGAGCTTCCTTGCCTCCGCACGACCCGAGCAGATCGCGGCAGCGCGGCAGGCCCTGAAGAACCCCACCCTTCCGACTCTAACACTCGCAGATTTTGAAAACTCTCCGGTGGGCGCACTCACCGGGTGGGACGTGCAGCTGACTTCCGGCGCTGCCAGGGCCCAGGTAGTCGCGACAGGTCGCACCAGCTCTCGCAGCTTGGAACTGAAAGCGGCAGCATCTGGCGGAGACATCCGTGTTTCTCGCAAAGTCGCGGTGAAGAAAAACACCCGGTATGACTTTTCCTACTACGTTAAAACCCAAGATGTCGTGACTCAGAAAAAGAGCCTGGGTGCTCTGGCTTTGTTTCCAGAGATTCAACGCGCCCGCCCTGCGATGGGCGTGGCGATGAAGGACACTGCCGATTGGAGTCGGATGCGGCTCCAGTTCGACACCGGCGAGTTTGAAGAAATCACGCTCGAATGCGTACTCGGCTATGAAGGTACCGTGGCGGGAACTGCCTGGTTTGATGAAATCACGCTCACGGATTTAGGACCTAGCGATGAGACCATCGCCCAGCCGCTTCAGGTCGTCCTTGGCCACGTCATCCAGCAGCAGTCCGGCTCAGGTCTCGGGGCTGCAAGCGACTCTCTGGGTGGCGTCGAACTCAAACTAGGAGTCATTCCCGACGTCATGAAGTATGACGTTGCCGAACTTTCGGTTAAAGCTGGCGAAAAGGTCAGGCTGACCTTCCAGAATAAAGATCACATGCAGCATAACGCTCTGATTCTCAGTCCCGGTCGCGTAGACGCGGTCGGAGCACTGGCCGACGCGATGCTGACCGATCCTCGCGCTCTGTCCAAAAACTACGTTCCGGATAGCCCCGACGTTCTCTTTTTCACACCCCTGGTGAATCCAGGTGAGACGTACGTCCTCGCGTTCACGGCGCCGTCGCAGCCTGCGCGATATCCTATCGTATGCACCTTTCCCGGACACTGGCGCATGATGCAAAGCGTCCTCGTCGTCAAATAGGTAGATAACGCGAAGGGAGAGAGGTGGCGGCGAGGCTACTGCGGATTTTATCCTCGGCAGCCTGTGGTCTGATCCAGTATCGCCAAGGGGAACCTACACGTCTGCACCCTCATGCCTTCCATTTCCCACATCGCCAACCTCTGGTCTCTTGTCGGTTATCCAACGTACCAGAAAGAATGGACCCTCGAGAAAAAGATCAAAGCCGTCGCCGACGCGGGTTTTGACGGTATCACCANNACCACGGCGCTTACACCCGACCATCGCCGTTGGGCAGAAAAATACGGCTTAAAGGACATGCTCGGCTTTATCTCATCGAGCACACCCGCCGATTTCCCTCGTTTGCTACGCGAACAAAAAGAAGGTGGCGCCGGTCACATCAACGTTCAGCTGGACGATCACGACACCCCCCCTGAAGTCGCCACCAAACACTGGATTAAAATGGTGCGGGCCGCTGAAAAAATCGGGGGCGTGATTCCATCGCTCGAAGTGCATCGTGACACCTGCACTGAGACTCCGGAGAAAACCTATGAGATCGCCGAGCGTTATTACGACGCCACCGGTGAACTTATCCGAATCAACTTTGATTTCTCTCACTTCTCTGTGGTCAAGCACCTCAATCCGGACAACTACGCAGAGCGTTTACTCGATCATCCGAAGCTTGTGCAGAATTCGGATCAGTCGCATTGCCGGCCGTTCAATGGACACCACTGCCAGGTGGCGGTGACCTTCAAAAACAAACTCACGCCCGAAGTGATCAGCTACCTCGCTTTCGTCAAAGCGCTCTTCACCTGCTGGAAGTCAGCGCCGCGGAATAAAGATCGCACTCTTTACGTCTGTCCTGAAATGGGGCCCTTCACCGCCAAAGCGGGCGGTGGCTACAATATCACGGGACTACCGCCTGCATGGACCGACGCCGTTCGCCTGCGAAGCGAACTAGCGAAAGCGTGGAAGGCGGCTTAAGCCGACGCTTGGGGCTAGCGATGCCCGACCCGCTTTACATTCTCACGGGGCCTACGGCAGTCGGCAAAACTGCCTGGGCGTTGCGTTGGGCTGAGACCTACGGAGCCGAGATCGTCTCCTGTGATTCGCTGCTTTTCTACCGCGGGATGGATATCGGCACCGCCAAACCCACCGCCGACGAGCTCAAGCGAGTTCCTCACCACCTGATCAACGTTTGCGACGTGCGGGACCGCGTCAACGTCACCGATTACGTCCGATGGGCGCAGCAAGCCGTCGCTGGCATTGTCGAGCGCGGGCGCCGTGTCCTCGTCGTCGGCGGAAGCGGATTTTATCTCGGTTGTTTCTTTGGGCCCGTCGGCGACGAAGTGCAGGTGCCCGAAGCGCTCCGGACGCAGCTGCGAGAACGCTTTGCTCGTGACGGACTCTCCCCACTCGTGGAGGAATTACGCCAACTCAATCCCCTGGGATTAGGCGATCTCGACATTGCCAATCCCCGCCGCGTCGTGCGCGCGTTGGAACGTTGCCTTGCTTCCCAGCGCACCTTGAAGGAAATGGCCGATGCGTTTGCTCAATTACCCGGTCCATTTTCTGCGTGGCCCGTGCGCGTGACTCGACTCGAAACCGAGCCCGAACAGCTCCTTCACCGAATTGAGCAGCGCGTTGCGGAGATGTTGGCAAACGGTCTCGTCGCCGAAGTCGAACGTCTGCTCGATCAAGGACTGGAGACCAATCCAAGCGCGGCTCGAGCTATCGGCTACCGTGAGACCATCGACGTCATCCGCGGTCGAACCGACCGGGGTCAACTCGCGGCACAAATCGTACAGAACACCCGGCACCTCGTGAAAAAGCAGAATACCTGGTTTCGAACCCAGCTGCCGCCGCATCATGTGATGTCGTCTGAGAACGGCTCTCTAGAAAACCTGTTTCCCGTCTAGAAAGAAACCGGCGCGATCCCCGTGCACGGTCGAAACTCTTAGCGAGACTCCGGTACCGTGACTCTAAAACGCTCTAATGAGGTCCCTTCAAGCCGCTGAAGGTCGGCGAGCGCGATCCGCAAGGTGACTTGGGACTGAAGGTCATTTACGCGCGCAGCCTCCAAGTCATCCTGGGCCTCCAACACCCGGCGAGCGGTGGACAGACCCGCATTCAGCCGTTCGCGTTCGAGATCGTACTGCCGCTTGCTCAGCTCGGTGGCCAGCGCAGAAATCGTGACGCTCTCGCGGTTGGTATCGAGGGCGCGCACCGCGCTCCGCACCTGAGCCATGAGGTTTTGATCAATTTGGCGGTAACGCGCTTGCTCACGGGTCACGCTACTTTGCGCGAGACGGTAACGCGCTTTTTCATCGTTCAGTCCCCAGGGGAAACGCAGTGCGACATCCACCTGCCAGTCGTAACCGTCGCCGTCCCAAACGCGCGTGGCAGCATTTTCATAGGAGCGCTCGCGACTGCTGAATCCCACCGCGCCGCCTACATCCAAGGTGGGCAGCTTGTTCCGCTTAGCGGTGCGTACATCGATTTCCAGCTGGCGAACGGATGCCTCCAGTGAAGCGAGATCAGGCTCGTTCAGACGGGCCAAACGGTAGGACTGATCAAAGCTCGTGGTGGGGACCGGGTAGTTCTGAAACCCGACATTGCCCAATGGTTCATTGAACTCAAATTGCCCGATCAGCTGCTGCAAGGCGTCCTCGCGGTCGCTCACCGCTTGCTGGGCTAACAATACATTACGCCGCGCATTGGCGACCCCCACTTCGGCTTGGAGCACATCGAGCTCGGTGGCGACCCCGGTCTGACGACGCGTCTGACTTTCGAGCAAAAGCTGCTCAGCGAGCTGCAGGCTCAAGTCACGTACCGTGCGCTGCCCGCGGGCAAAAACCAAATTGTAGTAGGCCGCCTCCACGTTGCGAATCACATCGAGCACCGTCCCCTTGAGGTCAAAATTAGCCCGATCCACGCCAATCTGCGCGCGACGAATCGCGGCGCGATTCACCTCAATACCTCCATTTTTTAAGAGAGGCTGGCGGACCGCGAAGCTCAGATCTCCATTGTAGGCAGGATTGAGAAACAGGTTACGAGAGTTGCTCTCACTGCGATCCAGGGCCGTTGAGGCACTGACGATAGCACCGGTGGAGACTCGCTTGGAAACCCCAGCCCGCACCTGATCTGCTTCTGAGCGCAGCCCGGCGGAGGTCACACCGTCAATTGAGCTCACCGCAGCCGGCTGTTGGGAGAGGCCCTTACTCGCTGTGACTTCGAGAGCGGGATCANNTGGTGATACGCTGGATCTCTAAATCGAAATTCCGACTGAGGGCACGAGCCACACACTCTTCCAACGATAACTCAGCAACCGGCACCTCCACCTTAGCGGGCGCCTGATTGGCAGGCGTTTGGGGCTGCGCTAAAAGCACCGCAGAGGCGAAAAGGGAGGCTAAGGAGACAAGAGCTGGAAGAAAACGGCAATTCATGCGGTGAAGCGGCGAGGATGCATTATGTACACGAGCCTGATAGCAAAAGTTGCGTCCAATTCAGGTTTTGAAATGGGTTTGCTCCTTCGACCGATTTCGACTCGACGCTGACAAGACGAACGGCAGCTGCGGGAGGTTTCAATCCCCAGCTTATTTTCCCCCTGAATTTCGGTGGTCTACCGATCATCCCGAGCCTCAAGGGGATTCTCGCCTCACTGACTGGAATCGACCTGTTAGGGATTGATGGGAGCGGATTTCGCCAGCTCCTTCTCGACATAGGCGCCCAGCTGCTCATTCGCCACGCGGGCCGCCGTGACCTGAGCGATTTGGGTGCGGGTCTCGCTATAACGGGGATTGGAGTCGTCGATTGCCGGCACCTGGCGGTCGATGACATAGACCAGGGTACCTTGGTTTCCAGAAAGCACTAACTCAGACACCGAGCCCTTCTGCAGGGTTTCGAGCGAACCGATGACGCTGGGAGCGAGTTCACGGTCCGGTTCGCGGAGGGTAAAGGCTGCCGGAGTCTTGACCTCAGCTTTGAAACCCGCGGCTGCGGCGGCTGTTGCCACGGCTTTTTCAAACGAATCGCCGGCTTTAAGCCGAGCTTCCACTTGCGCTTTAGCCGCACGGCCCGCCTCGACAAATTTCTTTCGTTTTTCGTTCTCAGTGAAGTCGGCGACCACGCGCGCCCGCACTTCGGCCAGCTGCGGTTGGCGGGCAGGAACATTTTCTTCCCAGAGCAAAACCACATTACCAGAGGCAGTGCCTACAGCGTCAGAAAAGAAGCGACCTTCGTTTAGTTTGAAGGCTTCGCCAGCGACGTCGGAGCTTCCCATGAGTTCGGGGGGAGCAGCGTCACGACCGAAGGGCGGGATGGGTTTGGCGGTGAGACCACGTCCAGCAAGGAACGAATCCAACTGCGCGCGGGTCACTTTCCCTTCGTAAAGCGCCAGGGTCAAATTGCTCGCTGCCTCGCCGGAGAGATGGCGGGCCTTCTCAAGCGTCAGCGCGGCTTCTACTTGGCTCTTCACCGCAGCAAAGTCTGCGTCGGGATTGGCATCCGGAGTCGGCAATTGCACCGAGGGTTTGCCATCTGCCCCAACCGCAGCGGGTTTCGGGAACCGGGCAGGATTTGCGTTGTAGTACGCGCGAACTTCGGCGTCGGTCAAACGGACTTGGGCGGCATAATTCGCCACCGGAAAATCAACCACGCGGACGCGCACTTGGGGCTGAATTTCGTAACGAAAGACGTTCTCCTCAAAAAACTTGGCTAACTCAGCGTCAGGCGTTTCAATCTTGGGAGAGAACGCGGCATAATCGACTGAGGCCACTCCAAGCGTCCAACGCGTGTCCCCTCGCACCAACTCCTGCTTGATGTCATTAGGCAAAACATAGCCCGGACCCGCGAGGAGCTTTTGCAAACGGTCATAACGGAAATCATCAGAAATCACCCGTGCGACATCCGACTCGGTCATCCCTCCACCCATCTTCAAGCTGTCACGGAATTGAGCATAGCGAGCAGCGTCGAAATTTCCGTCCTGGCCGGCGAAGGCGCCGCGCGTTTTCACGAATTCCGTCACTTCAGAGGACGTCGGAGCAGGCAGGCGCAGATCATTCGCCACGGTGAGCGCGGCATAGCGCTGCAACGCGTACTGTTNNTGGAGATACACGCTGACCTGCGCGTCACCCAATACCCGGCGCACATCCTCCTGATTGCCTAGATTCACTCCAAAAAATGGGCGATTCATGGCTTTGGTCGAACCCGGGCCGAACCCAGGGGCCGCTCCGATCGTGAAAACGAAGGCGACAATGATCACCCCGAGAACTACGATCAAAGCGATGCGGAAGTGCTGCTGAAACGTCTGCTGAATCCAGGAAATCATGGAGTAAACCGACCATGGTGAGTCCACCTAGAGAGGTGTCAACCGTCAGATCCGCACAAAGAGTTAGGGTTGCACGAGGGGATCACCTCTCGCACGACTGCTTACTTGAGCGCATTAACCCTTTAATGATAAATAGTTAAAACACACTCGAACCTCAATAGGCTGAGCACGGCCTAAGTCGGAGGCAATTGTCTCGCTACGGAAGCACTGGGCTTGGCGGGTTGCGGGTGCTCCAATGCGTAAGTAGCAAAAAGTTTTTCCAGGGACGTCTCGAATAGAGGCTGAGAGGTCAGGCCCTCCACCGCCTGGTCGTACTCTCGCATGATCGGATCGAGGTGGGTCAGGTTCACGGAAGACGGAATCTCCCCGAGATCGTCGTCGCGTCGCTTGAAATCCCTCAGGGTAATCCTCCCCAGCGGCCGTGCCGGTTGGAAACGGAAGTCTGCCGACGAGTCGCTCTCGTCGGCGGGAATTGGGGTGACCAGCTGCATTTTAACTAACCGGTTTAGACTCTCGTTGAGAATCTGGGTCGGCACTTTGAGCGCCTCGCTCAATTGCTGAGCCGTGCACGGTTGCAAACAGGCCTCGAAGCGACGGCCGATTGTCAGTAGGACGATCAACGTCAAGCGTTCCCGCAGAGCTTCGGACAGACTATTCCAAGCGGCCTGACTGTTCCGGAAATGAACATTCTGCACGGCGTAACTCCCGGTACCGCCGAGGAGCACAAAGAGCCAAAAAATATAGAGACCTAGCATGAGCACCGGCACGATGCTCAAGGAGCCATAGAGGCTTCGGGTCAGGAAGACGCGCTTCAGATAGAGAGCCGCCAGAAAGTTATTCAGGAGAATCAACAGGGCCACCACGACCGCCCCCACCAGAGCGGCCGACCAGAGGACACGCGTATTGGGGATCGTGCGGTAAAAAACCATAAGGAGGCCGGTCAGGAGCAACACGGAAGCACCCGGGAGGAGCAATTGGAGAAGCGGGAGTATCGCCTCCCCAAACGGCAACTTCTCCGCAAAGGTATTCAAAAACGCTCCGGCTGACAGCCCGGTGGCCGCAGTGAAAAACAAAACAGCGCCCAGCGTTAGAATCGTCCAGTAAAAGACCAGGCGCATGAGCCAAGATCGCCCACGGCGTACACCCCAAATCTCGTTGAAAGCGGTTTCAACCGACGTGAAGAGCTGCAGTACAATCACAATGAGCGTCAATCCACNNGTCGAGCCAGCGACAAAACCGTTGATGATTTCGACCAGCTGAGGGTTCACCTTCACCGCAGCCTGGGGATCGACTGTCCGTCCTTCACGCTCCGCTTCCTCTCGCGCTGCCATTTGGTCGTACTGCACCAACTGGGGCGCGACATACCCGATGATCTTGTTCACCGTGTTAGCCGCGAGATTGGGATCGTTTTTATCCAGCGTGAACCCCGCAACCAGGACTGCAATCGCAACCAATGGCCCAATGCCCAGCAGCGAACTGAAGCTCAGCGCGGCAGCACGACTGGCCGCGTTCGTCTCAAGTAAGCCCGAGACGGTGATAGAGATCACGCGGAGAACCGCAAAAGTGCGACCGCGAATCGACTTATCCTTGAGGTACTGGGCCTGCCAAATCTTGACCTGAAACAGGTGAACCAGTTGTGCCCAGCGTGACGCCACCGATTCCATGGCTTCACATATCCTAGCTTAACATGAAAAAGGCAAATCCCGCCATCCCCGCAAAGCCAGCGGCAACCGCGATCGCCAAGGGGAGATAAGAAACAAACACCGTACAGAGGTACATTCCCACCGAAGCCAGAGTAAGGGAGACCAGCGCCTCGATTTGATCGTTACCCCAAAAGATAAAGCCAATAAAACCCAAGCCGAAGATGATCCGGAACCGGATGAGTGAATACATGCTCACCATCTGCAGTACGAGCATGAGCGCAAAAAACAGGTCGAGCACTCCCAGGATCGCGTAAGGATGGAGCGCAAAACTCACGAACTCCTTTTTAATAAGAAGATCGAGGGGGGTCTTCGAAAAAATCAAAGAGGCCGCACTGATCAGCAGCAAAAAGATCAACGCCCACATCCCCAGCCGCGCAGCGCGCAGTTGGCTCACCAAGGGGTCAGAGCGATCTCGCGTGTCGGAGGTATTTCCTTCCGCCGCAGCGAGCATGTCGTCGACCGTAATCGGAGCACTGGCCTTCTCGCTCCCCACCCCACTCTTAGGCATCTCCTTGGGTTTCACCCGCAGACGCTTCTTGTCAGGGAATAGCGCGGTGCGGACCTCCGGATTGGAGTCGATCGCTGCCCACTGCTCCGTGGCAGCATCATAGTACAGCGTGGACGGGGTTACCTGGCCAGCCTCCGCCAAAGACGTCAGCTGCTCCAAGGTAAACGGTCCGCGGGCATCTGTTTCGGTAGCGGCCCGAATGTAAAACTCCTGAGTGGCCATGGGTCGACGCGGACGCTGCCGAGAAGCTTCCCACGCGGCAAGGTTGTTTTAAACCAACTTCAAAGGGAATAAATCCTTGGGTGATTGCGTCGCTAAACGCAACCACCTCTCAATCCATCGCGACAGAACAGCGCATCCCGAACTTCGGGAAACTACATGCGCTGGAGTGTTCGCAAACCCAGCAGCTTTAACCCTGCCTCCAAAATGAGCAGAGTACGAGCGCAGAGAAGGAGACGGCGGGCTTTGACTGCCGGATCGTCGACAATGACTTTGTCGACTGTGTAGAACGCGCTGAATGCTCCAGCAAGTTCGTAGAGGTAGGTGCACAGAAAGTGCGGACGCAGCTGCGCCGTCGTCAGCTCGAGCGCGCTGGCAAACCCCACTAGTTTTCGAGCCAATGCCATCTCCGTCTCGGTTTCCGGCGCACTCGCCGCAGCGTACAGCGTGGCATCATCGTGCTCAACTCCCAGTTTCCGGAATATCGAGCGCACTCGCGAGACCGCGTAGAGAAGGTACGGTGCGGTATTGCCTTCGAAGGAGAGAATTTTTTCCCAAGAAAACACATAGTCGCTGCTCCGATTCTGCGACAGATCTGCGTAGCGCACCGCCCCCACTCCCACGGCACGGGCAATTTCCTTCCGCTCGGATTCACGTAGCTCCGGCGACTTCTCCGTTACGATGGCCAATGCCCGCTCTTCCGCTTCGGCCAGCAACGCTTTGAGCTTAATCGGATCGCCCGAGCGGGTCTTGATCGCCTTGCCGTCCTCACCCAAAATAGACCCGAAGGAGACGTGCTCAAACCGCGGCAGCCTTACTCCCTTGGCAGCAAACCACTTCTGGGTCGTCAGCCAAAGCTGCTCAAAGTGATGANNACGGGCATCGGTGAGGATTACAATGGCATCGGCCTGGAAGTGCTCCACCCGATACAGCATCGTCGCGAGATCCGTGGAGGCGTAGTTGGAGGCACCATCAGACTTCCGGATTATGAAGGGCTGAGTTTTGAAGCGAGGATGCTCCGGGTGAAATACCACCAGAGCTCCTTGCGATTCTTCAGCCAGACGAGTGTCCTGAAGCTCTTGGTAAACTTGTGGGAGCCGATCGTTGTAAAAGCTTTCGCCCAACTGGTGGTCGAAGTGGATGTCGAGGGTGCGGTAGATTTCCTCGAAGGCGCCCGAGCTGATGGCATTGATTTTTTCCCAAAGGCCTCGGTTCTCAGGATCTCCCGCCTGCAGTTTTACCAACTCTGCCCGTGCCGCCTCCAAGGTGGCCGANNGGGTTTTCTTTGGTTGCTGCATCTGCCGCTTTATAAATCCGCTCTAGCTCCTCCAATGGATCAACGGCCAACGCGGCGTCATTCCGGAGATGTTTGTAGCCCCAAATGAGCTTCCCGAACTGGGTACCCCAATCTCCGATATGATTGTCGCGAATGACTTCCGCGCCGCAAAATGCCAACAGCCGGCAAATCGCCTCTCCGATCACCATCCCGCGCACATGCCCAACGTGCAATTGCTTTGCCGTGTTCGGTGAGCTGAAGTCCACCACGTAGCGCAGTCCCCGATAAAATCCCGCTGCGCCTTCTTTGAGGTGCTCAACCGTGCCGTACCGACTCAGCCACGACAGCAAGGAAGCGGGTTTGAGTCGAAAGTTAATGAAGCCNNCATGAAGCCCGGCCCCGCCACCGAGATATCAAAACCCTCCTTAATCGACGGAGAAAGCGCGCCCACCACTTGCTCGGCTACCGCACGCGGATTAGCCTTCCGCGCCTTCGCATACCCCAGCACACCATTGGCTTGGAAATCGCCATTGCGAGGATCAGCCGTGCGCACTTCGGGCGAAAAACTCGCAGCGTCCAGGCCAGCGGATCCGGCGGCCTGGGAGAGCGCAGCACTCAAGTCAGCAGCGATCTGGAAGGAGACATGCATGGCAACAGCACAGTCGCCCGCGCCCGGTCCGGCAAGTGAGATCTCGGTGGCCCTCCACGGTCGGGAGTGACAAAACGTCCCGCTTCCGGGCCACTTCAGGCTCGACAAAACAAGCACGGTGGGTTTGCTCGTAAACTTTTCCGGCTCACGGGCCGCGACGAGTTATTCACACCGCACAATGACGAAACGCAACATTCCTCCCCGGAGGTTTATCAAGCCAACCTTTGAGTTTCTGATCGAAAAGAAGCGCGATGGTGGCGAGTTCACGAAAGATGAAGTTCGCTACCTCATCGATAGCACCTTGGACGGCGAAATGCCGCAACACCAACTCGCCGCGCTGGCGATGGCGATTTACTTCCAGGGGATGTCCGCGCAAGAAACCGCGGATTTGACGGAAGAAATGATGTTGTCGGGTGAGGTCATTGATTTGTCGGGAATCGCTAAACCCAAGATTGATAAATTTGCGACCGGCGGGATCGGCGACAAAACCTCTCTCGTGTTGGTTCCATTGGCGATGGCCGCTGGTGTGGTGGTCCCGATGATGTGCGGCGTGGAGCACGACTACGTGATCAACACCTTAGATAAGCTTTCCTCGATCCCCGGATTCAAAACCCATCTTTCCAACGACCAATTCGTCAGCCAGCTCGCTCGCATCAATGGTGCCATCGTGGGCCAGTCTGACGATCTGGCTCCAGCGGACGCCAAACTCTACGACTTGCGCAAGGAAACGGGTACGATCCCCAGCCTACCGCTGATCACCGGGTCGGTCTTGTCCAAAAAGCTGGCCGAAGGCTCCGAAGGCCTCGTCATCGACGTCAAGTGGGGCAATGGATCCTTCATCAAGGACCTCGAGCAAGCCAAGCAGTTGGCCCGCTCCATGACCCGCGTAGGACGCTCGATGAAGCGCCGCTGCGTCGCTTTGGTCACGGACATGAACCAACCTTTGGGTGATGCCGTTGGGACTGCCTTGGAAATCAAGGAAGCCATCCAGATCCTCAAAGGCGGTGGCCCAGAGGACATCAAGGAACTCGTCCTTAAACTCGGTATGGAAATCGTCCGCCTCGCCGGTGTGGCCGGCTCGACGCTTTCCGCGAAGCAAACAGTCGAACGCCATCTGACCGACGGCACCGCTTTGGAAAAGCTCAAGGAGCTGGTCAAAGCCCAAGGCGGCGACACTGCCTACATCGATCATCCAGAGAAATTCACCCAGGCCCGTCACATCCGGAAGCTTCCCGCTCCGAAACGTGGATACGTTCATACCATCAATGCCGCCATGATCGCACACGGCGTTCATCTGCTGGGTGCGGGACGCGCTACGCCCGCCGATAAGATTGATTATTCGGTCGGGGTCTCGGAAATCCGCAAGGTGGGCACACAGGTGAAGCAGGGCGAGCCGCTCATGATGATTCACTACAACGATGAATCAAAACTCGAGCAGGCATTGAACTACTTCAAAGACGCTTACCGTCTTGCTCCCAAGCGTCCTACCCCACCGCCGTTGGTGGTGGAACGCGTCGCTTAAGCGATCTTTCGTCATTTCGTTCTCAAGGCCGACCTTATCAGGTCGGCCTTTTTATTTACGGCGTTAAATGAGCGATCGTTCCAACAGGAAGATGTCACGTTCCCGGGCCGAGAGAGCCCGTTGTCTGGCTGATCANNCCCAGCCACAAAAAAACCCGCACCTAGATGCGGGTTTGAGGAAATCGTGATGGATTTGCCGGCTGATTAAGCGCGCCCCAAATAGGTGCCATCCGCTGTGCTCACGCGAATGACTTCACCTTCCTTGATGAAGAGAGGCACCTGGACGATCAGACCGGTTTCCAGCTTGGCTGGCTTCTGCACATTGCTGGCGGTGTCGCCTTTTACNNTCGACGGAGAGGGCTTTCTCATCGACAAAAAGGACGTCCACCTTACCGCCCGCGGTGAGGTAGTTCTTCACATCACCTAGCGTGGACTCGCTCAGCTCGATTTGATCGAAGGCCTCCGGATCAATGAAAGCATAGGTCTCGCGATCCGCATAGCTGAATTCAAGGGTGCGGCGATCCGTCGGCAGCACTTCGATGGCTTCGGTCGAGGCAAAGCGTTGGTCGAGGGCTTTACCGTAACGCAGATTGCGCATCTTGATTTGCACAAAGGCGCGCAGATTGCCCGGAGTACGGTGCTGCGTTTCCATCACAAGATGGGGTTCGCCATTAAATTTGATGACTTGGCCTTTGCGAATATCGTTGGCTGCGGGCATGGGCGGTACGGATCGAATTAAAGGAACGGAAACAATTACAGTAAAGGTTAGGGATTAACCGGCTGACCTCTGGGGTGTCAAGGCTCCGGCATGGGACGAGGGCCTCAGATCTCTCTCCGTCGCGCTTTCCAGAGTTATCTTCCTCCGCGCTTGCGCTCCAAAGGCTGACTCGGTCACTCTCGCAAATTCGCTATGAAACAACGCACCCTCGCGCGCGCCGTCACTATCCACGGCACAGGCCTGCACACGGGCAACCCCGTGCAACTCACCTTCAAACCCGCTCCCGCCAATCATGGGTTGGTCTTTAAACGCACCGACTTACACGGGCAGCCGGAGATCAAGCCAAAGATTGAATCGGTGGGCGATTTGGTGCGCAACACCACTGTCCAGGAAGGCCACGCCAAGATTCATCTGGTGGAGCATGTGCTCAGCGCCTTGCACGGCTGTGGAATCGACAACGTGCTGATCGAGATGGACGCCTCTGAGCCGCCTATCATGGACGGTTCCGCCCGTCCGTTCGTCAATTTGATCCTCGAAGGGGAACCGATCGAACAAGACAAAGACCGGGTTTACTACACCCTCGATGCACCGGTGTCCGTGATGAAGGGAAATCGCTCCATTATCGCCCTTCCCTACGACGGCCTCAAAATTACGTGCACGTCGAGTGATGACCGTGGGTACCACACGCAGCACCTTTCGATCGAAATTGATCCGGAAACCTACATCGCGCAGATCGCGGCCGCCCGGACGTTCACCATCTACGAGGACATCGAAGAGCTTTTGAAGCTCGGCAAGATTCGAGGAGGCAGTCTCGACTCAGCCATCGTCATCAAAGGCGGGACGATTCTCTCCAAGGAGCCGCTGCGCTTCAAAGACGAGTTTGTCCGTCACAAGATTTTGGATATTGTCGGTGATATCGTTTTGCTCGGAGTTCCGCTGAAAGCACATATCGTCGCCACTTGCCCCGGCCATCAGCTCAACGCCGACATCACCAAAGCCCTCTTTGATCGACGTCAGTTATCACTCAAGCCGAGCGGTAAGAAAAAAGCCTCAGCCGAAGCGGGTCCGATCGTCAAAGCGCACGAGGATTCCTTGGATATCCGTCGCATTCTCGAGGCTCTTCCCCATCGCTATCCCTTTGTGATGATCGACCGNNCGAGCCGTTCTTCCAGGGACATTTTCCCAATAATCCCGTGATGCCGGGCGTGCTCCAACTTGAATGCATGGCCCAAGCGGCCGGTGTGCTCATGCTACGACGCGCCACCATGGACGGGAAGACCTCGCTCTTTATGAG